>JBOFLQ010000093.1:0-2399 GCA_051657945.1 Xenococcaceae cyanobacterium | reverse complement strand
TGGTTGGCGGGGAGTGTTGGTAGATGCCCTAAAAAGAACTAGTGCGGTAGAACAACTCTTGCCATTGCAAAACGAACTCAAAGCGGCTGGAATTACTTATTTAACTGGCTGCGGGGCTACTCCCGGCTTGTTAACTGCTGCCGCTGCTTTAGCCGCTCAAAGCTATGCCGAAATTCACAGTGTAAAAATTACTTTCGGTGTTGGTATCGCCAACTGGGAAGCTTATAAAGCGACAATCAGAGAAGATATTGCCCACATGCCTGGTTACGATGTCGATCGCGCTACCGCAATGAGTGATGCTGAAGTCGAAGCACTCCTCGACAAAACTAACGGTATTTTAGCGCTAGAAAATATGGAACACGCCGATGATATTATTTTAGAATTGGCTGGAATTTGTTCTCGCGATCGCGTTAGCGTTGGTGGTGTAGTCGATACTCGCAATCCGAAAAAACCACTCAGTACCAACGTAAAAATTACGGGACGAACCTTTGAGGGTAAAATTTCTACTCATACTTTTACCTTGGGCGATGAAACCAGCATGGCTGCAAATGTTTGCGGTACTGCTTTCGGCTATCTTAAAGCAGGAATTTCTTTTCATCGCAAAGGTATTTACGGTTTGTTTACATCTGCGGAAATTATGCCTCAGTTTGTCAGGTAGTGCTGAGTGTAGTTCGGTTAGATATATAAGCTTAAAAGCGATCGAGTGCGATCGCTTTTTTTAAAGTTCTTCGACTTCTATTCCGATCGCCTTTGCAATCGTTTGTCGCAAAAGATTATTTCTCAACTCCACAGGTAGAGCCATCCATTTGTCATAATGACTTTTTGCTACCTTAACCTGCACGGGTTTTTTTGCCGCTCCTTCTTCACAAAATTTGGGAAAAGGATTCAGGTGATCGATTCGTGGATTAGGATTCCCTCTCATATTTTTGCAACGATCGAGCTAATGTAAAATTAATTAATTGCTATTGTATGTATACATACAATAGTATATTATATATCTAATATTTAGAAGCGATCGTAAACTTCCAGAAAGAATTATTGCGATCGCCTCTACTCCTATCCAAAGAACAAAGTTCTAGGAAGTGTCTCTATGATAAACCGACAAGTCTCAGAAGATCAACTCCGCTCACTCGTCCGATTCCTATTCAAAAACGGCGAGTATGTTTCCTTGATTCGCATTCTCAAACAAACTGGAAGAAACAAAATTTGCTGGGTGCATATTGACAATGGTTTTTTTCGGCGCGCTACCTTTATTTCTTTTGCCGATCTAAATATAGCTTTTTGGCGTTGGCTGAATCAGCTCAAAGTGATGAAACTAGCCTTCGCCGCTCGCTTAAACATTGCTAACGCAGTCTGGGAGCTTTTGAGTATCGGCGATCGCGTCTACAAACGGGAAGATAACCAAGTGGGAGTAGTGGTTAACAAAGCGAGAAAAGAAAAAGATTATCCTGTCGTTTTCGTCGATTGGGGTAACCGATTAGCAGTCGCAGAAAAACCATCACTGCTAGAAAAATTTTAGTTCACTTGTTAATACTTTATTACCCAGAAATAGCCTTAGCTTGGCAACCACTGCTTATCCAATAAATATATTTCTAAATATGGGCAAGTTTCGGGGAACAAACTAATTCTCAAACCCGTTTCCTCGCTCGCCCACTCGATCGCGTCAGAGTATGCTTCAGAAATTAGTTCTGCAAGTTATCGCAACAGTGCAATCTGTTCTTGCAACCAGCGATCGTATTCTTGCTCGTATAATGTTTTACTCATCGATTGGCGCGGAATTAGTTGGTAATTCCAACTTTTGTTTTTCGGTTAATTCTCTTTGTGGTTTCCGATCGCAATTACAAATTTGATGGGACATGAGGGACTCGAACCCGCAACCAAACGATTAAGAGTCGCTTGCTCTACCATTGAGCTAATGTCCCAGAACAGGATCTAAATTATATCGAAAATTTAGGATCTCAGTTATTAAATCCCCGATCGCTAATTGTGTTTGTTTTGTAATACTTCGGCGATCGCCGCCACTAAAAGATAGGGTTCGATCGGCTTGGAAATGTGCTGATGAAATCCTGCTGCTAGGGCTTTGATACGGTCTTCATCTCTGGCATAGGCACTTAGGGCGATCGCGGGAATTTGTCCGCCTCGATCGCCTGGTAAAGAACGTAACAAACGCAAAAATTGGTAACCGTCAATGTCTGGCATGGCAATGTCACTAACTAAGACATTTGGTTTGAAGGTTTCGATCGCGCTTAAGGCATCTTTTGCAGAAGAAACTATCATGCACCGAACTCCTTGTTGTTCGAGGGCAAATAATAAAAACTCAACATGTTCGGGAGTATCGTCAACAAGTAAAACGCGAACTCCTTTAAGATCGAAGTTGCTCTTTGACGAATTTTTTTGTT
>JBOFLQ010000092.1:0-32210 GCA_051657945.1 Xenococcaceae cyanobacterium | reverse complement strand
TTAATTGTAGTAAAAGGTTTATTCAATGACTCAGATTGTCCTTAAAAAAGAATCCCACCAAGATGAGAACGATCGCAACTCAGTCGATCGGCAGGTGGAGACAAAAGAGAATTTTGCTGTTTCCGCAATCGATTCTGAGGAGATTAGGAAAAAAGATGTGTTATTTGAGTTCGAGAAGAAAAGTCTTAGGTTTAAAAATTTTCGGATTAAAACTCGAATAGCTTCATTACCAAAGCAGTTAGCTAGTTGGTGGGAAACGGTAAGTTTGCGAAATAAAGCAACGATTGTAGCGATCGCCATCGGTGCGATTCCTGTAGCAGGAGTGGGAATTATCGCCCATAATCTCGCCAGTCATTCGCTTGAAAAGCAAATTATTACCGAGCAAGAAAACCGTGCCATTGGCATCAAACAATCATTTAAAGATGCGATCGATCGCATAGTTGATGATGCAAAAATAATCTCTCACTCTCCTTTATTAGCAAGATGCAATCGAAGATCTTTCACTTCGCTTCATCAAGCAACAACATTACTCAATAGTTTCATTAATGCCAGGCATGGACAATATCAAAATGTGGCTTTTTTCAATCTCCAAGGAAAGCTATTGTGTCAGTCTCAATCTAAACACCCATTCGACTCCAAACACAATTACAACAAACAAGAGTATTTTCAACGAGCGATCGCTACCAAAGCTACTGCGATCGCCGATCCAAAAGTTACTCTGGGATCGAAAAATGGTTTAGAAGTTGCTGCTCCCGTTAAAGATAAGACTGGCAAGTTAGTCGGTGTAGTTGTTATGCGATCGTCACTCAACCATTTTGAAAATATGTTTCAATATTTACAAACTCAGGGGGTAGAATACAGACTAATTAGCTCTAACGGGATAGCATTTGCAGCCGATAAAACCGAGACGATCGGACAACAAGCTCAAGTAGATTACGATCGCTTTACTCAACTGCACGATCGAGTTTTGAACGATGTCGCTCAAAATAAAAAAGAACAAAATCCGATTACGAAGCACTCCCTGCGGGAGATCGCCACCGCACATATGTGGGATCGTGACGACAGCAAAAAAGTTTTACTCAGCTTTACTCCTTTTCACGATTTAAAAGGTACGCGAGGAAATGGCTGGAGTTTGGCAATTTCGCGCCCTCTCGATCTTGCTTTAGCCCCTCTGACAGAATTGCGTTGGACTTTTGGATTGGGAACCCTCGCCGCTACCGTTTTAGTGGCTGCGATCGCAGCTATTTTAGCCGATCGCGGCACTCGACCAATTTTAAGGGCAGCAAAAGCGATCGAACAAATCGGTCAGGGAAAAATGGATACTCGTCTTAAGGTGAAAGGAAAAGATGAACTTGCTGTCTTAGAAGCTAATGTCAATAATATGGCTGCCAAACTAGGGAATTATGTGGAAGAGTCTGCTCTGGAAAGCCAGCGTTCTCAATTTCTCAAAAATATTACTCTAAGACTAATTGAAACTTTCGATCGCGGTGCTATTCTTAATATTGCCGTATCAGAATTGCATCAAGTACTAAAAGCAGATCGAGTTATCATCTATCGTTTCGAGCGTGGCGATCGAGGTAGAGTTATTGCTGAATCAGTCCTCGGTAATTTTCCTCGTGCTTTGGGAAAAGAAATTAGCGATGGTTGTTTTAGTCAAAATTTTATTAACCAATACAAACGAGGAGAATTTAAGACAGTTCCCGATCTTGCTTTTGCCGATCTGAGTGAGTTTCAAATTCAAGAATTAGAAGCTATTAATGTTAAAGCTTATTTAGCCGCTCCAATTTTAATCGGTGGGGAACTTATGGGTTTGACGATCGCTCATCAATGTTCCAAGTCTCGGTATTGGCAGCAAGCAGAAATCGACTTACTAACTCAAACTTCTTCACGATTGGGGATGGCTTTAGAGAGAGCCAATCTTCTAGAGGAGCAAAAAATTGCCAAAGAAAGATTGCAGAATCGGGCGCTAGAATTGCTCATGGAAGTCGAGCCAATCAGTCAAGGAGATTTGACTGTTCGCGCTAAAGTTACTAGCGATGAAATTGGTACTCTGGCTGATTCTTATAATTCCATTGTCGAAAACTTGAGCAAAATTGTCATTCAAGTTCAAACCGCCGCCCAACAGGTAACCACTACTACCGATACCAATCAAGCGATCGCTCAAGTACTTTCAAAAGATGCTTCGCGTCAATCAGGAGCGATTTCGACAGTTTTGCAACGTATTCAAGATATGACAGATTCAATTACGAACGTTGCTACCAATGCCCAACAAGCAGAAGTTGCAGTTGGCAAAGCGAATCAAATAGTAGAAGCGTCAGATACAGCCATGAACAGAACTGTAGATGGAATGATTGCTATTAAAGAAACTGTCACTGAAACAGCCAATAAAGTAGAACATTTGAGTGAATCTTCACAAGAAATTTCAAAAGTAGTCACTTTAATCGGTAATTTTGCCGCTCAAACTAAGATGTTAGCGCTCAATGCCTCGATCGAAGCTGCTCGTGCTGGACAAGAAGGTAAAGGTTTTGGTGTAGTTGCCGATGAAGTACGAATGCTAGCGCAGCAATCAGCAGAAGCGGTTGGCGATATTGAAAAAATCGTAGCTGTGATTCAAAGAGAAATTAGAGAGGTAGTAAATACTATGGCAATAGGAACGGAACAAGTAGTAGCTGGAACTGAATTTGTAGGGGAAACCCGTCTCAGTTTGAATGAAATTAAAGCCGTTAGCGCTGAGATTAATGCCTTAATCGTCGCGATCGCTCAAGCAACCGTATTGCAATCTCGCGACTCTGAAGTTGTGACTAATAATATGTTGGAAGTAGCAATGATTGCCGACAATACCTCAATAAAAACAACTCAAGTTTCCAAATCTTTTCAGGATTTACTAAAAGTTGCAAGAGAATTACAAACTGAGATCGATCGATTCAAGGTTAATTAAGAAGGCAGAGGGCAGAAAGCAGAAGGTTAAGTTATCGGTGAGTTATTAAATTTTAAGTAGTTTTACTCATTACTCATTACTCATTACTCATTACTCATTACTCATTACTTATTACTTGGCTGTTTTACTTCTTACTTCTTACTTCCTACTTTTCTCCACATCCCACACCCCATTCCCTAAGACAAGATCTAAAGATGGCACACTTGGCGATTCGCAACCAAAACTATCAGTTTTTCATTGAAGAAGCTCCCGAATTACTGCACATAATTGAAATGGGTTTGCTTACGATCGGGCAAGATCGTACTCCTGCTAAAATTCACGAAATTATGAGGGCGGCTCATTCTCTTAAAGGCGGTGCTGCCAGCGTTGGACTAGAAGCAGTAAAAATCATCGCTCATCATCTCGAAGATATCTTCAAAGCCCTTTATATCGAAACTGTAGAGATTGATTCACAATTGGAGAGTTGGTTGCTAGAAGCAAGCGATCGCCTCAAAGATCCGCT
Organism: Xenococcaceae cyanobacterium; assembly: GCA_051657945.1. Classification (GTDB taxonomy): domain Bacteria; phylum Cyanobacteriota; class Cyanobacteriia; order Cyanobacteriales; family Xenococcaceae; genus CAZJTL01. The sequence goes on along the minus strand of JBOFLQ010000092.1, from coordinate 28,770 downwards.
TATGCAAGAAATTACTAAAGGTGAGTGTGGCTGGGAATCGGCTTTATCTGTTACCATTCCCATTTTGACAAAAATCGAAGCACGATTGGGAGATGCGATCGCTGCGGCTGACAATTACATCCCTACTTCCACCGACTTGGGAGTAGATATGGTAGCTTCTATCTTTGAAGTCGATGTAGCTGAAGGATTGAATCGTCTGACCAATGTCTTTTCCAATCCTGAAGATTACGAAGTAGCTGGAGAATTACGGGCGCAGTCAGAAGTATTTGCTGGCTTTGCTGAAATGTTTAACTTGTTAGGATTTTCCGCGATCGCCCAAACTACTCTAACCGCCCTCGATGCGAATCCCGACAAGGTTTTAGAAATTATGCAACTGGCACTAACTGACTTTCAATCGGGTAGGGCAGCGGTACTTAATGGCGATCGCCAGTGTGGTGGAAACCCTTCCGTAGCTTTACAAGCCCTAGCGCAACCATCGAGCGATCGCCTCGAAGTAGAATCGTTTTCTCTTACATCCTCAGAAAATTCAGAAGCAGAAATATTATCGCTAGAGGAATTATTTAATTCTCCTCAGAGCGATTCTCAAATAGAAATAGTCGAACCAATTCGCGATCTAGAAACTTTCGCGATCGATCCAACCTTTAATGAAGGCAGGAGGCAGGAGGCAGGAAGCAGAAGGTTGGATTTAATGATTGAATACAAAGCGGAAAAAAACAAGGAGTTAATTAATCTACCTGAGCAAACACAAGATCCTATTTTCACATCCAAACAAGGGCAAGTACAAAACATTACCCCTACATCCTTACACCCCCAAAACCCAAAACCCACCACTCACAACCTTTCCATCCGAGTCGATCTCAACCGCTTGGAGAGAATGAACAATTTCGTTGGCGAACTACTCATCAATAACAACAGTTTATCCCTGCAAAACGAACAGTTATCTCAAACAACCAAAGAACTTTTAAATCGCTCGAGACAATTTCAGGAGGCGATCGGGAAAATTCAGAACTTTTCAGATCGAATGCTATTGCAAGGACTACTAGAAGAGACGATCCAGCTTCAAGAAAAAGTTGAAGATATCACTTTAGTTTCCAGACAGTCTCAACAAACGATCGAGTCTCAGCGTCAAACAATCAATTCTTTAAAAGACGAACTAATGTGGGCGCGGATGCTTCCGATCGGCGAAATTTTAAGTAACTTTCCCCGTACTTTGCGCGATCTTTGCCTCAAATATAATAAATCCGTCAATTTAAAAGTAAATGGCGCAGAAGTTTTAGTCGATCGAGGAATTTTCGACAAACTACGCGATCCACTACTGCACTTACTTCGCAATGCTTTCGATCATGGAATAGAATCTTCAGAAACTCGACAGCAACAAGGAAAACCAGAAGCAGGAACTATCGAAATTTCCGCCTATCATAAAGGCGATCGAACCATTATTGAAGTTAGCGATGATGGTGCAGGAATCAAACTCGAAAAAATCGCTCAAAAAGCGATCGCTAACGGATCGATCGCCCCAGAAGAATTAGCAGCATTACCAGAAAAACGTATAATTGACCTAATTTTTGAGCCGAGTTTTTCTACCGCCGATCGAGTCAGCGAGCTATCTGGACGAGGAGTAGGATTAGATGTAGTACGCTCTCAATTGCAAGCCATTAAAGGAAATGTGGCGGTGACATCTGCACCAGGAAAAGGAACTACCTTTAGTTTGCATCTTCCTCTAACCCTGACGATCGCAAAGTTATTAATTTGCTCGGTGGATTCTCACACTCTAGCTTTTCCCCTCGACACGATCGAAGAAATTGTCATTCCTAAATCAGAACAAATCCAAAATTCAGAAACTCAAAAATATCTATCTTGGCGCGATCGATCTATAAAGGTTCATCGGCTGGCTGACTTACTAGACTATAATTATTCGCTACCAAAAACATCTCTTAATAAGACTTTATTTTCAGATCCAGCCACAGATAATTTAGCATCTCCCATGCTGATTATCCGAAACAAAGAAAGATTATTTGCCCTAGAAATCGATCGCCTCGAAGCAGAAAAAGAATTAGTTATCAAACCTTTTAGTAGCGCGATCGCCCCTCCCAGTTATACCTATGGTTGCACTATTTGGGGTGATGGTAGTTTATTTCCCGTCATCGATGGGGCGGCATTAATCGAATATGTAGAATCTCAAAAATCTATCGCTACAGCGATCGAATTGAATTTAAATAAAACAACTTATAAAACTGCATCACTACCCACAGTCTTAATTATTGATGACTCGATTGCCATGCGACAAATGTTAGCACGCAGTTTAGAAAAAGTTAATTATCGAGTCCTTCAAGCTGGAGATGGATGGGATGCGATCGAACAATTGCAGTCAAATTCTCAAATTAATTTAATTATCAGCGATATTGATATGCCCAGAATGAATGGTTTTGAATTTCTCACTCACCGCCGCCAACAACCCCATCTCGCTCAGATTCCCGTTGCCATGCTCACTTCTCGTAACAACTCCAAACATCGTCAGCTAGCCACGCATTTGGGAGCTTATGCCTACTGGACTAAACCTTTTACCGAACTAGAAATTTTAGACGCGATCGACAAAATTATCACTCAAAGCCAGTCAGCCGATCGATTTATCACACTAAAAGCTGCTTAAAATATTCCATTTTCCAAAAAATTAGAGGTAAATATAAAAAATCTCTATTGCCTATTGCCTATTGCCTATTGCCTATTCCCTGTTGCCTATCTTCACTATTTAATATTTGACAAAGCGGAGCTACTTGTATGTCTTTTAAATACGATTCTTTATTAAAATGTTCTTTCTGTGAAAAATCTCAAGAACAAGTTCAAAAATTGATTGCTGGATCTCAAGTCTATATTTGCGATGAATGTATCAATTTATGTCACGAAATTATCGAGACAGAAAAAATTGCTGCCTCAAAGTCTAACTCTCAATCCAAATCTTCTCTGACTTGCGATAAAATTCTCAAACCAGCGGAACTAAAAAAACATTTGGATGAATATGTAATCGGTCAAGAAAGAGCCAAAAAAGTTCTTTCCGTTGCCGTCTACAATCACTATAAACGTCTTAATGCCGCTCAAAATCAAACCACAATCCACGAAAATGTAGAGCTACAAAAGTCTAACATTCTCTTACTTGGGCCGACAGGATCGGGTAAAACCATGCTCGCACAAACTTTAGCTAAAATTCTAGAAGTTCCTTTTGCCGTTGCCGATGCTACTAATTTAACCGAAGCAGGTTATGTAGGTGAAGATGTGGAAACAATTCTATTTCGGCTAATTCAGGAAGCAGATATGGATATAGCCAAAGCAGAATGGGGAATTATTTACATCGACGAAATCGATAAAATTGCTCGTCGTGGGGAAAGTGCGTCAATTACTCGTGATGTTTCTGGGGAAGGAGTACAGCAAGCATTGCTAAAATTATTAGAAGGCACGATCGCCAACGTACCACCCCAAGGTGGACGCAAACATCCTCATGAAGAATGTCTGCAAATCGATACCAGCAATATTCTCTTTATTTGTGGCGGTGCTTTTGTTGGGTTAGAAAAAATTACCAATAAAAAACAAGGGAAGCGAGCGATTGGTTTTATAAATACTGAAGAAGTTCCAGTCAAGATCGAAAAAGCGATCGAGCTTCAAGAAAAAATAGAAACAGATGATTTAGTTAAATTTGGAGTTATTCCAGAATTTCTCGGACGACTTCCCGTCATGGCAGTATTAGAATCTCTCGATGAAGAAGCACTAGTAAAAATCTTAATCGAACCTCGCAATGCTTTAGTCAAGCAATATCAAAAGTTGTTTGGAATGGATAATGTAGAATTAGAATTTGCACCAGATGCCATCCGCGCGATCGCTCAAGAAGCTTATAGAAGAAAAACAGGTGCTAGAGCATTAAGGGGAATTGTTGAAGAATTGATGTTAGATATTATGTACGATTTGCCCTCGTTTCCAGAAATTACTCGCTATACAATTACAAGGGATATGGTCGATAAATATTCTACTGCTCAGTTATTGATTCATCCAAGTTCTTTTGTAAAATTGGAGTCAGCTTAGAAAGTGTAGATTTAGCCAACGCAATCGTTGCTAATAGCGTATTCACTACAAATGCTCAAAGATTTGCCATCGCACTTCCAATCCGTGTCCTCAGTTTTGTAAAACAATGCTAATTATGGCAAAGAGCATTCCGATCGCTAGAATAGAGAGTGTGTTGCTTTTAATTCAACACATTGGAAATGGTAGTATGCATATCGAAGAACAAATAGATACACTCCAATCCGAAATCGACCAAAAGAGACAAGAAATTCGATCGGATTACTATTCGATGTCGATTGGTGAATTGATTAGTTTGTACGAGCAAAAAGAAATTGAGATTCATCCTGAGTTTCAGAGATTCTTTCGTTGGACTGATTATCAAAAAACCAAATTAATTGAGTCAATTTTATTAGGTATACCAATTCCACCTATCTTCGTATCTCAAAGAGAAGATGGTATTTGGGACGTTGTTGATGGTTTACAAAGATTGTCAACTATTTATCAGTTTGTAGGTATATTAAGAGATGAAGATGGTAAGCAATTTCCACCATTAACTTTACAAAAAACTGAATATTTACCTTCATTGGTTGGTAAGTTATGGGAAGACAAAAACAATCCAGAAGGTTCTGTAAAAGGATTTACTCCAACTCAAAGATTGTTAATAAAAAGAGCTAAAATAAATGTCAATATTCTGCTCAAAGAAAGCGATACTTTTGCTAAGTATGAGCTTTTTCAAAGATTGAATACAGGAGGGTCGATCGCCACTGCTCAAGAACTAAGAAATTGTATTTTGGTGAGTTTAAATCCAAACTTATATCAATGGATGAAACAGCTAAGTGAAAATGAAAATTTTCAGTCTTGTATCGCTTTAAACGAAAAATCTCTTGACGAGCAGTACGATCTTGATATTTTATGTAGATTTTTAGTACTCCGAAAAATTGATGAAAATGTCTTAAAAGGAATTGTGGATGTCGATACATTCTTTACAGAAAAAATTAAACAAATAGCTGCTAATTCTAGCTACGATTTTGAAGAAGAACAAGCTGCTTTTGAAAAAACATTTCAGCTTTTAGGTGAATGTATGGCAGGTGAAAGTTTTAGAAAATACGATCCAAATAAACAAAAATTTTCTGGTGGTTTTTTATTAGCACCTTTTGAAACAATAGCATTAGGAATTGGCTACAACTATCAGCAATACAACGCGACTTGTTCCGAGATAAGAAATAAGATTCTAGAGATTTGGACTCATTCAGAATATACATCTGCTTTTGGACGAGGTAAAGACGCTAGAATTCGATTACCTAAACTTATCCCTTTAGGTCGTCAACTCTTTGCTCTATGAAAATACGCTCGCTGGAACAATTGAATCAGCGATTAACAGAAGATTTAATTTGGAGAAAAAAAGAGATATCTGACTTAAAAAGCTTAATAGAAACTAGAAGTTTTAGCCCAAGTAAACATAATGCTTTATTACGTAGTGGAGTAATGCTTTTATATGCCCATTGGGAAGGATATATCAAAACTGCTGCGACTAGCTATTTAGGATTTGTCGTCAGACAACAATTAGCATATAAAGATTTAGCTATAAATTTCGTAGCAATAGCTATGAAAACAAAACTCAATGAGGCAAACGAAACCAATAAGGCAACAATCTTTACAGAAGTGACTGACTTCATGCTAAACCAAATGAATCAGAAGAGTTCAATTCCTTATGAAGATGTAGTTTCAACAGCCTCTAATTTAACTTCTTCTATTTTGCGTGAGATTGTCTGTCTTTTGGGTTTGGACTACTCTTTTTATGAAACTAAAGAGGTTATCATCAACGAGCAATTACTCAAACGCAGAAATGGAATTGCTCATGGCGAACATTTATCACTCGATCGCGAAGAATATCAACAGTTGCATGATGAAATTTTAGCAATGATGGAAAATTTTCGTACTCAGATTGAGAATAATGCCAGCCAAAAATTATATTTACGAAATCCATGATTCTTTTAAATGCACGATCGACTCTCTAAAAATTTAAGTTTAAAAGCTAAATCGCGTCCTAATCGTCCCTACCCAAATCGGATCTCCCTCATCAAAATCAGGATTAGTAACTACAAAAACACCAGGAGTCACTTCAATATTCTCGTTAACTTTAATTCGATAAAATCCTTCGATGTGCAATGCTGTAGAATTATCGATCGCGTTACTATCATTATGCTCGGTAATTAAAGGAGGAATACCCACAATAATTCCACCTAAATTATCTTCAGCAAATAAATCTGGAAAAGCAAAAGTTAAAGCCCCATTGAGAATGGTTGCTTCACCATCTCCACCTCTTTGTTGAGAAGCATTGGCATATCCAAACCAGCCACCAAATTCAAATTTAGGATTGACTCTCCAGTTAAATTGAAAACCTAAATTATCGGAAGAAGTAGCATTGTCGCCAAAGGGATTATTAGCATTATTGCTACCCGTAGAAGATGCGGCCCTTACTTCATCTGTGCGTTGATAAATGTGAGTATAGGTAAGAGCGAGATTGATATAATCACTTGGTTCGATAAATAATTGCGCGATCGCGCTATAAGAACCATTAAATAATCCTCTTCCTGCGTCTGGATCGCCAGCATCGTCATCATCTGCTGTATAGCCGACATTAAGTTCTAAATAGTCATTAAATTCATGTTGAACACCAATTCCCGCACCTCCAGGGCCGCGTAAAGTTAGGGGATCTCTACGTCCGAATCGAGAGACAGCACCGCGACCGCTACTAGATAAAGGATTGACAGTTTGACCGATATCGTTCGAGCCTAAATTAGTAGTACTAATAAAAACTTCGGTACTTTCTCCGATGGGAAAATTATAAACTAGTTGAACTCTAGCTCGATCGTTACTACTTCCATCCGTTCCCAAACGACTGGTAAAAGTTCCCGTCACGTCTTCTAAATTAGCTATATCTAAACTTTCGATTCGAGTTCTCAGTAAGTCTTTTCCTGTAAAGCTGGTATCAAAGTTAAGACGAGTACGATAGCCAAAAAATGTTTGACTGCGATCGCTATTCTCATCTTCTTCGACGCTGTCGTCGAAACTATCACCAAGTTGAAATAAAACTTCGCCTCGAAGTTGAGTAGTTGTAGAAAATTGTGTTTCTTGTAAATTATTTATCCGAGTTTCTAAATTAGTTACCTGAGTTTCCAGTTTACTTAATTCACTAGCAAAATCTGTTTGCAATCTTTTGAGTATAGATAGATCTTGTTCGAGAGTTGATGAATTGGCTAAATTTTCAATGCGATTCAAACAAGTATTTAAAGCAGCCGCAAATTCGTAGCGAGTGAGAGAACGATCGCCCTGAAAAGTATTATTATTTCCTGCAATGCAACCATAGCGATCGACCAAAGATTGTAAAGCTTGCCATGCCCAATCGGTAGGTTGGACATCTTTTAATTGAGAAACTGAAGTAACTTGTGCCAATGCGATCGATCTTTTCTGAGATTGCTTTGAAGATTCTGAAGCAAATGCTTCTGTAGTGAAAATAGCTGGCAAAAATAGCAAAGTATATTTAAGAATATTGAAATTAGTCTTGAAAGTATTTTTAATTTTATTCATCTACAACTTTTCCTTATTCCACGGCAATCAATATTGTTCGTAGGGATAAATAGGTCACGTCTTTTTATAATGTAGGGACGTTCCATGGTTAGGGATTCTCGTCCCTACATAAATTTGCACTTCCCCGACTTCCTAAAAAACAATACTTTATTACATCTCTCCATTTCTAGTTAATGAGAAGAATCTCATTAAAGTTTCACGAATAATTCATAGAAAATTGGCAAGCTGTTACTAATCAAAAAATATTAAAGCTTTTTTTTAAATAGGAAAATAAAATTATGCGTGTTTGTGTTGTCGGTACTGGATATGTTGGTTTGGTAACAGGTGCTTGTTTGGCAAAAATCGGACATCATGTCATCTGTATTGACAACAACGCTGAAAAAGTTGCACTGATGCAGTCTGGACAATCTCCCATTTTTGAACCAGGATTGCCCGAAATTATGCAATCCGCTATAAAAGCAGGATTATTAGAATTCAGCACCGATTTAGCTGCTGGAGTACATCATGGCGAGATCCTATTTATCGCTGTGGGTACGCCTCCTTTACCTACAGGAGAAAGCGATACTCGCTATGTAGAAGCAGTCGCACGCGGTATCGGTACTCATTTAAACGGTGGTTACAAAGTGATTGTCAATAAATCTACCGTGCCGATCGGATCGGGCGACTGGGTACGCAGGATTGTTATGGATGGTGTCGCCGAAAGACAACAAGTAATTACTGGATTCGATGTCGTCAGTAACCCAGAATTTTTACGAGAAGGTTCGGCAGTTTACGATACATTTAATCCCGATCGCATTGTTTTAGGAAGTAATAGCGATCGCGCGATCGATTTGATGAAACAACTTTATCAACCAATCGTCGATCGTCAATTTGCTGCGGGTAATTCGCCCCTACAAAATCCCGTTCCCGTCGTCGTTACCGATTTGAGTTCGGCAGAGACAATTAAATATGCTGCTAATGCTTTTTTAGCCACTAAAATTAGTTTTATCAATGAAGTAGCCAATATTTGCGATCGCGTCGGTGCGGATGTTACCCAAGTCGCCAGAGGAATCGGTTTAGATTCTAGGATTGGCAGTAGGTTTCTTCAAGCTGGTATCGGTTGGGGTGGTTCTTGTTTTCCTAAAGATGTCTCGGCTTTAATTCATACTGCCAGAGATTATGGCTATGAAGCACAATTACTCGAAGCGGCAGTTAATGTAAACAAAAATCAGCGCAAACTGGCGATCGAAAAACTACAGCAAGTTCTTAAAATTCTAAAAGGCAAGACGATCGGACTACTGGGATTAACTTTTAAACCAGACACCGACGATATGCGCGATACACCTGCATTAGATTTAATTGAAGAATTAACTCGTTTGGGTGCAAAAGTTAAAGCTTACGATCCGATCGTCAAATCCGATCTAGCAAATGTAACCTTAACAAATAGCCCAGAAGAATTAGCAGAAAGTTGTGATGCGCTGGTACTAGTAACTGATTGGCAAGAATTTAGTCAATTGGATTTTGCGCCTTTGGCTGCCAAGATGAACAGTCCCATTATGATTGATGGTCGTAACTATTTAAATCCAGAAGCTTTAGCAAATGCAGGATTTACTTACATTGGTATCGGTCGTCCTACTCAAGTAAATCCTTTAGTAGCAAAGCGTTTAACTCAAACAGAAAATAATAATTCTGTTTCTGGTTATTCTCAAGTTGCTTAATTTAATTCATATTTAGAGCGATGAGTTAAACAACAGATTTAAATAATTCTGCAATGTAACTCTCTAATGAAACTACTCCTCGTGTAACGCGATCGCGGGTTGGCATTTCTCCTTCGATCGCAAGAGTTGTCATGTTGGAGAAGGATGTTGCTGCCTCTTTTGAAAACCCTATATTCTGCATTGTCTCGATCCATCGATCGCGCGGAATTTCCACTACCTTGACTGGTTTTTGTAAAGCTTTGGCAAATGCTTCTGCAACATCGAACGGAGAATATCTTTCCAATCCTTTAATGTTGTGTAACCCTTTATTTTCTATTGGCTCTGTCATCAAACGCGCTGCCATCTGTCCAATATCGCGCGGGGCTACCATCGGCAATACAAAATCGCTTGGAAAAAAAGTCTCGATCGCGCCATCCTGTTTGGCTGTTTGTAGAGAGAAGTCCCAATTACTCATGTAGTAGGCAGCGCGGATGATACTAAATGGAATAGACAGGGAGGCGAGTTGCTGCTCCATTTCGTAAAGCACTCCCAAATCGCCAATTTGAGAACCTGGTTGCGCTCCATAAGTGGATTGGGCAACGATTTTTTCTATTTCAGAGTCTTCGATCGCTTCCAGGATGGATGCCAAGCTTTTTCTTTCTTCGGCATCTATATCTGTCGCAGGATCGGCGGGTGGATTCAGCAGAAAAAGGCGTTTACCCTTTGCCAATACGCGGTGTAGTTCTACAGTATTATGCACGTCTACAACCTCAACCCGAGCGCCGCACTTTTGCCATTTAGGAATAGAAGAAGAACTGCGTGAGACAATGGTTACCGACTCACCTTGCGATAATAGCGTCTGCGCTACAGCCGAACCAACATGACCGTTACCACCAAGAATAATGTGCATGAGGAAAATTAAAAACGATAGGTATCAAAGAAGTATATGAGAAGTGCAATGTTGCACTCAACTTAGAGCTTCTTGAAGTATCTGGCAACTGGGAACAACTCGAAGCCTGCCTTTTCATAGGTATGACGTGCTGGGGCATGACCTGGATCGCCCCCTGTCTCAACCATAGCGATAGACATCCCAGCATCTTTCATCCAATTTAGAGCAAATTCTATCAAAGTGCTGCCAATGCCACGACCTTGAAAGTTTGGATCGACAGCAACCATGTAGATTTCACCCATGCTATCCTCTAAGTTTAGTTTCACGGCTACAAAGCCTACAGTAGAACCTGCATCGTTGACCTCTGGTCGATCGAAGACCTTCGCAATCCATACATTCGTATCTTCCGCAGCGCAGACATCCTCGACAGCCTTTTGCTGGCTCACACGCCAATTATCGGGATAAAATGCTTGGTACACGTCAGCGTCCATTGCGTTTTGAATCGAATCAAAGACTGGTTTCCAGGCTCGAAGTGAAAGATGAATGACGGCATCCAGTTGCTCAGCGTCGTAAGGTTGAATCCGCATTCTTGTATTAACTCCAACTGAAAACTCTGTTAATTATACTACAAAGTGCTACAAGTTAGATCTTGTCTAGCTTCGAAAAGCTAATTCCTTCTTATTTGGAGAGTGGTTTTCTATTGAATCATGGAAATGACAAGCTTACCCTGCATCTTTCCTTGTTCGATCATTTTGTGAGCATGAAGTGCTTCAAGCGATCGCTATATTCTTCACATTTATATTCATGAGATTGTTCTCATAAAAGTTTCACGATCGCTTCATGGAGTTTTGTGAAGCTATTAGTAATCAAACAGAGTTCGCATTTCAGCGTTTTCTACTTAAACCCCAATTAGAGCATTATTTTCATGGCTCGTCTTCTTGCTCCAAAAACCGCAAACAGCACCAAAATCATGGTTTACTCTCACGATGCTTTTGGTCTTGGCAACATTCGCAGAATGCTAGCAATCTGCACCCATTTACTGAAATCTATTCCCAATCTTTCTATCCTAGTCCTATCTGGTTCGCCCATGCTGCAAAGCTTTCGTTTGCCACAGGGATTAGATTACATCAAACTTCCCTGTATCAATCGCGGTGAATCGGGAGAAATGGCAGTTAAATATTTGAATGCAGATATCGAGTCTACAATTCGACTTCGCTCTGAACTAATTTTAGCTGCTGCAAAAAATTATCAACCCGATCTGGTTTTGGTAGATAAAAAACCTTACGGAATCAAAGGTGAGTTAACTGCAACGATCGATTATCTGAAAAAATCTCTACCAGAAACCAAATTAGTATTACTTTTACGCGATATCCTCGATGCACCAGAAAAGACGACTCGCGAATGGCAAAAAGAAGGTTATTACGATGCAGTTGAATCTCTTTACGATCGCGTCTTAGTCGCAGGTATGCCAGAAATATTCAATCTCTGTGTTGAATATCAATTTACCGACGCAATTACCAAGAAAGTCGATTTTTGTGGTTATCTTCGCAAAGAACCAGGTTTGAAAAGTCGTCGTATTGTTCGCAGAGAATTAAACATTCAACCCCAAGAAAAATTAGTTTTGGTTACTCCTGGTGGTGGTGAAGATGGCTATGAATTAATTAATACTTATTTGACGGGAATTACTAAAGTCGATAAAAAAGAAAAGATTCGCAGTTTGATTTTTTGTGGCCCCGAAATGCCTCTCAAGCAACAAAAAAAAGTTGCTAAAAAAGCAAAATTAGATCCTCAAATAGAGGTATTAGAGTTTACTGACGATCTAATGAGCTACATTGACGCAGCAGATTTAGTTGTTTGTATGAGTGGCTATAATACGATTTGCGAAGTACTTTCTGCTGGGAAATTAGCGATCGCTATTCCTCGGACTAAACCCGCACAAGAACAACAAATTAGAGCCAAATATATGGCTCAAAGAGGTTTTCTCGACACAATTCATCCTAACGATCTAACATCTAATCTTTTGATCGATTCTATTCTAGAAAAATTAAACAATACTAACGGTCATCCGATCGCCTCTCGATTGGATTTAAATGGTTTACCTCGTATTTCTAAGAGCATTTCTCAGTTATTATTCGATCCTTTTTGTACTGGTTCGATCGCGCTGTTAACTTCTTCTTCTGTTTCAGAATTATGTTTGGCAACGGTAGGGGCAAATAGTGTAGGGGCGAATGGTCATTCGCCCCTACAGAATTAACAATAAACGAGCGATCGTAAATAATCAATCACGAACAATGAACTATGAAAAAATTAATGTTTTACTGTCAACATATTCTAGGCATCGGACATCTAGTCCGTAGCTTAGAAATTGTCAAAGGACTGGTAAATGATTTTCAGATTTGCTTTGTTAATGGTGGTGAAGTTGTTGAAGGTATAACTATTCCTGAAGGAGTAGAAATAGTCAATCTTCCTGCGATTAAAACCGATTCTGAATTTCAAGAATTACAAGTAGCTGATAGTAGGTTAAACCTGGCAGAAGTTCAAGAATTTCGTAGACACAAATTACTCGATTTATTACATCAATTCCAGCCAGATATTTTCGCGATCGAATTATTTCCTTTTGGTAGAAGACAGTTTTCTTTTGAATTGATTCCACTTTTAGAAAAAATTAACCAAGAATATCCCGATACCAAAAGAGTTTGTAGTTTGCGCGATATTACGATTAGAAAAAAAGAACAGGATAAACACGAAGAAAAAATTATTCAGTTGATGAATAAGTATTTCGATCTGTTGTTAATTCATGGCGATCGCTCTTTTCTTCCCTTAGAAGAAACTTTTTCTAGAGTTGAAGATATTAATTGTCCAGTTCGCTATACTGGCTATGTAGTTCAAGAAGAAAATTATACAGATACAGCGATCGATCCTCAAGATAAGCCTTCGATCGTTGTTAGCGTTGGTGGAGGTAGATTCGGACACGAATTATTAGAATGTGCGATCCGTTCTGCGCCAATACTAGAAACAAAAATTCCTCACCAAATAAATATTTTTACTGGTTGCTTTATTCCTGAAGCTAAGTTTTTAGAATTACAAGAATTGGCAAGTAAAACTAATAATATTAACTTGAGAAAATATACAAACAATTTACTCGGTTATTTAAAGGCAGCCGATTTGTCGATTAGCATGGGTGGCTACAATACCACCATGAATATTTTGACTACGGGAGTGCGATCGATGATTTTACCTTTTACTGGTAACGGCGATCGCGAACAAACTATTCGTGCTGAAAAATTAGAAGAGTTAGGTGTATTGCAGATAATTCATCCTGAAGATTTACAACCAGATCTTTTTGCAGAGCAAATTATTACTTATCTACAAGATAGTCCTAGTTCTGTTTGGATAGATTTACAAGGTGTGGAAAAAACTAAGGCTTTTTTAAATGAATTAATAATGCCAAAAAATGTAGGATGGGTTAGCGCTAGTGTAACCCATTAGAGCGAAAATTTTTAATTTCGCGCAGAGGCACAGAGGCACAGAGAGTTTATGAGGTTTCCACAAGCTTTACCTAGTGCAAGAAGATTTTTATCTAGATTTGCACCCCAAATTCGTCAACAAGGATGGTTAATTATAGGTTCGCTCTTTGCGTTACTTTTAGAAACTTGGTTGCGCTTACTCGATCCTTGGCCGCTTAAATTTATTTTTGATACTTTAATTGTTACTGATTTTAATACTGACGCGATCGAGATATCTTTTTTACGCGGTCAAAGTCCTTTTTTAATTTTAGCAATTCTGGCTTTATTTATTATTGCGATCGCTTTGTTGCGTGCTATTTTTGCCTATCTCAGTTCGGTGGCGATGGCTTTTGCTACTAGCCACATCACGATCGAAATTCGTGCCAATCTCTATCGTCATTTGCAAAATTTGCCACTTTCTTTTCATTCCAAAGTTAAAAGCGGCGATTTAATTACTCGCGTTACTTACGATATCGAAAGAATGCGAGAAGTTAGTGTCAATGCTTTTCTACCACTAATGACGAATATCCTGACTCTGACGGGGATGTTGTGCGTGATGATGTGGATGAATGCAGAATTGGCAACGATCGCCCTTCTCATCCTTCCTATTTTTCTTGTTTGCGCCAACCGACTTTCTAAAAAAATTCGTCGTGTGGCTAAAATTCAATCTCAACGTGAGGGAGAAATGGCGGCGACAGCAGCAGAAGCGATGGGTGCAATTAGAATCGTACAGGCTTTTTCTCTACAAGGTTTGTTGGAGAAAATGTTTGGTACTTACAATCAAAAGAGTCTCAAGGAAGGGGCAAAAGCACTCAATCTAGCAGCAGAATTAGAAAGAACGATTGAAGTATTAGTTGCTATCGCCACGGCTTTAATCGTCTGGCGTGGTGCATTGTTAATTTATGAAAAAGCAATCACGCCAGGAGATTTATTAGTTTTTGCGACATATCTCAAAACGGCATTTAAACCAACTCGTCAACTGGCGAAATATACGGGACAAATTGCTAAAGCTGCTGCTTCTAGCGAAAGAATTATCGAACTTTTGGATACCAAACCTGAAATTCGCGATTCTAGAAATGCGATCGTCGCGCCAGCTTTTCGAGGAAAAGTAGAATTCGATCGCGTCAATTTTGCCTACGAATTCGATCGAACTATTCTCAAAAATCTCAGTTTTACCGTCGAACCAGGTCAAAGAGTAGCTTTAGTCGGCCCTTCTGGGAGTGGAAAATCCAGTTTGGTAAGTTTGCTGTTGCGTCTTTACGAACCTACCACGGGAAACATTCTCTTTGACGATCGCGACATTAAAGATTATACGTTAGATTCTCTGCGCCAACAAATTAGTATCGTTCCTCAAGATAGCGGTTTGTTTGCCGTCAGCATTCGCGAAAATATCGCTTACGGATGTTTGGGAGTAACCGACGCAGAAATAGAAAAAGCTTCCCGTTTGGCTAACGCCCATAACTTTATCATGTCACTACCTCAAGCTTACGATACCATTCTCGGCGAAAGAGGTTCTACCCTTTCAGGCGGACAGAGACAGAGAATCGCGATTGCCCGCGCTGCCGTCCGTCGTTCCCCGATCGTCATTCTCGACGAACCAACTACTGGCTTGGATAATGAAAACGAACAAGCTGTTGGCGAGGCACTAGAAAGATTGACACAAGGACGCACTACCTTTTTAATTTCTCACAATCTTAGAGCGATCGAACAAGCAGATTTAATTCTTTACTTGGAGAACGGACAACTTTTAGAACGAGGTACTCACCAAGAGTTGATGCGTTTGGGTAGTCGTTATGCGGCTATGTATGCGATCGAATCGGCAATTAATTAAACCAGATGTAGAGACGCGACCGGTCGCGTCTCTACAGAATATCTCTCTATTCCCTTTTTTAAACAATGAACAATAAACCAACCAAAATCATTTTAGTCCGTCACGGACAGAGTACTTACAACGATCGAAAATTATATCAAGGTTGTTGTGACGATTCGGTACTGACAGAAAAAGGTAGATTGCAAGCCTATCAAACTGGACTCGCTTTGAGTAAATTATCGATCGATGCTGTTTATTCTAGCCCTCTACGTCGTACTCAAGAAACGGCTGAAGAAATTTTAACGGCGATCGATACGGTTAACGATGGTATTCGTCATCTGGAAATACAAACTCATCCCCATCTTAAAGAAGTAGATTTACCAGGATGGCAAGGGTTATCTTTTCAACACGTTAGGGAAAATTTAGCCGAAGATTATCGAATTTGGAGAGAAACACCCCATCAATTTTCAATGGCTGTTAGAGAAGTAGAAGAGATTTTTACATCCAAAGAAATTAATCTTGCTACTCTGACCAAAGAATTAGAAACACTCAGTCAAATTCAATATCCCGTTTTAAATCTCCATCAATACGCCGAAGAATTTTGGCAAGAAATATTATCCCGTCACACTGGCGAAACCATTCTTATTGTCAGTCATGGCGGAACGATTCGCGCTTTAATTAATACTGCACTAGGTATAGAAAGCGATCGCTTTCATTATTTACAACAGTCTAATTGCGGTATCAGTATTTTAGAATTTGATTCAATACAACCGCGAATGGCAAGACTAGAAACCTTGAATTTAACTACTCACTTGGGTGAAGTTTTACCCAAACTCAAAGAAGGAAAGTTAGGTAGGCGATTGCTACTAGTTCCTGCTGAAGATATTGAAAATGAAAGCATTCAATTATTGGGAAGATCGCTAAAACAAATTCCGATCGATTTTTGTCTTACCAGTAATTGCAGTAACCATCAAACAATGGCTGAATTGCTTCTTAGCGATCGAAATTCATCAATAGTTTATTTACAAGCATCGCAACAAGATTTCTTGCAGTTGTGGCATCAAACACTTAAATTTCCATCTTCTCAATCTTCCACTTTGATTACTGGTTTAGCGATCGCCGATCGAAATACTATTCAATCTTCTTTAGTTGAAATTTTGGGAATAACTTCTCATTCTTCTAGTTTAAATCTCAAAAGTGGAACGATCTCTGTTCTTCACTATCCGCTTTCTACAAACCATCCTATTTTACAAACACTGAATTTTGCCGATATTACTTCTGTTCTTGAAAATAGTTCACAGACAAACACCGATCGACACGGATAAATACAGATAAGGAGAATTAAGTATTTAGTAATTAATTATAAAAGTTATCTTTACTTCCTAATCCCTAATCCCTAATCCCTAATCCCTAATCCCTGTTCCCTATTCCCTATCTCCACCAAAAAATTTATTTTCCCCACCTAAATTATGAACATACTAATTACTGGCGTAGCTGGCTTTATTGGCTATCATTTAGCACAAAGATTTTTAGCTGAAGGACAACAAGTTTATGGCATCGATAATCTCAACGATTATTATGACGTATCTCTTAAAAAAGCTCGTTTGTCACAGCTTACACCTCAGTCAAGATTTACTTTTCAGTATTTAGATTTGAGCGATCGCGCGGGAATGCTGCAATTATTTAAAGATAACAAGTTCGATCGCGTCGTTCATTTAGCAGCACAAGCAGGGGTACGCTACTCTCTAGATAATCCTTTTGCTTATATTGATAGTAATTTAGTAGGATTTGCCAATCTTTTAGAAGGGTGTCGTCATTCCCAAATCGAACACTTAGTTTTTGCTTCTTCTAGTTCTGTTTATGGTGCTAATACCAAAGTTCCCTTTGCTGTAGAAGATAATGTCGATCGTCCTATTTCTCTTTATGCAGCTACCAAAAAAGCCAACGAATTAATGGCTCATTCCTACAGCCATTTATACAATTTACCCATTACTGGTCTGCGCTTCTTTACAGTTTACGGCCCTTGGGGACGACCTGACATGGCATATTTTAAATTTGTCCGCGCGATCGCCGAAGATCGACCGATCGATGTTTATAACTATGGCAAAATGGAACGCGATTTTACCTATATTGATGATGTCATCGAAGGAGTCGTGCGAGTAACTGACAAACCTTCAATCGGTCAAACTCCCTACAAAATTTACAATATTGGTAATAATAATCCCGTAGCTTTGGGAGATTTTATCAAAACAATCGAGCGAGTAATGGGCAAATCTGCGATCGAAAATTTCTTGCCCATGCAACCAGGAGATGTTCCTGCCACCTTTGCAGATGTCGATGAATTAATGAAAGATGTTGGTTTTAAACCAACTACCTCTATCGAAGAAGGAATTGAAAGTTTTGTGCAATGGTACAAAACTTATTATCAATTTGTATTTAGATAGTAGAAGAGTCAGAAGAGCTAAAAAGACGAGGCTTTCAAATCGACCTTTGTTGCTTTTCCATAAACTAATTTGCCAGTCAGTGAAATTTTCGAGAACGGCTTCTTCAAGCTTGGGAATCGAGTCAAAGTCAAGTGTAAGGCTATTTCAATGAATTCAAGAAATTTATCGAACTTAGGATTCATTCAATTTTACATTTCAAATTCTTGGCTCAAGTCGGAAGCATTAGTATTTCTAACATTACCACCAACAATGTAAGCTTGCTTTTCGGGCTTCAAAAGGTATCTAAATAAGCCATCAAAACTTTGCGATGTACTAATTTTTCCAATCAATTTTAGTTTCCCTGTAGTTGTTTGCTAATAGTGGTAAGGAGTTGCTGTATTTGTTCGATCGCTCCATACATTTGGCGATCGATAGCTGTACCAGAAGCAAAAGCAGTATTCAATATTTTAAAAAAATTAAGTTTGACTGACAAATTCAAATACCTTTTCTACAAATAACCAATTTTGTCTTAATTTTGTCCTAATAATGACATGACATTTATCGATCTTTACTAAAAAGAAATAAATATCAATTTAAGATTGATGATTTTTTTTATTTTGCCCATACGTAACACTTTAGTGTGATGACTAAAAAAAAAATTCAGTTATTGATTAGATAAATCTTGAATCAATCGATAACAAAAATTATTTATTGACAAACAAACATTTATGGAAAAAAAGTGAAAAAATACCGAGCTAGCGATCGCAATCGACTTTGGTGGTTCGATGACTAAAGCGATCGCTCTTTCAATTCTTGGTGCGATCGACAAACAGGATTGGGAATTTATATTCAGAGCGATGAATCTGCTATAGATTTATTCAAGGAAAAACAAAAACATGAATATTTTTTAACTAAAAAATGGATTGTAATTAGATTTGCCCAAGAACAAATAGATAAATATCCAGACAGTTGTTGTCAATTAATAGCAAAGGTAATAGCAGAATGTACTCTCAATTTTAGCTATTTGCAAAAACTCAGAAGAATTAAAAAACTTCCCTTAGTTAAAATTGAGAATACTAGTATAGGAAGCAAAGTTCTGCGCGATCGCACTAAAAAGTAAGTTATTCGATCGCATAAAAACCAATATGATTGGCGATCGGACGTGAGCGCATGGGAATTTTGGTATGAATGGGTGCGTTTAAAGGTTGTATTTCTGAAGCAGTCTCTGTTACTAATGTTGTCGAACCACCACCGTCTAAATTTAAGGCAGAATATACGTTTAAGTCCTGAAAAATTTGAGTTAGTTCGCCAATAGTAACGCCTTCGCTGTACATTGGTTGTTTACCATCAATGACTACTAACCATAATTTTTTTCCAGTTCGATCGATTCCAACCGCAGTGCGCGGATAAGCTTTTTTACTATCTTCTGGATTGGCGTTGGTAACTTTACTTCGATCGATTAACATTTGATTCCCTGCTACGCCCTGCAAAGTTCTTTGAGGGCATTTACCTGTAGTATTAATTTGTGCGGTGCGATTTTCTCTAAAACAGATAACTGGCCATATTTTGTTTTCTTCTGCTGGCGAATAAATCAATCCGTCGGAAATTGCTTGTCCTAAAACATTTACTCTTTCCCCCGATCGCGGTTGATAATTCCAGGGTGTATTTTCTTTGAAGGGAGAGAAAAAACCGCCATTGACGGCTAATTGTAAGTTGAATTCGCGTGCGAATGCTGAGGTTGTTCTTGCGTTTAGTTCGGTGTTGTCTGCTGTCTGTTTTCCTGGGGTAACTAAAACTTTTATTCCCGGTGCTTGTAGATCGATCGCCACTATATGTATGACGATCGGACGGGGTATAGATTTAATTATTCTTTGATAGTCGATTCCTTGAAACAGCGATCGCAATGCATTCGTTTGTGGCGGACGATCGAAATATAATCTACCTACTGAAACGATTGGTAAAATTAATACCCCAGTTATCGCGGCTATTAAAAAGTGATTTTTTAAAAAATGTTTCGATCGAAAAAATAAATTTGACAAATGGTAGCGTTTTATGGTTTTATAAAAATGATTCTTTCATAATGGGAGTATTAGCACTTATCAACAAGGGTCACTATTCCCATTATGAATACAAATTTATCAAAAACTTTTAAATAAATCAAGATCTATTTTTAAATTTTATTTTTTTCTCTGTTTGGATTTAATTTAAAAAGTGAGAATCATAATAGCATTAATAGTAGCTGTAGCTGCTTTTTATGCGTTTAGTACGATGATATTTGGCGCGATCGATAAAACCGTAACCGATCCAGCTTGGTTTTATAATTTAGCTTTGAATGTGAGTTTAGCGAGCGCTGGTTTTTCTTCTGGGTATATTAGTTATAGCGAGAAAAATAATTCGATCGAAAAAATTCTTAAAATAGTTTCTATTATTACCAACGGAATGTTATTCGGTTTTTTTTATGGTGGACTTCTTAGCAATAAAAATCTTCAAATAGCTATTTTATCTGCGCTAGCGGTTAGCATAGTATCAGCGATCGCAAGTATAAAATCAAAACATAGATCGATCGCGATTGCAGTAAAAACTTGTGGTGCGCTCGCTGCCTATGGATTTGCTTTTGTGGCAGGAAATTATGCTAGTGCTAGTTTAAGTACTCAACATTTTGTTAATAGTATCGGTTGGGCAATTTTGGCAATTGTTTATATTTTACTAACCATTAATTCTTTGACATGTATCTTGAAAAAGATTAGGCGATCGAATTTTTATTGACGCGGTTCATTTTGTTCGTCTTGTTGAATTTCACGTTCCAAGAAATAATTAAGAAGAGTTCGCAACAGAACGATCGCCCCCAAATTCAAAATCTCCTGGCGCGTCGGTGCTACCGCAGTACGCAAAATATCGCTAGCAACACTAAATTCCAAACCTAATGCCAGTACTCTGCCCAATTTCAAGCGAATCGTTTCCGTAGCGTCGGAATGCTGTCGCGATGGCGAGACAAATAGACGCAAATAATCAACAATTCCCCGAAAAATAGCACTTCCAATTACTATCGCAGCAGCTATTTCCGCCCCAGCAGTTAAATAGCCAAGCAATAGTTTGAGGAAGGGTTCGATCGGACTAGTCAATCCTTTTTCGCCACCCGTTTGTTCGACATCAAGGCTTAAAAGCAGCACCAGCCCCAAAATCAATGCTAGTGGCAGTATTAAGTTAACAAAAGATTCTGTCGGGGGTTTTGGTTTCATCGTAATTATTTCGATCGAAAAAATCTATCTCAGTAAACAAAATTTTTTTAAAATTGACTCTCCCTTGATAGAGGCAAAAACTTTTTGATTTGAATAGCTTTGATATATAGATAGCAAAAATATTTGTATATGAATTATTTAGTCGCAGTCTTAAGCGATCGAACTCAAGTAGAAGCTGCATATTCTGCTTTAAAACAAGCAGACTTACCGATCGAACAAGTTGCTATTTTAGGACAAGGATATCAAAGCGCAGACGAATTTGGATTAATTGAGCCAAATGAACAGGCTACTAAAGGAGCAAAAAAATTATCCACTTGGTTGATTCCTTTTGGCTTTGTGGCTGGTTATGCTTTTAATTTGTTAACGGGAATTGAAATAATTCATGCAATAGGCGCGATCGGCAATCATGTTCTTGGCGGTATTTTTGGTGCGATCGCTGGTGTGTTAGGCGCAATCTTCGTAGGTGGTGGAGTTGGTTTAACAGAAGGTAGCGGCGACGCGATCGCTTACCGTAACCGCCTTAATGCTGGAAAGTATTTAATCGTCGCCAAGGGTACTGAAGAATTAACAAATAGAGCAACGGCAATATTGCGTCAATTCGAACCAGAAAATATTCAAGGTTATACCGAACCAGCAATGTAAAAGAGGGGCTAGGGGCTAGGGGCTAGAGGCTAGAGAATAAGCAATAAAATACTTTTCCCCCAATCCCTACTCCCTACTCCCTATTCCCTAATCCCTAATCCCTACTCCCTATTATCATGCAAAACAATCCCATTCTAGAAATCGGAAATTACGGTCAAAGTATTTGGATGGATTATCTCAATCGTACGGCGATCGAGTCGGGTGAGATGAAAAATAAAATTGAGACTCGCGGCATACGTGGGCTTACTTCCAATCCTTCCATTTTCGAACAGGCGATCGCTAACAACCAAACTTATGATGCCGATATTGAAGCTGGTATCAAAGCAGGAAAATCGGTACAAGATATCTACGAATCTCTGATTTTTGATGATATTCGTCATGCGTGCGATCTTTTCCAACCTATCTATGAAGAGTCTGGTGGTTTGGATGGTTATGTAAGTATTGAGGTTTCACCTCATTTATCTCGCGATACTCAAGGTACGATCGATGAAGCGTTGCGTTTTTATCACGAAATCGATCGCGCCAATGTCATGATTAAAATTCCTGGCACTCCTGAAGGTTTTCCTGCTGTAGAGAGAGTTATTGCTGAAGGAATTAATGTTAATATAACTCTGCTTTTTTCTGTTAATAGCTATGTCGATGCAGCTTATGCTTATATTCGCGGTTTAGAACAACGGGTAGAAAAAAATGAACCGATCGATAAATTGGCTTCGGTTGCTAGTTTCTTTCTCAGCCGTATTGATGCGAAAATAGATGCATATCTCGACGATCGCATCAAACATATCGGTACTGAAAGCGAAAGTGAAGAAGCTCGTTTAAATCAAATTAAAGGCAAAGTCGCGATCGCTAATGCTAAGATTGCCTATCAACATTACAAGGAAATTTTTAATTCCGAAAGATGGCAAGCTTTAGCAGAAAAAGGTGCTAATGTTCAAAGACTTTTATGGGCTTCTACCAGTACTAAAAATCCCGAATACAGCGATGTCATGTATGTAGACGAGTTAATTGGCAAAGATACAGTTAATACTCTACCATTACCGACGATCGAAGCTTGTGCCGATCATTGTCATCCTGCGGGCGATCGCATCGAATCAGAAATGGAGAAGGCTTATAATTTAATGGAAAGCCTCAAAGATCCCGATGTTAATATCGATCTCGAACAAGTTATGAAAGAACTTCTTGAAGAAGGTATCGACAAATTTGTTCAGCCGTTCGATTCGTTGATGCAATCTCTAGAAGATAAGGTCAAACAACTATCTCCAGTTTGAGCTTTTTTTACTTCAAAGGGGCTAGGGACTAGGGGCGCTTAGGCTAGGGACTAGCTTCTTCTCTAGCCCCTAGTCCCGTAAGGACGATAAATAGCTTTTAGGGGGTTTGGCAGTGCCAAACACGGGCTTTTTTATGCGGAGGTTTCCTCCGCATCCAGCCCTCCCCTACCAATTTGTGTTGTGGTCTATCGATCTAAATGCCGCTCTTAAGATGGGCAAAGCCCATCCTACTTACAAATTTATTTTAGCTTGTACAATTTTTAATAAATACCGAAAGTTATAGATGTTTGAAAAAAAAAAGTCTATCATTGGAAGGAAATATCAGTTAGTAAAATATTTTAAAATCGTAGCAACTAAAACCTTTAGAATAATCGATCGATTTTAAAGAATTAAAGAGTTTTATATTCGATAAATAGTTAACCAAAAGTTGATTTATTAGTATTTTTACTTATTAAAAAACCCGATCGCGATTGGACTCCGTGCAGGCTGCGCGATCGAATCATTATTCAGCAGCTAGCAAGTTTTTTTTCAAAACTTTCAAAACAAAGCTTGTATAGCTCCTTAGTTAAAATTAATTATAAAAATGAATAGCAGCGTTCACAAAAAAGACATTCCGCTAATTTTAATTGCAGACGACGATCGCTCGACTCGACTTTCATTGCGATTGCTTTTACAAGGCGATGGCTATGCAATAATAGAGGCGGAAAATGGAGAAGAATGTCTGGCTGCTTATCGTCAATATCAACCAGATATGGTGCTTGTAGATGCCGTTATGCCCGTTATGGATGGGTTTACCTGTTGTCGGTTATTAAGCAGCATAGACAGAGAAAAACTCGATCGCCAACCAATATCTACAAGTATTATCCAAAAGACTGCTTCTACTCCCATTTTAATCTTGGCAGAATTAGAAGATTCAGAAACAGTCGATCGCGCCTTTGCTGCTGGTGCGATCGATTATATAATCAAACCGATTCAATCTTCGGTGTTAAGCAAGCGCTTGTTTCGCATTCTCGAAGCACAATCGACTCAAAAAGCACTGCAAGAAAGTGAAGAAAAATATCGCTTCGTTGTCGAAAATCTCAAAGAAGTAATTTTTCAAACTAATAGTGCGGGAACATTTTCTTTTCTCAACCCCGCTTGGACAGACATAACTGGTTATACACTAGAAGAAAGTTTGGGCAAAAATTTTAGACAATTTATTCATCCCCTCGATCGATATATTCACGAAGAAAAATGGCAATTGCTACACCAACATTCAGAGAATAACTGTCGCTATCAAATTCGCTATCTCAACAAAAACGGCGATTTTGGTTGGATTGAAATTTACGCACAGATCGATGCAAATAATTGCGGATTGGGTTTGACTATTTCGGGAACGATTAACGAAATCACCGAATCAAAGCGAATCGAACAATATCAAAAACTCGAACGAGAAGTAACTTTAATTCTTGCCCAATCTGAAAATTTTGCCGTCGCCAAAACCAAAATTATTCAAGCAATTTGTAGCATTATTGGTTGGGAAATCGGCGAATTTTGGGAAGTCGTTCGACCGGGAAATAAATTGCGCTGTCTCGAATCTTGGCTCAACTCGGAAAGATTTGTTAATTTTAAAGAGATTAGCCAACAGATTAATTATCTCACAGGATTCGGTTTACCAGGTCGTCTTTTAACAGTCGGTCGTGTTTGGACGAGTGGTAAATCGATCTGGTTTGGCAATAAAGACAACAATCGCGCTTTGCCTAAAAATTTACTAACGACTAAATTTGGATTGCAAGCAGCATTTGGTTTTCCGATCGCCACGGAAAAAGAAAAAATAGGAGTGACAATTTTTTACAGTCGCGAACATTCTCCGTACGATGGCGATTTAGTTAGCTTAATGGAGACGATCGGCGCGCAAATCGGTCAATTTATCCAACGCAAACAAGCAGAAGAAGAATTACAACGACAACATTTAGTCTTGCGTTTGGAAATAGATCGCGCCGCCGAATATGTACGATCGCTGTTACCATCTCCCCTAAAAGGTTCGATTGCGATCGAACAAAAGTATATCCCTTCATTACAATTAGGCGGCGATATTTTTGATTATTATTGGCTCGATCGCGAACATTTAGTAGTTTACTTATTAGATGTGGCAGGACATGGAGTAAGTTCGGCGTTGTTATCTGTTTCTGTATTCAATTTTTTACGTTCGCAATCTTTTGCAACTATAGATCCTACCCAACCAAAAAATGTTTTAAGCGAATTAAATCGCGTCTTTAAAATTAACGATGATGGCGATAAGTTTTTTACGATTTGGTATGGCGTTTATAAAGTAAGCGATCGTCAACTAACTTACGCTAGTGCGGGACATGCACCGGCTATTTTGCGATCGGAAATCGGGCAAAATATTTCGATGCAAAAATTGTTTACCAAAAGTTTTCCGATCGGCATGTTTTCCGAAGCTAAATACGAACAAAAAACTTGTCAAATTCAAGCAAATAGCTCTTTATATGTATTTAGCGATGGAGTTTTTGAAATACAGAAAACAGATCGAGAAATTTGGGGATTTGATGCTTTTGTTGAAGAGATCGACGAAAATCATTTACAGAAAAAAAATAGTTTAGAAACACTATTCGAGCGAATTCAAACTATTAATACAAAACCGACATTTGATGACGATTTTTCTTTGTTAAAAATTTACTTTTATGAATAAATAATGAATTAAATCGGGCGATCGACACAAACATGAAATAATTCAGGCAATAGTCTTATTTCCTGAGTTGCGATCGTGAACAAAGCGTTAAAGTATTTTTTTAAAAGTGCCTATCTTGGTCTTAGCTTACTTTTCACTGCACCAATTTCAGTTTTAGCTCAAATTACACCCGATGGTACTACCTCCACAGAAATCAGTAGTCCTGACGGAAACAATTTTGATATTGGTGGAGGAGATAGTGCTGGTGCAAATTTATTTCATAGTTTTGGCGATTTTTCAGTACCTACTGCTGGTTCGGCAAATTTTCTCAACTCTCCCGACGTAGAAAATATCATCAATCGAGTTACAGGCGGTAATGTTTCTAATATCGATGGATTAATTAAAGCGAATGGCAGTGCCAATTTATTTTTAATCAATCCCGCAGGTATTATTTTGGTACAAATGCCAGATTAAATATCGGTGGTTCGTTTTTAGGAAGTACAGCCGATAGTTTGGTTTTTCCCGATGGTGAATTTAGCGCACTCAATACTCAAGGTAAACCATTGCTGACAATTAACGCACCGATCGGACTAAATCTCAGAGATAATCCCCAACCGATTGTCAATCGTTCCTTTAATGGACTTTAAGTTAACACTGGAGAAAACATTTCTTTAATTGGTGGTGACGTTAATTTAGAGAGAGGAATAATCTTTGCACCATCCGGAAGAATTGAATTAGGTGGGTTAAGCGCAGCAGGAACAATTAATATTAACAACGATGGTAGCTTGAGCTTTCCTGAAAATGTAGAAAGAGGAAATGTTTCCCTGAATAATGGTTCTATTGTCAATATTGTCTCAGGTGGAGAAGGCGCGATCGCGATTAATAGCAAAAATTTAGAACTAATTCAAGGAAGTGTTTTGGTTGCTGGTATTGCAGCAGGTTTGGGAAACCCAGAAACTCAAGCAGGCGATATTACAATCGATGCAACCGAAAAAGTTACTTTTGATGGCACAAATCAAATTGGTTTGGCAAGCGGTATCTTTAATTCTGTATCTAGCCAAGGTGTAGGCAATACTGGCAACGTCAAAATTACTAGTAGCGATTTTTCTTTGACTAATGGAGGATTAATACTTTCTTCACTCTCTGGAGTAGGAAAGACAGGAGATGTAACTATTAACGCCAGCAACAATATCTCCTTCGATCGCAGCAGTGGAATAACCAATCAAATCATAAATACAGGATTTGGTAGTACGGGAAATATCAACATTAGCGCCAAAAACTTTTCTCTGACTAATGGAGGTAGAATCAACAGCTTTAATTCAGGACAAGGAACTTCAGGTAATGTTAACGTTGATGCAAGCGATACTATTGCTGTTGATGGAAATTCGGAATTAATTACGAGTGCCATTGTTAGCTTTGTTAGTACCTCAGGTAAAGGTAACGCGGGAGCAATTAATCTCAACACTAAAAATCTCAGTGTTACAAATGGAGGATCGATTCAAAGTTTAGTAGCTGGATTCGGCAATTCAGGTGATTTAACAATTAATGCTAGCGATATAGTTTCTTTAGATGGAAAAGCAAACTTTGATAATCCTTTGTTCAGTAGAATTGGTAGTTCTGTAACATTTTCAGGAGTTGGCAACTCAGGAAACGTCAAAATTACTGCTAAAAACTTATCTATTACTAATGGCGCTCGTATCGATGCTAGTACTTTTAGGACTGGAAATGCAGGAAATATAAACATTAAATCCTCTCAAATTTCTCTAAACAACAATGCTTCTGTTTTTACTAGCAATTTGGGTATAGGTAATGCAGGTAATATAAACATTAAATCCTCTCAAATTTCTCTAAACAACAATGCTTCTGTTTCTACTAGCAATTTGGGTATAGGTAATGCAGGTAATATTGCGATCGAAGCTAGCGATCTTTTCTCTGCAAATAATCGTAGCCAAATTACCAGTAACATTGGACGAAGCGATGGAACGCCATCTGAGGGTAAAGTAGGTAGTATTGAGATCGCAGCTAAAAATGTTTTCTTCACTAATAACGCTCAAATACAAGCTGGATTTTTTGCTAATTCCAAAGGGGAATCGGGAATTGTTTCAGTTAAAGCTACCGATTCGATTTCTTTTGACGGTCTTAACAGTGGTATTTTTACTAATGTAGAGACAGGCGCGATCGCCAATGGTAGTGATATTAAACTTGAAGCTAAATCTATTTCTTTGAGCAATAATGCTGTCTTAGAAGCTAGTAACGCTGGCAATGGCAACGGCGGTAATATTGACATTACTAGCGATCGCCTATCTCTCGATCGCAGTTTTATTAACTCATCAGTAGTATCGAATACTGGCGGTAATATTAACTTCCAAATCAAAGATCGAGTTTCTCTAGAAAATAAAAGTCAGATATCTTCTCAAGCAACTGGTACTGGTAGTGGAGGCAATATTAACATTAATGCGGATGACGGATTTGTTGTTGCTTTCCCTAACCAAGATAACGATATCATTGCTACTTCTCAAAGCGGACAAGGTGGTAAAATTGCGATCGATGCTACCAGAGTTTACGGATTCGACCCTGAAAGCATTCAATTTAGTTTTTCTACTGAAGAATTTGCTCGAATTCTTAACAATGGCAGAAATGATATTAACTCCAGTTCTGCTAATCCACAATTGAGCGGTACTGTAAACATTAACACCGAACAACTAGATCCCGCCAGAAAAACAGTTGACTCACCTCAAAATATTGTCGAACCAGAGCAAGTAGTCTCTCAAACTTGTTCTAATAATTCTAATGTCGCTCGAAGCAATACTTTTATTATTTCAGGACGTGGCGGCTTACCTCAAGATCCTACTAAAACACTCAGAGGTAGCTGGGTTAGAGTAACAGGAGCAACAGCAGATAAAGATGCCGATCGAACAGATCGATCGCAAGTAGAAAAAAATAAACCTGTTTCTTCCGATGAAATAATCCCCGCTCGTGGAATGATGATAAACGAGAAAGGACAA
>JBOFLQ010000091.1:0-6789 GCA_051657945.1 Xenococcaceae cyanobacterium | reverse complement strand
TATTACTTTAGAATGCTTGAAGTAGATTCTTTGTTGAGTATTGGATTGTACGAAATAGACTTATGGGAATTAGAAAAAGCAGCTTCTTACTTTGAGAGAGTAATTTCTCTAGCCGATCGTACCGCACATCGGCGTTGGGCGCAAAAAGCGTTAATTTGCTTGGCGTTAGTAAATTCTTATTTGGGTTTTCCAGAAAAAGCTGGTGTAGTTGCCGATGAAATTTATCGCCATATCTTAGAAGGCAAAGGGGATGAATATACGGGAAGATTTGCTTATTTTATCCAAATTATCGGTCAAATTTACTTTAATTTAAAACAGATCGATCGCGCTAGAGAAATGTATGAAAAAGCAATTTTGTTTTCTCAAGAAAGTCATTACAATCAAGTTAAAGCTAAAGCTATAAGTGGTTTGGCAGCAGTTTATCGAGAGCGAGCGAAATATGATTTAGCTATAAACTTTCATCATGAAGCGATCGAAATCCTCGAAACAATTGGTGCTAAATGCGATCTAGCTGAAGCTTATTTTCAAATGGGATTAACTTATCAAAAAATAGGCGATCGTAGTGACAATAAAATTTATTTTCAAAAAGCGATCGAACTTTTTCAAGAAATAGATGCACCGAAACAGGTAAAGAAGGCAGAAGGTTAACAGCCATTTTTTTATTTTTAGATCTGAGAACAAAATTAACAAGTACTCGTCCAAAAAATTGCAATCGAAATCACGAGCGCGATCGTAATGGTAAATACTCCCTTTGTTCGATTCTTTCAATATCTTAATTGGAAGACAATTAACACGACATTTTCGCGCGCGATGCAAAGACGGCTGACCAATTTATCTGCCGAAATGGCTTATAATGCGATGTTGGCTTTGTTTCCTGCTATTTTGGCGATACTGACGATTATTGGTATGTTTGAAGGTTCGGTTACTTCCAGTCTTCAAAATTTAGCCATTAGACTCAAAGATATCGTACCAGAACAAGTTTGGTCGCTATTATTACTTTGTGTGCGCGACATTCAATTAAAACAGAATAGTCGTTTGATTTCGATTAGCTTCATTGCTGCAATTTGGATTTTTTCTGGAGTATTAAATGCAGCAATGGAAGCGATCGATCGAATGCATCAAGTTCCCAGAAAATGGCGAAGACCTTTTTGGAAAGCAAGATTAATCGCTATTTTTTTGACATTTGGGACAATTACTTCTTTAATAATTGCATCTTTTTTAATTTTAATTGGCGATTTTATTATCAAAATTGCTTTCGAACAAAACTGGGGCGAATTATTACTAATTACTTGGCAGTTTTTAACGGGCGTTATTGTTTTAGCGATCGCAACAACTGCATTATTTTCAAGCTATCAAATCTTTCATTTACCGACAAAACCCAAAATTACTAACAGAAAAATCCGAGCGATCGCTTTAGTATTTATAGCTAGTATTGTTAGTTTTTCTATTATTCATGCTTTTTTATTATTTATTCGCAACTTAATTGTTACACCAGAAATAGATCGCACTGTCGAATCATTATTATTAATTATTTGGCGAGTATTAAGTTGGTCGGTTGCTTTAGCAATTATTGCCGTCAATTGTGCTTTGGTATATCGCTTCGGTATTAGTCGGTGGCAAAAGGGTACGCCAATTTTTCCAGGAGCAATTTTAGCTGCTATTTCTTGGGCATTTGTTTCTTTTGCATTTCGCTTTTACGTCTCTCATTTCAGCCAATACAACAAAATTTATGGAGTATTGGGAACAATTATTATTGTCATGCTGTGGTTGTATCTTAGTTCTTTAATCCTGCTATTGGGCGAACAATTGAACGTTACTGTGGGTGAAGCGATGCAGAAAAATGAGTCTTGCCGAACAAAAATATGAAGTGCCTAGTATTATAAGGCAATAAAGATAACTGGCGCTATAGACCGATCGAATGAGCTTTTACCATTTTTAATCCTTTATAATTTGCAAATTCACTCAATTTGACAATAAACAATGGTATCAACCCGCGCGAATCCCAATACAGCAGACAAGCAAAAAGTTTTCGATCTGATGTTGACCTTTGTTAAAAGTCAATGTCTTTATGTAGCGACTCGCTTGGGTATCTTCGATTTATTAAACGATCTAGGAGAACAAACAGTAGAAAGTTTGGCAAGTAAAACCAATACCGATCCCGAACGACTTTACTTTATTCTCCGTGCTTTAGCTCATGTAGAAGTACTCGAAGAAAAACCAGGAAGAATCTTTGTACCTACTGAAACATCCGCTTTATTAGTTACTAATAAAGAACCTTCGGCAGGACATTTAGTCATGCACCTGATCGAACCGGCACAATGGGATGCTTGGAAGATTCTACCAGAAGGATTGGCTAAAGGAGAAGTTCCTTTTGAGTTGGCTAACGATAAGGGTGTTTATCAATACTGTCAGGATAATGACTGGAGTGGAGACACATTTATTAAAGCGATGAGTTTCCTGACTAATTCTCAGGTTGATGGCTTGCTAGATGCTTATGATTTCAGTCAGTTTGAGACGGTTATGGATGTGGGCGGCGGACAAGGTGGTTTGATTGCCAACATTGTTAAACGTTATGGCTGCAAGGGTATTTTGTTTGACGTGCCTTATGTCGCCGAAACTGCTAAAAAATATATCAGTAGCCAAGGAATCGCTCCAGATGCGATCGCCATTAAAACAGGAGATGTTTTTCAAGAAATACCAAAAGGTGCAAATGCGATCGTCATGAAACATTTTATCTCGGCTTGGAGCGATCGAGACGCGATGAAAATCTTGGCAAACTGCAAACAGGCACTTCCAGATGATGGCAGATTAATTTTACTACAATCTTTTGTTCCCGATCTCGAAGAACCCAAAACAGAAGCCGATGGCATTATGCCTGGTATTTTTGCCGTACAGATTAATGTGTCTACTCCTGGGGGTGGCTGGCGTACTAAAAAACAGTTTCAAGAATTGTTTGAAAACAGTGGCTTTAAATTAGAACGAGTGATTAAAACTAATAACAGTCTGTCGGGTATGGAATTTAGCATCGCGTGACTTCTCCCGACGATCATCCTACGGAATTAGCGCGGGCTTCTGGGAACAAAAAGTAGCCAGAGCTTCCTTAGTGGTACTATTAGTAAGGCGCGTCAAATCTGAACGGCGGGTAAGCAAATAGTACGGAAACCTCAGATTTTCCCGCCTCGGTTACCTCAGAAAAGCCTTGGCGCGCCGTAGTAGATTCAGTTACTACAAGATTCTTCTTACGGCGTTTTATAGTGGGGAACAAGTCCAGCCCCACTCTCTTAATATTGTTTAAATTAAGTTTTTCATGAAAGAAAACTTTTTTACCTGCTTTTAAAAGTTTTTCTGCTGTTTTATAAGCATGGTCTTTCCTAGCTCTAGCTATATGTTGATGTATTTTAGACTCTTTCTTGGCTAGTTTACGTCTAATTTTACTACCTTTTTTCTTAGTTGATTTACGCTTTGATATTTTTGCTAGTTGATTTTGTGATTCGCGAAATGCCGATCGACTCGGTAGTTTTGTTCCTTCAGAAGTTGCTAGATAATCATTTTCATATAAAACAGCATCCATTCCTATTGAATTATTCCAAGTAGGAATAATATCTGGTTTCACTTCAGGAATAGAATTATCTTCAAGTTTTAAATTTATATACCAACCATCTGCTTTTTTTATCAGTTGTACTTGCTTAAGAACAAATCCATTTGGCAAAGATCTATGGTGGCGTATTTTAATTAATTTTAATTTAGGTAAAGAGACATATAAATATTCTTTATTTATAGAATCAGAATGTAATTTTGCACCTTCAAACACCATAGCTCGGAATTGTGCGGTGTTTTTAAATCTTGGTTTTCCACTACGTTTGCCTTTGGTATCCCCACTGACATATCTATCAAAAGCTAGTTCAGCTCTTTTACAAACTTTTTGTAATGTTTGAGATGGAACTGAAGAAAAATCCAATAATTCTTTACTCCAATCTACCAATATTAGATCGTTTTTAATAATAAGTAATTGTTTCTTTTGAGAGTAAAAATTAGGTTTATCTTTTAGTTCAGGAAGATAACAAGTTAAAAAACAACTATTTACATAACTTCTATTTTGTTCCCACCAATTAAATCTTTCTTTTAGTTGAGTATTGTACCAATAACGGCAAATCCGAAGCCACTGATTTAAGACTAGCTTCTGCTCTGTAGTTGGATATGCTCGGTACTGATAGTTGTATATCACAATCAAAGACAATTAATCTTAGTACAAACTTGAATCGCTTCGGAGGGAGGGACGGGAGGGGAGAAGAGATAGCCTTGAATGAAGTCGCAGTTGAGAAAGCGCAAACACTCAAGTTGTTGTTGAGTTTCAACACCTTCGGCGATCGTTTTCATGTTTAAACTATTGGCTAAAGTAATAATTACTTCGGTAATTTTTTGGCTGTCACTATTGCTGCAAATATCCGTAACAAAAGAGCGATCGATTTTGAGATAATTAGCGGGTAAACGATGTAAATAACTTAAAGAAGAATAACCAGTGCCAAAATCATCGATACTCAATTGAATACCTTTTTGTCGAAGTTTCCAGAGAATGACAATAATTTCCTCAATATCCTCCATAAGCATACTTTCCGTCAGCTCTAATTGTAAATTTTCTCCTTTTAAATTAAATTGGGCTAAAATTTCGTCTATGGTAGTGGATAGTTGGGATTCTTTAAGCTGTCTGGCTGACAAATTAACACTGACTTGTAAAGGTGAATTCATTGACAGTTGAGTTTGCCATAGATCGATTTGCTGGCAAACCGATCGCAATAACCATTCCCCAATAGGAACGATCGCGCCAGTTTCTTCTGCGATCGGAATAAATTCAGCAGGAGAAACAAAACCTCTGACGGGATGCTTCCAGCGTAGCAAAGCTTCAAAACCTTTCAGCTTTCCCGTCGCTGCCGAGACAATTGGTTGATAGTAAACCAGTAATTCTTGGCGATCGAGTGCTTGACGCAAATCGTTTTCTAAATGAAGACGTTCGATCGCCCTTGCATACATAACTCGATTGAAAACTTCATAACGCCCCTTGCCTTTTTCTTTGGCGCGATACATGGCAATATCGGCATCCCGCAAAAGTTCCGCACCTTTGTTATATTCGCTCGAATTCATTGCTATGCCAATACTAGCGTTGGTAGAAACTTCCCGACCATTAATATGCAAAGGTATGTTTAACTCTCTAGCGATTCTCTGTGCGGTGCGAATAGCGTCGTCAAGAGCAGAAATAGGTTCGAGTAAAATTACAAACTCATCACCACTCAAACGAGCGCTAGTATCGGTAGCGCGAGTTATGGCTTTTAACCTGCTAGCAAATTCGATCAACAATCGATCGCCAATATGATGACCGAGACTATCATTAATAACTTTAAAGCGATCGAGGTCGATAAATAAAATTGCAAATAAGTAATCTTCGTAGCGTTTACTCATTTGCAAAGCTTTTTCGAGTCGCTCCATAAATAAGGTACGATTGGGCAAACCAGTCAAAGCATCATGTAAAGCTTCATGAATTAACTGTTGCTCCATGCGCTCGCGTCGTTGAATTTCGCTTTTTAATTCTTGATTAATTTTTTGTAGTATGGAGTTTTGTTCGAGTAATTGTTGCGTCTGAAAATAGCTGTGAATCGCTTCTTTAACTGTTAAACCAAGGTCAGTTTCATCCCACGGTTTAGCAATGTAGCGATAGAGATTGGCGCGGTTGATTGCGCCAATTAACGCATCGAAACTTGCTTGTCCTGTTAAAAGAATTTTACGAGTCTGTGGATGACGAGTATGAATGTCAATGAGTAACTCTTCTCCAGTCATTCCTGGCATCAATTGATCGCAAATAACCAAAGGTATTTCAATTCTTGCTTGTGCGAGTTCGTCAAACAATGCCAAAGCGTCTTCGCAACCTTCAGCTAATTCGATTTCGTAATCGCCACCCAAAAGGCGATTGAGTTGATCGCGAAGGCTAATTAACACTAAGCGCTCATCATCTATACAGACAATCGTTCCTTTATGCATCACTATTTCCTAAACCAGACTCGATCGCATCAATTAGTGTTGTCTCATTCCAAGGCTTTGGTATGTAAGAGTTTAGGTTGGCATGTTGACGCGCTCGCTCGATGGCGTTTTCGTCGGCTTGTCCTGTTAACATAATAGTTACAATGTCAGGAAAGCGTTGGTATACTTCAATTAAAAACTCATCGCCTTTGACACCAGGCATTAACCAGTCAGAAACGATGACAATAATTTTAGCTTCATCTTGGTGTAACTCTTCAATGATTTCCCAGGCTTCTTCAACACTTTCGGCAAATTCATAGCTATAAAGATTGCCAAAATGCTTTTTCATTTGATCGCGCAAACTCAGCAAAACGATTCGTTCGTCATCTACGCATAAAATTGTGTGTTTGTTCATAGTTCATAGTTCATGGTTCATAGTTCATTGGGCAATGGCGATCGATTTAAAATTATTAGACTCATTGTTCCCAAATTAAGCATAAAAATAACTTTATTTGTTAGACACAAAACACTATTCCTACTCCTAATGCTCGATCTCCCACTAAAAATGAACTATGAACTATGAACCATGAACTACACCTTAATTAATCGGCAACCAAACACTAAACTTAGTCAAACCAGGCTGGCTTTCAAGTTCGATTTTGCCTTGATGTTTCTCAACAATTTTGCGAACGATATCCAAACCGAGTCCACTACCTTCACCTGCTGGTTTGGTAGTAAAAAAGGGTTGAAAAATTTTCTCTTGAATTTCGGGAGGAATAC
>JBOFLQ010000090.1:0-12905 GCA_051657945.1 Xenococcaceae cyanobacterium | reverse complement strand
AGAAGGATCGAGCGCGTGGGAGATTCAGACTCGCCACGCGCTCGAAGACCCCTCTTGCTTCGCTTGCAGGGGGCATTAGACCCCAGATCGGAGCGCTCGTGAAGAAGAACAATTAACCCTCTGCGAGAATGCCTCCTGCACGTCACGCCTTCTCCTCGGCGGAAGCCTTGGTAAAAGATTACTCGGCATTACACAATCTGAGAATGAGTTGATAAACTAGCTTATTCTCATCGGAAAAATTGGGTCTGAAACCCCGTCATAAAAGCGGATCTGCTTTACATTTTGGAAACCAGATCTTTACAGGGAATTGTTTTGAGCTGTGAGACAATAAGTCTGTACCAAAAAGCGAGTGCGTAATACGTCCGTTACCTCCGAATGTAAGACGCACTCAAGACAGCGAAAACCAAGCAGTAGGTACAATGCACCTTGAAAACTGGATATATAGGGTTCTAGTCTGAAAAGCTAGACTAGGTAAAATGTCCAAGCAACAAGTACGCGCGTCTTGTTTGACTCCGTACCCATGGGCTAGGGGGATCGGGCTGTTGCAATACAGCAAATGTCTGCGGACGTACCTCTGTCGGGGGCATAGCTGTAAAGTTGTGTCTAGGCATGTGCGGTTGAAACAGAAACTTGAATCGTGAGATTCAGGAATCACCGCTCTGAAGAGGCGGTGAGGAGGTCAACTTCAATCTAAACCCAAAGTAAATTGATATCTAATCGCGATCGAGAGCATAAATTACGACTTCTTGACCCGATTGTTCGTAAAAAAATTTCATTTGAAACTGCAAACCAATTTTTTCCATTACTCGAATTGAAGCCACGTTTGCAGTTGAAGCCGCAGCTATAACTCTTTGCATTCTTAACTCACAGAAGCCTCTATCCATTAAAGCTTTTGCTCCTTCGGTAGCATATCCTTTACCCCAAGCTATTTTTAGCAATCGATATCCCAACTCGATATCATCGGGATTGGCTAGATTAGGATCGAAATAGCTCGCATATTTAAAAGGTCTAAACGAAAACCAACCAATAAACGATCGCGTCGCTCTCTCCAGTACAGCCCAAACTCCATAACCAACATATTCTTCGTAATAAGAAAAAAATTTTGGTAAAATCTGCTTTTGAATCGAGTTGCGATCGATTGGTGATTCTAGAGTATGACGAATAACTTCTGGGTCGCTATTTAAGTTATTTGACACTCCCCAGCTCAGATGAGCGTGGGGATTCTTCTTTCAACCAGCTAACTTACTCGTTAAGTTTTCACCTACCGAGCAGAGATTAATCTGTCCAGAAGCGTTTGCTTGGTGCGCTTGGCATTCGCAGGGAACCTCCAAATTCAGCGCATCCGCAATTTGCGTATGCCCTACGCTATTTAAAGCTTTATTTAAGATATTAATAGCAGCGTTCCAATCTCTACAAAGTTCAGCACCACAACTACAAATATGTGTTCTGGTACTAAGAGATTTTTTAACTCTATTGCCACAAGAGCTACAATCTTGACTGGTATAGTTAGGACTGACGGCTATTAACTTTTTATCAAACAATTTAGAGAAATACTCAAGCCATTGACGGAACAATGACCAGCTAGCATCATTAATTGATTTAGCCATTCTTGTTCTAACTAGTCCTTTAACATTTAGATTTTCAATCGCTACGATGTCGTTAGATATCATTACGCATCTTGCTAACTTTACAGCAAAATCTTTACGCTGGCGACTTACTTTTAAATGTTTTCGAGCTAGTTTGTTTTGAGCTTTTCTTCTATTGTTTGAACCGAGTTCAGTTTTAGAAAGCCTACGTTGTAGTTTTTTAAGCTTCTTCTCAGACTTTCTTAAATATCTAGGATTTTCTACTTTCTCCCCGTTTGAGTCTGTATAGAAAGATTCTAAACCGACATCTAAACCTATGATATTATTAGTTTGTTCTGCTTTTTCTAGTCTGTCTTGGTCTACACAAAATTGAGCATAGTAACCATCAGCTTTCTTAAGTAGCCTAACCCTCTTAATCTGAGTAACTTGGTAGAAGTAGAAGTCTATAGTTCCAACAAGTTTAAGTTTTCCAATCCCTGTTTTATCAGTTATTGTTAAGTATTTTCTATTTTCAGAAAGTTTCCATCCTGACGTTTTATACTCCACACTTCTAGAAAATTTCTTAAAGCGAGGGAATCCTTTCTTACCAGAAACGAGTTTCTTACAATTATCGTAGAATCTAGAAACAGCAAACCAAGCACGTTCAGCAGAGGCTTGTCTAGCCATCGAGTTAAGTTTAGAAGCAAAAGAAAATTCGGGGTCATCAGCTAACACTTTGGTGTATTTATTAAGAGAAAAACCATTAACTTTTTCTTCTTTAGATGCATCCATCCAGTATCTGAGACACTTGTTGCGGATGAATTGACCTATACGTATTGCATCCTCTATGCACTCTATCTGATTTTCTTTTGCTTTTATTTTAAACTCAAAAACTAGCATTTCGACCTATTTAACTGCTACCATTTATATGGTGGCTGATTTGGTCTGATGTGGTAAATAGTAATTTAAGGAGAGGCAGACACAGTGTTTCAAGTCTAAAAGCTCATCTGGTCTGCGTTACTAAATACAGAAGAAAAGTACTGACTTTGGAAAGCATAGAATTAATAGAACTATCTTTTAAAGAAGTAGCGAGGAAAATGGATTTTCAAATTCTAGAATTTAACGGAGAGTCAGACCATATACACTGTTTAATGGAATATCCGCCTAAGCTTTCTATATCTACAATAGTTAACGCTTTAAAGGGAGTTTCTAGTAGACTATATGGGAAAGAAGGATTTCAAAAACCTTACGAAAAAGAAGCTTTGTGGAGTCCTAGCTATTTTGTGTCTTCTATAGGTGGTGCGCCTATTGAACTACTAAAAAAATACCTTGAAAATCAAGAAAAGCCGTCCTTCAGGACGGGGTTTTAAACCCAAATTTCTGATAAATTTTCTACGTCATTTTCTGTAAATTGACGCAAAATTAATCGTTCTGTTTCTAGAAAAATTTTCATTTATTTAAGATCGAACAGTTTTAATCCCTAAAAAAGTACAGCAAATCGCCAATCCCAAACAAAGCGGTACGTATAAAACAGTATCCCAATAAGCAAATAAACTATCATTAACTTGTTTGAAAAATCCGACATAATGAAATTCTCCGATCGCCCTTAATAAAAATACCGAAGCAATTAGAAAAATTCCAATACGATCGATCCACAAGGGTATAAAAGGTAGTCGATAATTTAAATTTCCCAAACAAATAAATGCTGCAATCGACAATGCGATCGCAACAGCTAAAGTATCCCAAAGTCCATTTTCAAAAAGTAGTTGACCATTATTAGTAGGAATTGCTGCGGCTATTCCCCAGTTACCACCAAATGCCCAGTATACATGTAGCAACGAAAGAGAAAAAAATATCGTTGTAGTTATAAATCCAATGACATAAAGCATATAAATTCTCCTTTACTTTTAAGGACTAAATCATTTAGAATTGCGTTTCATCGTCCAAAGTTGAAGATTGTTTTGGCTTAATTTAAATGTATTAGTAATTTCAAATCCGTTTTTTTGATAGAAACGAACTGCGCGATCGGTAGAAGTTTCCAAATAGCAAGGTAATCCTTCTTTATCTGCTGTTTGAAGAATCGGTTGAAGTAGTTTGCTACCAATTCCTTGACTCTGACAATCCGCTTTTACACCCAACATCATTAGATACCAATGAGGTTGGGGAAGATCTTGTTTGTGTTGTTCTTCAAGTCGAAGGAATAGCGAGATAAATTCCCTCAATCTACTCAAACGCATTTTAAAAGGCAAAGCGTAACCACCCAATCCAAGCAATCGAAGATCGTTGAGGGGATATTGTTTTGGAGGAATCCAAACAGCAATACCTTTTAAATCTGTAGTGGTGTAGACATGATTATAGACGTGACTGTATTGCAGAAAAATTTTGCTAAACCATTCGATCGCATTTAACCTTGACTGCGCTTTTTGTGAGGCAAAGTAACCAAAAATAGGATCGCGATCGAATGCATCTCCTAATATTTCGATCGCTTGTTTGAATTGCGATCGTTCCAGTCGCACGATATTTTGATTCATTTTAAGTATTTAAATAAAAATTGCTTTCGAATCGAGTCTCGTTGGATCTACTTTAACAACAGTAAAATTGGTGGCAAAGCAAGCCAAATTCCTGAAACAGGTTCGAGAGACAATCCGATCGAACAAGTTATCAAAAGATTCCAAGCAATAGATTTAGGTAAATTTATTTTTTGTTTATCTGCCCACAAACAAAGCTGCCCTAGTGCAAAAATAATTGGTGTGAGAAACATAAACCAAAAAGCATCTTCTCGATCCCAATAAGGCGCAAATGGATTGGGGGCAACGGCATTAAACCAGCCATCATGAATTATATCTGCTAGAGGTTGACCGTAAAGCCAAATGCCTGCTAAAAAATGAATAAAACTCACAGCAATAAACAAATATCCACTTATTCGAATCATTTTTAACTTTCTCTTTCGTAGTTAATTTGTTTTTTGGATTATTGTCTCAAACTGATATAAAGCAAGTAGCGTAGGGTGGGTTAGACGGGAATTAATTGAAAGTGTTAACCCGGTCGTTTTCTATCCGTCGTAACCCACCAAATTTCGCTGGTGAGACAAAATTGAGAATTAAAATAGCAAAAACTGTTAATAATACGATCGCATTTTTAAATACATTCATCTCTCTTTTCCCTATACGCTAGAGTATGGTTATAGGATAATGCTTACGATCGCTCTTGTAAATACGCAACCGTATGGTAAAAAAAGATAATTTAAAACTAGGCAAACAAGACTGGATTGAATGTGGACTGGAAGTTTTAGCCGATCGGGGAGTTGAAGCAATTAAAGTCGAACCCCTTGCCAAACTTTTAAATGTCACTAAAGGAAGTTTTTACTGGCATTTTAAAAATCGCGAAAAATTATTAGATGCGATTTTGCAGGAATGGGTAAGAGTAGAAACAAATGGCATCATCGATCGCGTTGAAGAGTTAGGCGGCGACGCGAAGAAAAAACTATTGAATTTGTTTGAAATAGCGAGTGAAGATGACGGTAAAGTTGAGAATGCAATTCGTGCTTGGGCGACTAAGGATAGTAAAGTAGCAAATATACTCGATCGAATCGATAAAAAACGTTTGGAGTATACGCGAGATTTGTTTTTACAAATAGGTTTTACACCTACTGAAGCAATAGTCAGGGCGCAGATGGCTTACTATGCTTTGGTAGGTGAATTTACGATTGGAATTAGGGGCGATCGAACTAAAAGGTTAGCTGAAGTTAGACTCGAATACGAAATTCTTACTCGTCAAGATTAGAATTTGACCCCTTTCTCTATTAAGAATCTAAGACTTCGCGCTCAAATAATTACAGATAAATTAGATAAATTCCTCTCGCAGTTGTCGATCGATCTCCTCAGCACTTCTAAGAACATTTCTACTACGGCTTTCTTCGATTAGTTCTAATACCGATCGCTTTTTTGCTTTTGGTTTTCTGGCAAGACAAGGAATACATCGACAGTATCGCCGATTTCTCCTTCTGGAATTTCAATTTCAATCTTTTTTCCTGGTAAAACTTTGGTCGTTAGGTGTAAAGCAGGTTGCATACTTAAATCGACTCTATTAGGCGACTGTTTAAACTTGAATTTTGTCATTGTAGCGTAGCATCGCCTGTGGAGAAGATCGCCTAATAAATTAAACTTATCTTTTGGTCATACAGGCAAGATATTATTCAAGAATGCCATGCTGAATAAAACTCTGGATAAGATAGATTTCGAGCGCAATGTGAAAGAATTTCTATGGCTTCTATTGTTGTAGAATTTTTTAATCTTTCTATCGCCCTTGGCATTAAAGGCTTTGTCAATATTTTCTTAATATTTTCTACTTCATTTATAGGAGTCAATTCATTCTTCACAGAATCAATTATTTTAATTAAAGTCGCATTCACTTCGGGATTTCCTAGAGTGAGTTTTTTTAACCTTTCTACTACTTGATTACAAGTTGATTCATTTCTTGCAGAATTAAATAAAATAATAACAAGAATTATAGCCTTGGGGTTTTCTATACCAATTTCTTCTAAATCATCTGCTAATAGCAAATAATTATTTTTATCTATAGAATAGCTAATTAACTTCACTAAAGCTGCGCTTGTTGTGGAGTTTCCTACATTAATTTTTTCCAAGCTCTTTACTGCTATCCAACGAATATCTTCATGGATAGAAAAACTGATTAATTGTACCAAAATGATTAGTTGAACTAAAGCCTTTATTCCTTTTATTCGATTCATTTCTATCAGTGCAATTTTAGCAAGATTTTGTATATTCCAGATTAGTTCCCCAAATACTGACTTTACGACTTGTGTGACAATTTCATTGGTTCTATGACATAACTTGAACTCTTTAATTCCTTCTGCTGCAAGCAAATATGCTCGATATTGATAAAATCCTAGAGCTAGGGTATTTGATTGGACTCGATAACAGCAATCCTTAAAATTAACTAAAGCATTAATAAATTTTTCCTTTTCTTCTTGTGTTATGTCTTCTCTTCCTAACCAAAGTAAAATAACCTCTTTCCATTTGGATTCAAAAATTCGATACTCTTTCTCTTGTACTGGTTTATTGAGATGATTTCTGGGTATAAAAAAATCCCAATCATTAATAGTACAAGCCGCAAAATATTCTTGAAAGGTAGGATGAAAAAAAGCATAAACTGCTTCATCAGTAGCTAAATCTCGATCGACAATATTGAGCCAACCTAAATCACAAGCTAATTTAAATAGATTCTTGCCCATTTCTTGACGGGCGACACTTCTTTTGAAACGATATCTATAACCACTTTCAATTCCTGTAATAGCTAATTTACCTAAAGCTTGATGTAATTGGGCTTGTAATTCATCTTCTTCGGTTAAATCCCTAATGTTTTTCTTCCAATTGTAGAAATAGGGAAGATAGCGTTGATAAAACTCTGCTTTGGTTTCTGGTAATTGTCCTCGATCTAATGTCCAAATACGACATAACAACACTAACCGCAATGGATTTTTCACTAACTCGCGAATTCGTTCTTTTCCTATTTTCTTCAGCTTGGTGATTAAATCTGTTCCTAATTGAGATTTGTTTAATTGGTTAAACCAGTGTTGAATAAATTCATCTCGCTGTGAATCTTCAAATTCTAAAGTTCTATAAATATCAAATTTAGAGAATGGATTAGTTAAATTTGCATCCCAAACATTAAGACGACAGGATAAGACTACTCGCGCTTTTGCTAAATAACTCGAACTGATTTGTGCTTCTATGGTTTTTAATGCTTCTACTGGAGATGTCGCTTTCATCTCATCCAAACCATCCAATAACAGCCAAATTTCATCTTGTTGAGTATTGGTAAACTTTTCGGCTAAAGCTTCTTTTAATTCT
This sequence comes from Xenococcaceae cyanobacterium, assembly GCA_051657945.1. Taxonomy (GTDB): domain Bacteria; phylum Cyanobacteriota; class Cyanobacteriia; order Cyanobacteriales; family Xenococcaceae; genus CAZJTL01. The sequence continues at coordinate 5,467 of JBOFLQ010000090.1, read as the reverse complement.
TCTGGTACATTCCGTACTGATAATTCAGCCTGTGGTACTAATTCTTTAATAGTTACTAGTGCATTCTTAAGCCATTTTTGCTCTAAGTATTCTTCAATAGTTAGTCCTTCTAAATTTGCCAAGGATATACAAATCGGTAAACCTTGATTTTGTTCGTCTATTTCCTTGGCAATCTTCTCTATTAATGTACTTTTTCCCGCCCCAGGTTCGCCAATAATGGCAATACTTTTCGTGCTTTCCGCTTGCTTGGCACTTAAGCCAATATGTTCGAGAAATTGATTATGTTTAAATTGACGAGTAATTTCTTCTTTTGCCTCTAACTTATATACATCCTCCATTGGTAAATCAAGATTTACAGGACGGCGTTGTTGTTGTTTTCGTTTAATCAAGCCTAGTGGTACGTATATATCCAACTCGAAGTCTTCTTCTGTAGCGTGTTGTCGCCAAGGATGTTTTTCTAGCATTAAGCAACATACTTTGCGCCAATCAATTTGATGTTTAGAAATTGACTTAGATTTTGCTGTTGTTAATCGTTCATACTCATCGCGATCGACAATATCTTCAATTTTTAAATCTAAAGCTTTAGCGATCGCAACAGCATTTTGTAACTCGATCGCTATTCCTTGAAAAAATTTACTAATAGTTTTAGTGCTTATACCTGTTTTAGTATTGATATCCGTATAATTCCAAGGTTTACCAGTATTGTAGTTTTGTTTATCTGCTTTAGCTTCTATCAGTAATTTAATACCTTCAGGATGAGCAGCAATTATTTTGCGATCGCGTTTTTTAGTCATTGTTAACTGGAGATTCAACCTGAATACTAATATCAATAGTTTAGAAAAATTGCTCGATTCTCAGCAGTAAATCAAAGGAAATTTAACTATAATCCTTATCTTTCCTTAAATTTTCTTGATGCTTTCGATAGCTTTGATTTATTCTCAAACAAACAAAGCTATGACTACTTTTCTTCAAAAACTCGTACAATACTGCATCATCCTCACTACCATTCTTAATAGCCTTAATTTCTATTGGAGTAATAAATTACTGATAGAAGGTTATCTCGAACAACTAAGACAGAAATTTACACCATCGCTAATTATTGAAGCTGACAGGGAGCGATCGCAGGAAAATATCTAGTTAACCGTAAACTGAGAGCGATTGCAATAACCACAATTTTTTGGCGCGATTGCGCTATGCTTTTAATTCGATCGCCAATTAACAAAACATAATTTAAAACACGCAAAAATTGAATGTCGATACGATAAATTCAATAAAAGCCATTGCAATCCACACACCATTCATGAGCGCACCCGAACAAAAACAAATTCAGACAGAAGTAGCAACCAGAAAAAATCCTCACGACGATTATAAAAAGCTCGATCGCGATAAATTAACGCCGATGAATCAGCATTATGTCGAGATCAAGGAAAAATATCCCAATGCGCTGCTACTGTATCGGGTGGGTGATTTTTTTGAATGCTTTTTTCAGGATGCTGTTATTATTGCCCGCGAATTAGAATTAGTCTGTACTAGCAAAGATGGCGGGAAAGAAATCGGACGGGTAGCAATGACGGGAGTACCCCATCATGCCCTCGATCGCTATGCACGTTTGCTGGTTGAAAAAGGTTATGCGGTTGCAATTTGCGATCAAGTGGAAGACGCGGCGCAAGCATCAGCAGAAAAACGTCTAGTGGAAAGACAAGTTACCAGACTACTCACTCCTGGTACTTTAACCGAAGATGAGATGCTTTCTGCCCGTCGCAATAATTTTCTCGCTTCTGTAGTAATTGCGGGAGAACATTGGGGTTTAGCTTATGCCGATATCTCTACGGGCGAATTTTTTACCACCCAAGCAAGCAATCTTGCTTCTCTAACTGTAGAATTGTTACGCTTGCAACCTGCGGAAATTCTTTTTCCCGTTAACGCACCCGATATCAATAGTTTATTACGTCCTGGGGAAACTTCCGAACACTTACCAGCATGTTTGCCCGATTGCTTTTGCTATTCACTGCGATCGCAAAAACCTTTTACCCTCATAGAAGCCAAACAAAGACTCACAGAAATTTTTCGAGTAAAATCTTTAGAAGGAATGGGATGCGCTAATCTCCCTTTGGGTGTGCGTGCTGCGGGAGGTTTACTCGAATATGTAGAAGATACCCAAAAAGCCAATCAAGCACCCCTACAGCCCCTAAAAACCTACAATCTTGCCGATTATTTGATCCTCGATCGCGCTTCTAGTCGCAACTTAGAAATTACTCAAACCGTCCGCGATGGAAGTTTTCACGGTTCGTTATTATGGGCGATCGATAAAACTTGTACGGCGATGGGTGGTAGGGCGTTGCGTCGTTGGTTGGTGCAACCTTTAATCGATATTAAAGGAATTCGCGCCAGACTCGATACGATCGAAGAGTTGAAAGAAAATACTTCCCTCAGACAAGATTTGCGCGGATTGTTACGCAGCATTTACGATCTAGAGAGATTGACGGGAAGAGTGGCGGCAGGGACTGCTAATGCTAGAGATTTGTTGGGTTTATCGGAATCGTTAGTTAAATTAACCGAACTTTCCGAATTAGTTGCGATCGGAAAATCTCTATATCTAAAAGCTTTACAAAAAGTTCCCCCAAACTTAGAACAACTCGGTAAAAAAGTGATCGAACACATTGTCGAATCGCCACCCCAACATCTCAAAGAAGGGGGAGTCATTCGCGATCGCATCAACGTTCAACTAGACGAATTTCGTCAAAAATTAGAAGAGGACAAACATTGGTTAGCTAATTTAGAAGTCACCGAAAGACAGCGCACTGGAGTTTCTAACTTAAAAGTCGGTTACAACAAAACTTTTGGTTATTATCTCAGTTTGCCACGCAGCAAAGCCGACCATGCACCAGATAATTACGAACGCAAACAAACTCTAACCAACGAAGAACGTTACATCACCTCAGAGCTAAAAGAAAGAGAAACGAGAATTCTCACTGCCAAAGACGACCTCAATAATTTAGAATACGAGATTTTCGATAGCTTAAGAGCAGAAGTAGCCGAAGTTGCCCAAGAAATTCGTCAAGTTGCCAAAGCAGTCGCCGCGATCGATGTGTTAGCGGGTTTAGCTGAAATTGCTATCTATCAAAATTACTGCCGTCCCGAAATTGTTGAATGTCGTGAAATTAAAATCGTTGACGGTAGACATCCCGTCGTCGAACAAACTTTGGGTTATAACTTTTTTGTTGCTAATTCAACAGAATTAGGGAACAGGGAACAGGGAATAGGGAATAGGGAATTAGAAAATAATCCCGATTTAATTATCTTAACCGGACCGAATGCTAGCGGTAAAAGTTGCTATCTCAGACAGGTGGGATTAATTCAGTTGATGGCACAAGCTGGTAGTTTCGTACCTGCTACTTCTGCTAAATTAGCTATCTGCGATCGCATTTTTACCCGTGTCGGTGCAGTGGATGATTTAGCAACGGGACAATCTACTTTTATGGTAGAAATGAACGAAACCGCTAACATTCTCAACCACGCTACGCCCAAATCTTTAGTCTTGTTGGATGAAATTGGAAGGGGTACGGCTACCTTTGATGGACTTTCGATCGCCTGGGCAGTTGCTGAATATCTAGCTACAGAAATCAAAGCGAGAACGATTTTTGCCACTCATTACCACGAATTAAACGAGCTAGCATCAATCTTACCAAACGTTTCTAACTACCAAGTTACAGTCAAAGAAATGCCCGATCGCATTATCTTTTTACATCAAGTCCGTCCAGGTGGTGCCGATCGCTCTTACGGAATTGAAGCAGGACGTTTGGCAGGTTTACCTTCGGTAGTAATCGATCGCGCCAGACAAGTGATGGGACAAATCGAAAAACACAGCAAAATTGCCCTCGGATTGCGAGAAGAAATTAAAAAGATGCGATCGATCGAAAATAATAACTCCAACTCGAAACGAAAATTTTCCGAACAGTTGGATATTTTTGAATAGGGCATCGGGCATAAAAAATAGAGGATCTAATATACAAATCCATCTGCGTTTATCTGTGGACGAATTTCCTAAAAAACTCGCGCCAAGAGATTCGAGGTAGCGATCGAGGTTAAATATCCTCTTTCTTACGAAATTATTTTTATAACAAAAAAAGAGTCACAAGCTTATTTTTGAAAACTATCGATCGCTTTCTTTAATTCTCCCACACTCATTTTGCTACGACCTTGTATATTCAAAGTTTTTGCCTGTTCGTACAAATCTTTTTTAGTAGGTTCGTGCTTAGATTCTAATTCGGGATGGCTTCGCACTCCCTGCGGGAGATCGCTCTTTTTAGAATTACACTCATTTTCATATTCGACCATCGCTTTTTTGATAGCTGGAGTCCATTTAACGTGTTGTTTGCCTTTCTTGTCAGCTTTTTCTTTACTGTGTTCTGCTTCTTTTTTCTCTTTTTTACTGAGTTTATCCCAGACAGCTTTAGGCAAATAACGTTTAGTCGTATTATCTTCCCTGGCGCGATCGTCTCCTTCCTCTGTCTGCCAATCTTCTTGCGACCATTGTTCTAGCGATTTCGCCGCTTCGTCTTTTTCATCTTTCTTGTAATCGCCACCTTGTTTTTCGTATTCCTTTACAAGTATCTGACTTTTACGCGCCGACCATTGACCTGGTTTCCCGCCTCGATCGGATTCGAGAATTTTTTCCTTGAGTTGGCGACGCAATTCGGGATCTGTATATTTTTCATCGTAATTGTCGTCGGTCATTTTTTTTTCTCCAACTATCGCTTTTAAAAATTTGAAAATAATTATTTTTAAAATAAATATTTCGAGCGATGTTGCCGTCTTTCCAATGGAGGAACTATGTTTGAATTGAGAAAAATATCTGTCTGTAGGATGGGATGTAGTCCATCTTTGTTATAGTTTGGCGATCGCTATTATAGATTTATAATGCTATTTAATCCTTAAGTTTGATAAACTGTCTGTTTATGTTTTTGGAAATATTAAACAAAATTGACAAAAAAAGTTTATGTAACCCAGAGCGGAAAATGTAGAGACTGATGGAGTTTTCGATCGATCGGGTGTAATTCTGAAGTTGCGCGATCGCTAATCTTAAATTTTTTGGTAACTGCTCCAGGATTATTTGTACGAATTAGCTTTTATACCCAGATAAAGACCTATTAACATATATCCAAATATAAGCCCTTTTGCTATTGCTACAAAGCTTGTTGAAAATATACCTGGATCGACTGTATTCGTTCTATAGTAATCGAATTGACCTAATAAACTAAGAAAAAGCGCTCCCGATACAAATCCCCAAGCTGCAATTAAAAATGCGATCGAATTATGCTTCCTTTTTTTTACTAAATAGGCAGCTATTAAAAGAGAAATCCCCAAAATGTAATCGTCAAACCAATTCAAAAATCTAGTCAAATCTAATATTTGATTCGCTCTTCTTACAGTTTCAGCAAGTGGCAAAAATACACCCATAATTACT
>JBOFLQ010000089.1:0-41599 GCA_051657945.1 Xenococcaceae cyanobacterium | reverse complement strand
GACGTTCGTACAAAATAATAAAACATCACCAACAACCAATGTAGAGACGCGAAACTTCGCGTCTCTGGGAAATTTCGCGTCTCTACATAATAAATGCATACTGCCCTATTTACCTGAATATATTCAATTTAAAAAAGGAGAAGGAACATCTTACCCTGTAATTGCATCGGGAAAACGCGATCGCGATATTTTCAACCTCAACATTCAAAACTTTCCCCTAGCAATACTAAATATTTCTCCTGCTACCACTGTAGGTATCATTGCACCAGTGGGAGGCGATTTGACTGGCAAACTCAATCTCAATTTGTTTAATCTCTCAGCCAACGGAAACATTCAAATCGATCGACCAGCCTTAAGCTACTTAGAAGCCAAAGGAATTAGCGCCGATTTTAATTACGATCGTAGCAAAAATATCGCCCAACTTACCTCAGCTTCTTTATTACTAGGTAAAAGTCAATATAACGCCCAAGGCAATCTCGATTTAAATACAGGAAACATTGAAGCAGCATTAGATATTCCCGAAGCATACATTCAAGACTTGCTGACAACATTGCGTTGGTTCGATTTGCCCAGTTTAATGCTACTCTTTCAAAACGATTATCAAACTAGGGCGATCGCACTCAAACCAAAAGCGATCGAAACCTTCCAACAAACCATTAGCAGCCAACTCAATCGCTTAAGTGCGATCGAAAAAAACATCCAAGCAGTTTCGACAATAAAACAAGCTGGAGACATTCCCACCCAACTAGATATTCGTGGTGCATATCGAGGTAAATTTAACTTAGTCGGAACGCTAACCAATCCCAAACTCGATTTTAACATTGACGCTAATAACTGGAATTGGCGCACCCAAGACGAAACTCTTGCCATACTCAATCCCCTCGGTTTAATCAAACAAGGTACGCGAGATATTCCCATCGATCGCATCAATATTTCTGGAAATTATGCCGATGGAATAGCTAGTTTGCAATCCTCAGAAATTAAATTGGGTAAAACTCTCCTCGCCATGCAAGGAAAACTCTTACCAAACCAACAAGCAGACGCGATCGTCAACGTCAAAAACTTATCGATCGATTTTTTGCGTAACTTTGCCCAAATTCCCCTCGATCTCGATGGCAATATTAACAGCGAGATCGAACTTAAAGGTTTGTTAAGCAAACCTCGCATTGATGGCAACGTCAGCTTTACCAATGCCATCATCAATGCCAATGCTTTACCAGGCGCGATCGCGGGTGACTTTAATTACGATGGATCTCACTTGCAATTTAAAACCACCGATAAATCGATCGTTAAAGCCCAAGCAAACTTACCCTATCCGATCGAAGCAGGAAGACGCGATCGCTTTGATGTTGGCATTCAATTAGGTACGCAGACGATCGCCCTAATCGATCCACTCACACAAGGACAACTATCCTGGGTAGAAGGAGATGGCACAGTTAATATTAATGCTAGCGGAAAAATCGACCTCGATCGACCATCCAAACTTTACGATTTAACTGCCAAAGGCGAAGTCGATCTCAACAATGCCACCCTCAAAACCAAAACTTTTCCATCCACCATGCAAGTTAATGGCAAAATCTCGCTCAAAAACAATATTATCGAAATAGAACAACTGCAAGGAAAAGTTGCCAAAAGAGATTTTTCAGTTGCTGGAATTTTACCAATTAACTCACCACAACCAAACCTTACCAACCCTTTGACTGTTAACCTCACCAAAGGAAACATCGAAGTAGAAAATCTCTACAAAGGAGGCATTGCTGGTAATGTAGAAGTCACTGGTTCGGCACTGCAACCAAAAATTGGTGGTAATGTAGAATTATTCGACGGTCAAGCTACAGTACCACAAGCACCCAACCAACCCAAACCAAACCCAGCCAAAAATCCCAATTTAGTTAGCCTCAAACAAAACGAAAAGATTCCCTTTCAACCAACACCCCAAACTCTTTTCATTCCCAGTCTCAAAAACTTTCAAGTCAATCTCGATAACTTTAGACTCGAACAAACACCAATTTATAAAATTAACGTAGGCGGACAACTAACATTAAACGGAATTGCCAACGATCCTAATAATATTCGATCGAAAGGTGTTTTAGAACTCAGACGCGCCGATGTTGATTTCCTCAGTAACGAATTTAAATTACGACGCAGTCATAAAAATACAATTGTTTTCAACCCCAAACGCAGCATTCTCAATCCAGATTTAGACCTTCAATTAACCACTCAAATATCTGATTACGCCAATTTTAGCCAAACACCAGTCAACGAAAATGAAATTCCCGAATACATTTCCAAATCTGGCAAAGCAGAAACCATCGATGTTAACCTAAATCTCAAAGGACAAGCCCGTCAATTGCTCGCCAGTCTCGGACAAACTAATTCAGATCCCTGCCAAATCGACTCACCCAACGATCGACCATTAAGCGATCGCGCCATACACACCCCAGAAAAATTAAAACAAGTCGAAACTTGCATCCAAGCTAACTCTTACGATGGTAACAGTTCTAATTTTGAAATTCTCAACGCACCCATCGTCAAATTAACTAGCACCCCACCCCGTAGCGAAGGAGAAATTGTTAATTTACTCGGCAATCAATTTTTAGAACTAGCCAAAAAATTACAACAAAGCAATCAAGACCAATTATTAGAATTTGGTGCATCTCAATTTGTCATCAAACCACTTACCAGAGAAGCCACTTATTTAACCGACGAAACCGTTAACAACCTTGGTAGATCGATCGGCTTAGATTACTTTCGAGTTTACCCCACCGTTCAAGGAGTTTACGAACTAAATCGCGATTCTCAAATCGATTTGACTTACGATTATTTTGTCGATGAACTTAAATTAAGATACGAATTGCGATTTTAAAAACCTGTCGTGACGCGATCGATCGCATCTAATACCATGTTGCTCTCATAAAAGTAATCCTCTCTTTTTCTCTCTCAGCCCCTCAGCCCCTCAGCCCCTCAGCCCCTCCGCGCCTCTGCGCCTCTGCGCGAAACAAAATTATTCTTATAAACCGCAACTTGGTATAAATTTCACGCAGCGCGTCAAAGCGATCGAATTATAACAATCTATAAGACAAGTTAAAATTTTACACTTAACTCGATCGTTCGGCATAGTATGACCAATAGACTTTAAAAATCGGAGTTTGTATGGCTTCGAGATCGCCAAGTGCTACGCAATTATTGGTTCGGAGTTTAGAATTCCAAATCTTATCTGACGTAGCGATCGAAGGAAAATATGCAGACTTCGCTTCTCGATCTCAACTAGTTAATATTTTGAGCGGGTTTAAGTACTCTGTTTCGATAAATACTACAGAACATAGTCGCAATTCTACATAACAAGTCAACTTACCTAGTCGTTATGTAGCTATTTTTTAAATTTAAGGAGAATTCATGACTGCAACCGTTGCCAGCGAAAACAAAACGACAGAACAATCTCTGTCCGAGCAACGAAAAGATTATAAAATTGGCATTCTAAAAGAATTATATCCTAACGAATGCAGAGTAGCTGCTACCCCCGATACAGTTAAAAAATTACAAAAACTTGGTTTTGCGGTGGCGATCGAGTCGGGGGCGGGAAGTGCGGCTAATTTTAGCGATGAAGCTTATCAGCAAGCAGGATGTGAAATTGTTGAAAATGCTCTAAATTTATGGCTAGAAGCCGATATTATCCTCAAAGTACGCGCTCCCGAATCGTCAGAAATTGAATTAATTCCTCAAGGAAAAACGTTAATTAGCTTTATTTGGCCGTCCCAAAACCCAGAATTACTAGAAAAATTAGCAGCGCTTCAAACTACAGTTTTAGCGATGGATGCCATACCACGCATCAGTCGCGCCCAAAAAATGGATGCCCTCAGTTCGATGGCAAACATTGCTGGTTATCGCGCTGTCATCGAAGCTGCTAATAACTTCGGTCGTTTTTTTACAGGACAAATTACTGCGGCGGGAAAAGTTCCCCCAGCTAAAGTAATGGTAATTGGTGCTGGTGTAGCTGGTTTGGCGGCGATCGGCACGGCAAGAAGTTTGGGTGCAGTAGTGCGCGCCTTTGATACTCGTCCGGCAGTCAAAGAACAAGTTGAAAGTTTGGGTGCAGAATTCCTCGAACTAGAATTTGCAGAAGATGGCACGGGCGAAGGCGGTTACGCCAAAGTGATGAGCAAAGAATTCATCGAAGCAGAAATGGCTTTATTTGCCCAACAAGCCCGCGAAGTAGATATTATTATCACAACTGCCTTAATACCTGGTAAACCCGCACCAAAGCTAATTACTCAGGAAATGGTAGAAAGTATGCAAGAGGGTTCGGTAGTCGTCGATTTGGCAGCCGAACAAGGAGGAAATTGCGCTGTCACCAAACCTAACGAAGTTTATCGCTACAAAGGAGTGACAATTATCGGTTTAACCGATCTTCCCAGTCGCATGGCAACTCAGGCAAGTCAGTTATACGGTAACAATCTCTGGCATCTGCTTAAAGATATGGGTGGTGGAGAAAATTACAAAGTCGATTTTGATGATGAAGTAGTTCGAGGTGCTTTAATACTTCATGAAGGAAAAATTACTTGGCCTCCACCAAAAATTAATAATCCTTCTCCGACACCAGCTACTTCAACAGCATCTTCTGTGTCGGTAGCAACTCCTTCAGCACAAAAATCTTCAAAAATAAGCGGCTGGTTGTGGCTGGGTGTAGCTGGTGCATTGGCGATCGCGATCGGCATCGGCGCACCTGCTTCTTTCTTATCTCATTTAACAGTATTCGTTCTAGCTTGTTTTGTCGGCTGGCAAGTAATTTGGAATGTCTCCCCAGCATTACACACACCTTTAATGAGTGTTACCAATGCCATTAGCGGCATCATCATCATCGGCGGCATGTTGCAGATTTCGGGAGCAATTAATTCTCCCACTACTATTTTAGGCGCGATCGCCATCTTCCTCGGCACGATTAACATTTCTGGCGGCTTTTTAGTTACGCAAAGAATGTTGAAAATGTTTCAGAAATAGGGAACAGGGAACAGGGAATAGGGAACAGCCGAGTAATAAGTAGGGGATTGGATAGAAAAAACGGCTGTTTCCTTCTGCCTCCTGCCTCCTGCCTCCTGCCTTCTTACCATAATCTCATCCCAATAATTTTCTTTCTTAAGAATATGACCAATAATTTAGTAACAGTCGCCTATATAGCGGCTAGCGCCTTGTTTATTTTAAGCTTGGGCGGTTTATCTAACCAGGAAACGGCTCGACGTGGTAATGTTTTAGGCATTGCTGGTATGTTAATTGCGTTTACCGCTACAGCATTAAGTTCGCAAGTAACTGGATATAGCATTTTAGGTTCGGCGATCGTTCCTGGTGCGGTAATTGGCGCTACACTTGCCTCTCGGGTTGCCATGACTTCGATGCCCGAACTAGTGGCAATTTTACATAGCTTTGTCGGTGCGGCGGCGGTTTTAGTCGGATTTGCCAATTATTTACAGCCCGATTCATCTCTAATTGGAGTGGAAGAAACAATTCACCAACTAGAAATTTTTATCGGTGTTTTTATTGGCGCAATTACTTTTACTGGCTCGATCGTCGCTTTTGGCAAACTCAAAGCAATTATCGGTAGCAAACCATTACTTTTGCCAGCACGTCATTTACTTAATATCTCCATGCTAGTCGCTTCGGTATGGTTCGGATATCAATTTATGAGTGCTGAAAATGGCTTGTCTGCGCTATTAATTATGAGCGCGATCGCAAGTGTTTTGGGCGTTCATTTAGTGATGGCGATCGGTGGCGCGGATATGCCTGTAGTTATTTCCATGCTTAACAGCTATTCGGGTTGGGCGGCTGCTGCTGCTGGTTTTATGCTTTCTAACGATCTATTGATTGTTACGGGGGCATTAGTTGGCAGTAGTGGCGCGATTCTCAGCTACATTATGTGTAAGGCGATGAATCGTTCTTTTATCAGCGTTATTTTAGGCGGTTTTGGCGAAGGTACGAGCAAATCTGCTTCTAGTAGCAGCAGTCAGCCTCAAGGCGAAGCCAACCCCATTAATGCTGAAGAAACTGCCGAATTACTAAGTAATGCTAAGAGCGTTATTATCGTACCTGGTTACGGTATGGCAGTAGCCCAAGCACAACATGCTGTCTCTGATATTACTAAAATTTTGCGCGATCGCCGCATCTGTGTTCGTTTTGGTATTCATCCAGTGGCGGGAAGAATGCCCGGACATATGAATGTGCTTTTGGCTGAAGCTAATGTTCCCTATGATATCGTTCTGGAAATGGATGAAATCAACGAAGACTTCAGCGATACCGATGTAGTTTTAGTCATCGGTGCAAACGATACAGTTAACCCTAGCGCTATGGAAGATCCCAATAGTCCGATCGCTGGTATGCCAGTAATGGAGGTTTGGAAAGCTGCTAATGTCATTGTTATGAAGCGCAGTATGGCTAGTGGTTACGCTGGTGTTGATAATCCTTTGTTTTACAAGGAAAATTCTCAAATGCTTTTCGGCGATGCCAAACAAAATGTCTCTGCTATTTTGAGTAAGTTGGCAGAGTCTAATCATGGCAACCAATCAAAAGTTGTTCGAGAAAGTGTTTTAGTTTCATCTTAAAGGACGCTCGATCGTTGGTATAAGTTATTGAAACCTCTCTCTTACGGGGAGAGGTTTTTATTATGACGATCGGATTGTGGATTATAAAAACTTTGAAAAAAAAACGTCCGCAGATAAACGTAGATAAACGCAGATGAATATAGATAGTTGCTTTAAGCGATCGACGATCGTGCAGGTAATTTTATGTTTATTATTTTCTTTGACAATTGCATCTCCTGCCAATGCTTCCTTTTGTCGTCAAGTGGGCGATCGCAATCTTTGTATCCTTAGTATTAAACGCAGTGCCAAAAACTATTGGGAGTATCGCGCCACCGTTAGTGTCAATGGTGTCAAACGACCGATCGAAGTTTATAATTGCCGCGATCGCCTTGTAATTAAACAGGATAAAATGACCGTTCGCTTCAAACCTAATGATGCTGGAGAACTTATTTGTAAAATGTTTCAGAAATAGTTTTTAGCTAGTTTTGTTGCGATCGCTTTTGCTTTGAGAAAATGCGATCGCGAATGTTTCATTTATTGCGTGTAACATGAAATTATTATTAGGGAGCGATCGCTCTTGTCTTGCTGAAAATGCGATCGCAATAAATTAATATGTCTTGTTCGATTCTAATTTGTAGAGTGTGTTAATGAAATAGCACACTTTACAAACTAGAATCGTACTAAAATGAGAACTACGATTTTAAAGAGCAATATCGTGCAACTTCAGCAAACAGTCAAATCTTTCATTCGCCCAGGAGAACAAAGCGGTTATGTTGCCGAATGTTTAGAGATTTCAGTTGTGACTCAAGGAGAAACTTTAGATGAGGTTGTCCAAAATTTGACAGAAGCTGTTTCTCTACATTTTAGAAGGCGAAGATCCAACGGAGTTTGGATTGGTTGTTAATCCTTCTATTTTGGTTACATTTGAGTTGCAGCCCAGCTATGCCCAAGCTTAAAAGATTAGCGGGTGCAGAAGTCATTGCTATTCTGAAACAGTTTGGCTTTGAGATTTACAGTCAACGGGGAAGCCACATCAAACTGCGTCGGATTAGTATAGCAGGGAAGGAAACATTGACAGTTCCGAATCATCATATTCCTGAGTCAGAGCTTTTTAGTTATTTTTATGAGTAAGAAAATTTTTTAAGGAGCGATCGAACCTTTGTCTTGCTGAAAATGCGATCGCAATAAAATGAGAAGTACGATCGCGATCGCTTGAATATATATTAATTCAATCGCGCTTTTGTCTTGCTGAAAATGCGATCGATTTAATCTATTTTGATTCGCTCATACTCAAAGCCCTGTCATTTGTGGCTGAACGTCAATTTTTACAACTCGTCTTGAAGCATCAAAAGTTACTTGAAGCGAAATCCCGCATCCTCCACCAGCGTAGTAAAGCGAATGTAATGTTTGTTTATGCTCCGAAAATGATAAGCCAGCATTAGTCAAAGTACGTTTTACATCATCTACGCTATCGCCAATTCTAATTTGTTTAGTAACAACAGTATCAAACAGAGGTCTAACGGCTTCAATTCGCATTTGTTGCTTGCGTAAGTCAGCATGAAACGAGTGGATTAAAAATAAAAAAAATAAAATAACGGCAGATAGTATACCGCCAAATGTCAAAACAACTACTAGTGGAATGCTACTCTTCATCCTTAGCCGTAACTAAAATATCGGACAATGCTCGAACTGCTGAACTATCTGCTTGAGGCGACCAAACAACAGCTTCAGTGGATGACAATCGATCGAGAAGTGCTTTGTGAGAATTTTGATCTTCAGAAGATTCTAAGTTACATCCTTCTTCTTTAGCAACTGCAAGAAGCAGAAAATGGATGAGTCGAAGTTTATCTTGATGAGATAATTGACTCACAGCAGGTAGAAGTTCATTAAGAGGCATATTGCTGGTGTGAAAGATTTTAATATATTTTCAGTCTAACGATCGCGTCTTTGTTTTCAAGATAGGCGATCGCAAAATTATTAAAGGCAGTGCTAAAGTGTCCAATCTACAATCCTAAGTCCTGGTACTTGTCCAAAATCTTTTTGATTACGAGTAACAACGATAGCATTAACAGACAACGCAATTGCCGCAATCCGCATATCTTTCTGTATGCGATTTTTTCGTAAAGGTGGATTATCCCTTAAAAGTTGCTTTAAACAAGCATCAGCTTCTGGAGTATAATTCACTAATTCAACGGTTTGGAGATATTTTACTGTCGTCCAAAGCTTTGAATAAAGTGTGGGCAGATTATTTACCAGAGAAGGATCGTTAATCCTACCAATCCAACCATTAAAAAGTTCTTGAACCGTAATAATTGAAACAGCAACTCTATGCTTGGCGGCATTGGCTACGATTTGGGGATGATTGTAGAGAATCAATGAAACGCAATCGGTATCTAGAATATATAAACACACTAAAACTTTCTTTACATATAGTAAGAGGGATCTACCTCAGAGTCATTATCTGATGTTCGTTCCGCTTCAATAGATTCCATAATTGCCTTAAAGTCAGGATCGTCTTTAAATACTCCTGCAAATTTAATCCAGCTCGGTTCTGAAGTCTGAATTGGTACGTTCCATGAAATCGCTTTCATGTTCTTTAACCGTTCTAAAAAAATAGTTTGAATTTGTGCGATCGCAGCTTCTGGTGTTTCTGCTTTAACTCGACAGTCTGGAAATTCAAATACAGATGCCGCAAATTGACCCGATTGAAGTGCTTCGAGTAACAGCGTTACCTTTAAGTTAGCGAATGAATGGGATTGCGGCAAATCTATATTCATTAAATTTTTGAATAATCAGTCTTAATTTGTCTTTATTATACCTAGACCGCAGAAACGATCGCGATCGCACTTTATTTTGAGCGAGATCGCGCCTTTTTTTTAGGATAGGCGATCGCTTTGCTGTATTTTTCAGTTTTTATTATTCAAATTGTTTATTAAACTGCTATTTGCTCATCAAGTTTCTGTTGCAACCAAAGATTGACTAAAGTTTCAACTTTTACACCTCTTTTGCGTGCTTGTTGCTCGATCGCATTGAATAACTCTACTTCAATAGGCACAGTACAAGCAATTTCAAATTCTACATCGGGAAGATCGGCATCGAATTCAGTGAAGTCATGTTCATCCCAAAATTCTCCAATTTTTTCGTCGGTATCTGCTTTGGAAATACTACTAAATTTATTTGCGTCCATATGCCCTGCGTTCCTTATCACTCATATTTCTTGCACTAACAATAATTGCTGTTTTGGTTTCAGGCTTATAAATAAAAAATACTGACAAATATCTACCGCTAAAAGTTTGCCCAAAAGCAGCATAAACATCATTACCTTTAGTATGACCTTTTTCAGCGAAACGAATACGAGGTTGATTTAAAAGAGTTTGACGTGCTTCGTGACAAGTAACATTATGTTTTGACTGTAACTTTTGCTCAATGCGATCGGAGCATACGATAAGTTCAATTCGCATTGGCTGAGTATAACATAGTGACTTGGTAAGAATAAAAGCGATCGCGCTCTTGTCTTGATGAAAATGCGATCGCTCAAATTTTGTAGATTTGGATTAATGAGGACACAGCATAATAGCTCATTGGAATGGACAGAGAAAAGTATTTGTTGCTAAGTTTTAGATTATTTGCCGATACTTACTTTAGTCTTTAGGAATCTTCACGCATTATGAGTAATGAAACTTTAGTTCCTGTTTTCATACCTCCTCTGGTAACGATTTTGGCACAGCATGAGCAAAAGAAGGATACGTTACTAACCGAAGACGAGGTAATAGCCATTCGTGACAAGTCGATCGTCATGATGATGGCAATATCTCGTGCTGAACAGATGTCACAAATGCGAGGCTACCATGACATCGATCCTGATAATTGCTGGCAGGAGTGGCAGCAAATTAGAGAATATTGGAGAGGATGAACAGAAATATCCTCAACTTTCTTTCTATTGTGATTACGGTTGAGTAAATTATTAGCCGTCTACAAGCTTTTTACTATAAAAAATACTAACTCATTAAATCGATCGAGGGAAGGAACATTTAACAATCAACTAGTTCAAAAAAATCTCCCTGTTGCCTGCGATGCACTGAGCAGTTCGACAGGTGAAACAGTGAGCCTGTCGAACTGCTCACTGTTCCACTTGTCGAAGTGTTCCCTATTCCCTCTCCCACAGGAAGTTAATAATGACTTCCAGACTTACGATGATGCACCGCCGTTACACCCTCAGACTGCAATAACTTACCCTTTTGGGCTACTGCATAAACCAACCAATGATCGCCGCATTCCATACGGTTATCAACTCGACATTCCACATAAGCAAGGGCATCATTTAAAATCGGACAACCATTTTCAGCTTCCTTCATCCCCACACCTGCAAAACGATCTTCACCTGGGGCAAATGGTTTCAAAAATTGCTTCATCAAACCGATATGATTGCCTTCTTCCAAAATATTGAGGACGAAAGTATTTCCCGTATGCAACATCGATTCGATCGCTCTGTCTTTTGCTACTGCAACCGTCAAACCTGGTGGGTTAAAAGTTGCTTGAGATACCCAAGAAGCTAACATTCCTCCTGTTAATTCTCCTTGTTTGGCGGTGACGACACACAAAGAATTAACTATTCTTCCTAAAGCTTGTTCGGCGCGATCGGATTGGGATGTGGCTACAGATGCTTTTGGTTGGCGTGATTTTTGGGCTTTTTTAATCGCCTGGGCAAAATCCGTTCCTGCTTCTTCACAGGTTTTGAGAATAGCATTGGTTGGTTTAAATTTAACGCGCATAGTTTCAAACCCGAAACGATATCCTGCATCTTTAAATTTATTTTCCAGTAGATCGATCGCCTCACCACTCCAGCCAAATGAACCAAATACACCAGCAATTTTTGTTTTATCGGCGTTAGCGAGGGTAATTCCCAATGCAGTTTGAATTTGTGTCGGTGCATGTCCGCCTAATGTGGGCGAACCGAAGATAAATCCATGACACTTTTCGATCGCTTCTTTAATTTCTTCTGGTTGGGCGATTTCTGCGTTGATCGATTCTACTCTTACCCCTGCTTTAGTAATTCCACTGGCGATCGCACCTCCCAAAATAGCGGTATTACCGTAAGCAGAAGCGTATATTAAGGCAACTCTCAATTCTTGAGATCTTTGCGTTTTAATCCACTCTTGGTAAGATGTCTTTAATTCGGTCAAACCATAACGAACTAAAGGGCCATGACCAGTTGCATAAATAATAGCTTCTTTGTCTTTTATTTTTTCTAATGCGATCGTCACTTGTTTGGCATGAGGTGCCATCAAGCAATCAAAATAGTAGCGACGATCTTCTTTATACACTGCCCAACCTTCGTCAAAAACTTGGTCGTTACAAACGTGCGCCCCAAATAGTTTATCGGTATAGAGAATTTCTGTTTTAGGATCGTAACAGCACAATTCGTCTGGCCAACGAGGTAAGGGAGTGGGAATAAATTCTAAGTGATGACCTCTTCCTAAATATAGTGCGTCATCTCCTTTGATGGTCATTATTTTTAATTCTCGATCGGGCAAGATATTACGCAGAGAAATCGCCCCAGGATTGGAACAAACAAGGGTAACATGGGGTGCAATTTCTAATAATGCTTTGACTGTAGCGCAACGATTGGGATTAACGTGACTGAGAACTACATACTCTAGTTTTTTGAGATCGAAACGTTCTTGTAATGCTTTGAGAAAAATCTCAGTAAAAGATTCTCCTGGTGGATTAATTAAAGCTTTTTTACTACCTTGAATTACATAGGAATTTGCGGTCGTTCCTTTTTGCAGTCCGTATTCAATTTCAAATTTTAATCGATCCCAAGTGCGAGAACGTAATACAGTTGTTTCAGCAGCGATCGGATAGGTTTGAACGTCTTTTGGTTTCATGGTTGTTAGTTGTTTGTTGTTTGTTGTAGAGACGTAAAATTTTATGTCTCTACATGGTTTTTTTTGCTTTTTGTAAAACTTGCTCTATGAAAGGAGATTTTGCCTGTTGATAAGCTTCGCGATCGTTCGGCTGCTTGGATGGCGAGCAATCGCCTTTAATTTTTTCTAGTAATTTAAGTTTTAATTCTGCGTATTCTCGTGCAGTTTCTGGATTTTGAATTAAATAATCTCTAAAAATCAAATTATTTTTCCAAGTTTGACTGGTAATTTCTAATATATGTACGTGATGGGTAACTAGATTTCCCTTAGCAAACCAATGTCTTTTTGGTATGCCGCTTTCACCGTTATACACATAACCTATTTCTTCTAATGGTTTGATACACACTGCTGCTGCTTCAAAATTATTCACAGCGATACCGATATCTAAAATGGGTTTGGCAAGCATACCAGGAATTGAAGTACTACCGATATGTTGTATCTCTAAAATTTCGCGATCGATAATGGATAATATTAATCTTTGTTCTTTTTCAAACAAATTTTTCCATTCTGGATTGTAGTTCGAAAAATTAAGTTCTTCTTTTTTCAAACCAAGCATTTACTTAGACGATCGCACCTCCATAGATTCTATTTTTTTTTTTTTGCAATTTCATCTTTAATTTGAATTGCTATGACTTAACGTTTTTTGTCTGATTGTTAGCTTATCAATTAAAATCTTACGTAATCGTAAGAGTTTTATTATGATTTTTATTGGTACTACAGAAGCAGCGTCTTTGCTAGGCATTTCAACTGCGAGAGTCCGACAGTTACTTGCAGAAGGTAGAATTAAAGGCGCGTATAAAAGTGGCAAATGTTGGCTGATTCCTGTTTTCGATCGCTTACCATCCATTAAGAAAGGTACTCGCGGACCAAAATCTATTTGGAGAGGAGGTAAACATCAAGCAGTAACTAAAATTTATATTAATCGTCATAAACTCGCTCAAAATTCTCAAAAAGGGACTAATGACCCTGTTATTAGCGTAAATCGTACTAATAAAAATATTTGTGGTCATGAAATAGCCATTAATGGCCCTTGTCGAATTGTTTACGATCCCCTACTTCAAAAAAATCCAAGGATTTGGATAGAGACTTTTTTTAGTGTTCGAGTCATAGACTTCGAATTGAAAATTAGAGAAACTATAGGATAAATATATTAGAATCTTCGCTCGACTAAATTTTTATGGTAATTCGGCAAAACCACTAGGACAATCGATTCAGCCTTGTGATTTAATTGTTTTTAGTGCGATTCTAGAAGATTAAAGAAGATTAAAGAAGATTAAAAAGCTTTTCGGTATTCTCGATCTTCTAAAATTTATGCTTTTAATTCTTGTTTGATAAGGTGGGCTTTGCCCACCCTACAATTAATAGTAGTTACCAATCTTGCGATGATGAACCGCAGTCATAGCATCGGGATTGGAAACTCGTCCCGCACCTACTTCACTGTAAATAATCCAGTGATCGCTAACTTCCATTCTGCTGACGACTTTACATTCTAAATAAGCTAAAGCATCTGTTAGAATGGGCGAACCGTTGTTAGCTGTTTGCGTTTGGATTCCTACAAAGCGATCGTCACCTGGTTTGAATCGTTTGAGGAAGTGTTTCATTAAGTGTTGATATTTGCCTTCTTCTAAAACATTCAAAACGAAGCGATCGCCTACTTGCATTAATGATTCGATCGCACGATCTTTGGCAACAGCAACAGTAAATCCTGGTGGATCGAAACTTGCTTGAGATACCCAAGAAGCAAGCATCGCACCGCTAACTTCGCCTTTTTTGGCTGTAATGATATACAATCCACCGCTAATGCGTCCGATTGCCTTTTCTAAGTCGTTATCAAAACCTTTTCTTTCTTCGATCGATCGCTTGCGATTCAGCCATTGTCCGAAGTCAACGCCTGCTTCTTCACATAGCTGATAGACTGCTTCTGTTGGAGTATCTTTAAGGCGAATAGAAGAAAATACTTCGCTTAAACCAACTTCCCTGAATTTAGTTAACAAAGGATCGATCGGTTCGTCATTACCGCCGTAAGATTCAAACATACCAACTGCTTGTTTGCCATTGGCAGCAGCTAAAATCGTACCGATGTTACTGGTAATTTCTTTGGAGTTATTGCTAGATAGAGGCGGCATCCCAATAATAACACCAGCAGCGCGACCGACTAATTCGTGTACTTCTTGAGTTTCTGCGGATTTAATGTCAACCATTTCTACAGCAACGCCAGTTTTGGTAATCCCTCTGGCAATTGCTTGGGAGAGGCGATCGCTATAACCGTAATCGGAGACGTAAAAGACTGCGACTGTCTTTTCTGCTTTTGCTTGCGCTTTACTCCAATTGCGATAGCGATTCAATAATTCGCTAACGTTGTATTGTAGTAAAGGGCCATGTCCATTAGCAACTGTTTTGATTTCACCTAACTCATCCATACGTTTCATGGCAGAAATGACCGATCGCGCGTTGGGAGCCATCAAACAGTCATAATAAAAACGGTAATCTGGTTCTATTGCTTTTAAATCTTCGTCATAGAGACTGTCGGAACAATAATGCATCCCAAAAGCATCGCAAGTAAACATTGTTTGAGTACCGCGATCGTAACTAAAGATTGTATCAGGCCAATGTAAATTGGGTGCGTTAACAAATTCGATTACGTGTCCGTTTCCAAGATCGAGAGTATCGCCGTTTTTAACTTGCAGTCTTTCAAACGGTTGATGAACGAGATTTTCTAAAAAGGTAATTGCTACTTTTGCACCAACTATTACCGCTTGGGGTGCTAATTCTAGTACATCTCTGACTAAACCACTATGATCTGGTTCGGTATGAGAAATAATTAAATAGTCAATTTCTTTGGGATCGATTAATCCTTTGAGTGTATCTAGATAGAGTTGACGAAACTTTTCGTGAGAAGTATCGACTAAAGCTGTTTTTTCGCCACGAATTATATAAGAGTTGTAAGTCGTACCGTTTTGCAGTCCAAATTCGATATCAAAGCGATCGCGATCCCAATCTAGAGAACGGATAGTTGTTGTATCTTGTGTAACCTCCGAGACTTGTATAGTCAATCGCTTTTCAGTTTTTATAGGCGTTGCTACCACGATTCGCCTCCCTGACGGTTTTTTTATTTGTTTATTTCTCTTTATTGTGACACGTTAAGTTTGTAACTTTTTATTAAGTTTGTTATTAGGTAGTTAAAAATAACTAATCAATTCACACAAGTCTTAAGAATCCAACCAATAACAATACCCAAACCAACAAAACGAACAATTTGCCAAAAAGGTTCTCTAAAAGTCGTCCAATTTACGAGACGACTTTCTAATTCAACTTCGACTTTTTCTAATTCTTGTTCTAGATGTTGCAATTCTGTTTTAAATGAATCGAAGCGATCGTTTTCAAGCTCTTGTTTTAATTGTTGTTGTTTTTGTTTTAATTCTAATCTTTTTTGTCGATTGCTTTGAATTTGTTCGTAGCGTTCTTTGATTTCTAAAAGAGATTGTTCTAGTCTCTCTAAAGTTTCTTCTACGTGTCGATCGCAAAGCCTGCGCGGAGCGCAATCGCGATCGTCCCATTGAGTGCGTTCGGTTGAAGACATTTGCTGCTCGTTCTAGCTGAAGAGATAAAATTTACTCGATATTAACTCATCGAATCAAATTTGTCGTAAAAACGAGCAGCAGTTCAATTGGCTAGCTTTTGTTAGTTTAAAAAAGAAATGGTTCTTGCCGTTTACTTTTTTTTACTAACTTACAGAGTTTTAACTGAGTGCCTTCAGAATTCCATTTAACGCGATCGAATATTTCGTGCAGAATGCAAAATCCCCTACCATTTTCTGATTCTTCTGGAGGTAATAATTCTTCAGTACGATCGTGACAACCGCAATCACCAAATTCTGGACAGACAGGAACGAAACCGCTACCTTCGTCTGAAATAATCCAAGAATATTCTTCTTCGGTAATTGCAAACTGCACGACAATCGTTTTACCTGGGTCTAACTTGTTACCGTGCTTGGCTGCATTTACTAAAGCTTCTTGCAATCCCAGTCTTATTTCAGGTCTCCATTCAGTGGGAATTTTATCTAAAAGTAAGTCTAGGATAGGACAAAGGTAAAGAGTAGAAGCAAAACTAATCGTGCTCCATTTGCTTCTATTAAGAGGCAGTGGAATAGCAATCACAGGCTATACCTTTAGTTTATTGGGTAATAAATTTGAGTAAAAAAAAAGTTGCTGCTCTGCAAATAAATTATTTGTTAAGAGCGAGCTTTTTACATGGTTTTGTGGCATTTTTTGCTTGGGATTCAAAGCTATTCGCCCATGTGTTCTATTCATAATAATTGATCTCAAAGTTGCCAATTAAATTAGAAATTTACTTGTTAAAAAAACTTTGAGTATGACTAGTGTTTATTGCTTTTGTTTGAGAGAATTTTTAGACCGCAGACAAGTTTCTTTTGGCTATTTACATAGTTTTCCTCTCTAAATACTTATGTTTTTTAACGCACCCATTATTTGGTTATGTTAAAAAAACTTGCCTTTCTTAATTATACTAAATTTTTTGACTTAGTAAAAGCCTTTATGTCGATGTGGCTTGCAAAAAAGCAACTGATTCAACATGAGTAGTTTGAGGAAAGAAATCAGCAGGTTGAATTAAGTCTAAATTGTAAATACCAGAGTTGCATAAAAGTTTTAAATCTCTTGCTAGAGTAGAAGGCTGACAGCTTATATAAACAAGGCGAGATGGTTTGCGTTGCAAAAGTTGTTCGATTACAGTAGTTTCGCATCCTTTACGAGGAGGATCGATCGTGACAATGTCTGGTTTTACTTCTATTTGACGTAAAATTTTTTCGACTGTTCCAACTCTAAAATCTGTATTGTCGATACCATTAAGACGAGCGTTAAGTTGGGCTTGTTCGATCGAGGATGCTTGCACTTCTATGCCAATTACTTGTCCGACTTTTTTGGCGATCGGCAAACTAAAAGTACCAATTCCGCAGTAGGCATCGACAACAATTTCGTTTCCTTGTAAATGCAATTTATTAATAATTATTTTTAACAAAGATTCTGCTACTTCTGTATTAACTTGAAAAAAAGTATCCGCTCTCAATTGCAATTTAAGATCGGCAAAGATTTCTTTTAAAAAAGGTTTGCCAGCTATGGTTGTTGTTTTTGGGCCAAAAATAGCATTGGTACGCTTGGGGTTATAATTAAGAACTACTCCCATTAAACTTTGATATCGTTGCAACCAAATCTTGGCTTGTTTTTGAATTCTTGGCAGATCGGGATCTGTACTGACTAAAGCAAGCAGCATTTCACCCGTACGCCTACCAATGCGTAGGGATAAATGGCGTAACTTGCCTCGATGAGTTTTTTCATCGTAAATCGACCAACCTTGCTGCTGAATGTCCTGTTTTATTTCTGCTAATAAGGGATTGAGACGAGCATCCTGTACGGGACATTGATTGAGATTAACTAGTTGATGAGAACCTTGACGATAATACCCCGCTCGAACTTTACCGGTAGCAGAAATGTCTAAAGGATAAGTAGATTTGTTACGATAATTTAAATCTACAGAGTTATCTAAAATGGGCGCGACGTTTGGTTGAGTAAAACCGCCGATTCGCTCTAAAGTTTGATAGACGCGATCGCGTTTAATTTTAAGCTGAGTTTCGTAATTAATATGTTGCCATTGACAGCCGCCGCATTTGTCGGCGACGATGCAACGAGAACGAATGCGATCGGGTGATGCAACAAGAAGCTGTTGTAATTTGGCGATCGCATATTGAGATTTAAAATCTAGCAAACGAACCAAACAGCGATCGCCAACCGCAGTATCGGGAACAAAAACGACACGTCCGTCACAACGTCCAACTCCTTCGCCGCTACTATTAAAGTCGGTAATTGTTAGTTCGATTACGTTTCCTGGCTGCCATGGTTGATTCATAACTTAGGGAGTAGGGAGTAGTTAAAGTCAAAAGTTAAAGGTTAAAAGTCCAAAGTAATTTTTTGCTGAATGCTCGTTATTATCTGACAAGGTAAGATTTAAATTATTGGTGAGTCAGGTTTAATACGGTAGCAAAAAATTTAAAGCTGTTCGGGTAACACTGATGAGAATTATCGGCACAATTTTGGGGGGCTTTGGGTTGTTTGCGGGTGCAAGTTATCCTTTGCGAGCTTTGGTTACTTTTAAACGCCATCCTTATTTATTGAAATATATTATTATCCCGATCGCAATTAATTTGACTATCTTTTTGACGGGTTATTTAAGTGCTGTTTTTTTTGGCTGGGAAATTGTCAGCGATTTAATTATCGATCTCAATAGTTGGTTAGATGGGACGATTGCTAATCTACCAGCTTGGTTGAGTATTTTGGATTATTTAGTAGTTGGTTTGGCTTTCTTGGTACGCTTGTTATTGATACTGGGACTGTTTATCGTTACTGGTTTTCTGCTGGCGCAGTTTGGTGTTTTATTGGGTGCGCCTTGGTACGGTCAATTGTCAGAACAAATTGAGAAGGTGCGTACTGGTAAAATTGAGATAGTTGAAGTTGGGATCGTTGGTGATATCGGACGAGCGATTTTATATGAGCTAAAAAAACTAATTTTGCTCATCTGTATCGGACTACCGTTATTGCTAGTCAATTTTCTGCCAGGATTTGGTACTTTAGTTTCTACTATCGGGTGGTTATCTTTAACTGCAACAATTGTTTGTTTGGATTTTCTCGATGGGACTTTGGAGAGACGAAGATTAAAGTTTCGTAAAAAGCTAGCAATTGCCTTAAAAAGTTTACCAGCTACGGCTGGATTTAGCTTAGTCTGTTTGGGGTTAATTAGTATTCCCCTACTAAATTTGTTTACAATTCCCTTGTGTGTAGCATCGGGAACGCTATTTGCTTGCGATCGCATTTTACCCAAGTTTTTGTCAGTGCGCTCCCATGCAGGGAACTCTTAACAAACGCTAAGAGTTCCTGAATAATTAACGCGATCGGCGCTCGATCCCCTCTACCTTGCGATGACTCGCTTTAGATAACTGGTGGTGAAATAACCACTAACCAAAGCAGCAAAACCAAGATTGAGATAGCAAGATTAACGAAGAGATGAATAATGCCATGAGGATGGGATAAAGTACTCATATTTCCTCCCTGTTACTGGCAACAAATTTGAAGACAATACAAGCGATCGAATCGAGAATCCGTTGCTGACTCGATCGCTTTTTATTCTAATCTGATTGCTATATTTTTATTTTCTCTTAAAAAAAGTCTTTTAAAAATTTTGACAATCAAATTTTACATTTATTTTTATTAGTTCCAATAATCTAACTAGCAATTTCAAAACAAGACGATCGACAACGATTTGTATTTTTTGGGTAGTTATGATATTAGTTTTTCTAAAGCCATAAAATTGAGAAAATTTTTGAAAAATGGCAGAAATACTTACTAACGAACAATTAGAAACGCTTCATTCTTCTGATAAGCTTGAAGATCGAGAACAAAAAGAGCAGCAAAGCGATAATAATGGCAATGGCAATATCTCTTTTTTACTAGAAACAGTAGAAGTACAGCAAAAAGAATTAGGTAGGTTGCGCTCGTCTCTCAAAGAACTAAATAGTCTAATTGAAGACAAGATAGGCAACTTATCGCAACACATCCAATTACGTCAAGAAGATTGTAAGCTAATAGCCAAACGCATTCAAAACGAAGACGATGAAAAACGCATTCAATCAGAATTTTGGGGCAAGAAATTAAGTGTTTTGTCGGATAGAAACCTCGATTTGGAGCAAAAAAACTCGCAATTAAAGAAAAAAAATGATGAATTAGAACATGTTCGCCAACTTAGTCTCGAAGATCTCGGCATTAAAAGCAAACAAATCACTCAGCTAGAAATAGAAAAGCAAAAATGGCTTGATGAGTTGAAAAATTCAAAATCTCTTCTTTCTCAAACCACTAACAAGCTTGAAACCAACCATGGGCAAATCGAACGGCTTCAAAAACAGCTTCAAGAAGAAAAGTCTTTAGCCAAACATTTACAAAATGAAAATCAGAGTTTACAAACTCGACTCGAAGACGGCAAACTAGAAAATATCAGCCTTCAAAATTCATTTTACAGCGAACTTAAATCTGTCTCCGATCGCCTCAATCAACTAGAAACTGAGAAACAGGGTTTACAAAAACAATTTCAAGAAGCCAATAACTGGTTGGAGAAGATGAAACTAGAAAACCAGAATTTACAGACTACACTGGAGGCAAATAAAGAAACACAAGAACTCGCACAAAAAGAATACGAACAAACGATCGCAAACTTAAAGATCGGGTTAGACACAGCAGCAAAGGATATCAATCGTTACAAAGCGCGCCTTAATTTAACCAAACTACAGGCATTACTTGCGATCGCGTTAATCGCGGCAACTTCCATTAGTATTTTTACCTTGCTAGCACCCGCATACAATGGAAATCGCCCGTTAATTCAACAACCTTTGCGTAAATAATACAGTTTAAATTTGAGCGGGCGCATTTTTGGATTATGGGCTAGTACAAAGAAGACAGAAGGCAGAGATGTTATTTTTTGTTTTGGTGTATCTTCAAAATAGTTAATTAAAATTCAAACAACTCAACAACTGTGACAACTCAACAACTCACTTTAACAAACGCTTTTGAAAAACTAAACTGGACTTGGCAAGGACATAGAATTCAATACACTGTCAGGGGAGAAGGAAAACCATTATTACTAATCCATGGTTTTGGTGCATCGATCGGACATTGGCGTAAAAATATTCCCGTTCTTGCTGAAGCTGGATATCGTGTTTTTGCGATCGATTTGTTGGGATTTGGTGGTTCTGATAAAGCAGCGCTAGATTACACTTTAGAATTGTGGGCGCAACAACTAAGAGATTTTTGGCAAGAACACATTCAACAACCAACTGTTTTTATTGGTAATTCGATCGGTGGTTTGATTAGTTTGCAGACAATTACTGAATATCCCGAAGTGGCGGCGGGTGCAGTTTTGATTAATTGTGCTGGTGGATTGAATCACCGCCCTGAAGAATTAAATCCGCTTTTGGGGTTTGTGATGGGAAGTTTTGCTAAGTTAGTTAGTTCCCCAATAACAGGAAAATTTATTTTTGATAACATCCGTCAGAAACGTCGCATTCGCAACACGTTATATCAAGTTTATCGCGATCGCCAAGCTGTCACCGACGAATTAGTAGAATTGCTTTACGAACCTTCTTGCGATCCTGGCGCGCAACAAGTATTTGCATCGGTATTAACTGCACCGCCAGGGAAAACGCCTAACGAATTACTGGCAAAATTACAGCATCCCTTATTAATACTTTGGGGGGAAGACGATCCTTGGACACCAATTACAGGTGCAAAGGTTTATCAAGATTTAGTTACAACCAATCCTAATGTTGAATTCTACCCCATTGCGAAAGCTGGTCATTGCCCTCACGACGAAAAACCAGAGATTGTTAATGAATTGATTTTGAAATGGCTAGGTAAGGGGTAATGGAGGATTGCTTTATTTCTTTATGCAAATCAAAAATTGCGACTTGAATGTAACTAAGTCAACCGAAATTGCGATCGATACAGATAATAATAAAGGTTAAATTACTAGCTACGTAATTGGCGATTTAAAGCAAACATTGGTTAGCAGTTATCTGTAGTTCAGAAATAGGAGATTTAATGAAATCGATTAACAAATTAAAGTTTTCTCAACTAGACTCTGAATTCTCGATAGATAAAAAAGTTGACAGTAATTTAGACGAGTTGATGAGAACTTTAGACGAAAAAGAAATCAACCAAATCATTGGTGGTTCGCTAGTAATTCCAGGCGTAGGTGTTACCTGCACTATTCTTCCTGGTGGCAAAATACTTTGTCCCAAACCCTTACCAAAGTTCCCAGAAACAATTTAATAATTGAATTTTTGGGATTTAGGCGATCGGCTAGACTAAAAAGCGTTGCAAATTACTTTTAAAATTGGCTAATGTCTATCGATCGCTCAAATCTCATTCTTTTCCTTACTTTGAATTTTATCCCGCGATCGATCGGCGCAAAATATAAAAGTATCTCGAGCGCGATCGAGAAGCGCAAAAAAGTTGTAAATTAAACAATGAAACTTAAAAAATTTAGCATTACAAGATTGGTTAAATACCAAACAATAAATAACAAATAAGAAGGCTAATTCAGTGGAGCATTCACCTTTAGAAAGGTTACCAGAACAAGCGAATTTAGACTCAAAAACAATTTTAGAACGAGCAACCATTGCGG
Source organism: Xenococcaceae cyanobacterium (assembly GCA_051657945.1). Lineage (GTDB taxonomy): Bacteria > Cyanobacteriota > Cyanobacteriia > Cyanobacteriales > Xenococcaceae > CAZJTL01. The sequence goes on along the minus strand of JBOFLQ010000089.1, from coordinate 18,864 downwards.
CAAATTCTCAAAATTGGATTTTGGTAAACCAAAATTTACAAAGATTGCCCATTGGTAAAGAAAATCCCAAATTAGCCGTAATCGCACCAGCAGAATTAGAACAAGCTATCGATTTAGCTTGGCAAGTATTATTGTTGGGAAATTTTCAGCACAGATGGCAAGTAACCAACTTTTTATCTAAATCGATCCAAGCTTGCTTGAAGCAAGACGAAAGAATTGCTCGAGCGATCGCGATTTTAGAAAATGAAGAAATCGAGGTAGAATTGCGTTGGTTTGTCGGTCGCATTCTCGGTGAATTTGACGATTCAGCCGCAGTCATTGCTTTAATTAACTTAATGCAGTCAACAGAAGAGGAAGAACTAGCAAAAATGGCTAGCGAAGCTTTAAGTAATATAGGTATTGCGGCGATCGAATCTTTGAGCAAATTACTAGAAGACGAACATTCTCGCCTCTTAGCAACGCGATCGTTAGCATCAATTCGCAAGCTAGAAACGATCGAACCTTTGCTTGCAGTTAGCAAAGATACTAGTCCAGAAATACGAGCGATCGCGATCGAAGCTTTAAGCACTTTTAATAACTCTCGCATCGATACATTACTCATCGAAGCTTTAACCGACACAGCAGCAATGGTGAGAAAAGAAGCAGTCATTGCTTTAGGAATACGTAAAGAGCTTAGCGATTGCTTAAATTTAACTGAAAAGATTCAGCCTTTACTATACGATCTAAATCTAGAAGTTTGTCGTCATGCTGCAATTGCTTTAGGCAGAATCGGTAGCGAATCAGCCCTTAGCGCTTTATTTGAAGTGTTAAAATCGCCTTTAACTCCTATCGAGTTACAGATAGATAGTGTGAGGGCTTTAAGTTGGAGCGAAAGCAACAAAACTCTAGATTACTTGCAAGAGATTTTAAATTTTTCGAGTGGAATAGTCTCTCAAGAAATTGTTACCGTTTTAGGTCGTGGAGTTCCCCTCAATCTTAAAGGCAAAGCCACTCAAATTTTAGTAGATTACTTGCATTCAAAACAAGCAACGACTGCTTTTCCAGAAGTAAAAAAAGCTTTGGCAATGTCCCTCGGTGAATTAAAAGAAAATGATGCTATTGTATGTCTCAAAGAATTAGCAGAAGATAAAGAAACTACGGTAAGATTGCACGCGATCGCGGCCTTAAAAAAAATAGAAAATAATGATGTAGCAAATTGAATCTTCTTTTTCGGCGATCGCAATCTCTTTTTTCTGAGATCTTAGAATGTTATCAAAATATAAAAAGGTCTTAAAAAGGTGCTAATTAACTATAAAAAATAAAGGAAAAAACAATGAAATTGAAAGCAATCGCACTAAGCATATTTGCGATCGCCACCGCCACACCCGCCCAAGCTGGGGAATTTGACGATTATTTGAGACAGCAACGCTACGACAATGCTACTCTCGATCGAGCCAATGCCCGAACAGACAACATCAGAATTTTTCTTTCTAAGGTTGCTGGGGTTCGGCTTCGGGGGTTAGTTCGGCATTGGGTTGAGAAGTAGCTGGTTTGGTTTCGTTGGGTTTCTTGCCTTTTTCGTTTGGTTTGGTTTTGGCTTCTGCTTCTGCTGCTTTTTGTCTTTCGATGTCAGGGTCGAAACTACAATGAGTAAACATGTATTTAATCAAATTTTGATAGTCTTCTTCGTAGCCAAACCACCAGGGAAGATGTCCTGCGGGTGCTTGAGAGGGGTTAAATTTCAATTGGTCGTAGAACAGATAGCCAGTAGATTTAGCAACATCTCCTTGCTTCCAACCTACTTGTGTAGCAAATTGCCGCCATTGTTCGGTTGAGTAATTGCCTGTCGTAGCTAAATTAGTCCAAACTTGCTGTTGTTGGCGAAAACCAAAGCGATTGTTACTGTATTGTTGCCAGAGTTGGTCTAGGGTGCTGAGGTCGGGACAAGCTAATTCTGAAACTTGTTTTAGATCGATAAACTGGCTCGAATTGCGGTTGCGGGCAACTTTGACGAGCGAATCGAGGACTTGGGCGGTAGCGAGATCGGCTTCTTGCCATTTGCCTTGAGCGAGTAAATCGCGAAGCGGTCGATAATCTACTCCCGTAGCTGCTGAAATTAAAAAGCTATCGTTAGGATTGACGTTAAGATTAGTTTGAGTATTGGGGGTCGTTGGCTTATTACTGGGAATTGCACCAGGGTTGGGGGTTGCTTCGTTACTAGGGGGTTGACTGGGGTTAGAAGTCTGTTCGTTACTGGGAGTTGTTTGAGTCGGATTAGAAGGGGTTGAATTTTGATTTGGAGTTGAAAAAGTAGGAATACCACCTGGATTGTTATTATTAATAGCCACCTGTCCGCCGCCAGAATTATTATCTGAAGGTTGTTGTCCTGGCTTTTCGATCGTCACTAGCGGAGTTGAAGCGCTATTATTTGGCGCTTGAGAATTAGATGAAGAACCAGGCTGAGTTGGTGTTGGTTTTTCTATTTTAACGATCGGCTCGGAAGAATTATTAGAAGTCGATGGTTGCTGGTTGTTTTCAGGATTGGGATTAGATGGGGGTTGCTGCGGATTTGGCTTGCTAGCTTGCTCCTGAGTAGTATTAGCAGCGTTTTCAGTAGGCTTTTGAGGTGTTTTTGCCGATACGTTACCACCTGTGCCAGCAGCGTTATTGGGAGGCTGTGACGGCTTTGTTGGTGTAGTGGGATTGCCGCTAGCATTGGGTTTAGTTGCTGTGGTTGTTGGTTTTGGCGGCGTTGCTGCTGCCGTACCCGCAGCTTGGGCTTTTTGAGCCAGTTGTTTGTAAGTATTGATGGGAACGGCATAAATAGAAGAAGAACCCGTACGAGGATCGATAAATGCCTGTCCGTGAATGCCGATCAAAAATCCATTTTGATCTAAAACTGGGCCGCCACTCATTCCCGTTAGTGCCTCGCCGTCGTAGACTAGAGAATAGCCGTTTTCTGTCGGCGTAGGCAAAACAGCTACAATGTTAACGGGAAAAAAGCGATAGAAGCGATCGCTTTCATCGCGCAACGAACCTGGATAGCCGGCATAATAAACGCTTTGACCTTCACTCGCTCGCTCGGAGTTACCTATCTCAGCAATTTGGTAATTTTGATCGGTATTGAAGCTGAGTATGGCTAAGTCTACACCAGGCAATCTTTTGACCGCGTTATAGTCAACGGAATAGCTTCTTCCATCTGGAGTTTGAACCGTGTATTGACCGGTTTTTTCTACTACGTGCCAGTTGGTCAAAACTGTATAACTTTTACCGGATTGCCCGATAATTACTCCCGAACCAGTTCCTTGTCCGTCGATTCGCACGGTAATTTGTTTGGCGCGAAGGCTGATTTGTTGGGGGGTTAGAGTGGCAGCACTTTGAAATGCTTGTGCTATTTGCCAGGTATCGTTCCCAGATGCCGATGCGATCGTGTACAAATCTGGTTCGATCGCGCTAACCCTTGGAGTGCTTTGAGTCGCGACAGAGATACCAACTATTAATGCTGCTAATTTCTGAGAAAAATTCATCTAAAAATGTTTTTGTAGATACTCAGTCTTCGCGCTAGCAAGGCTGAGAGGAAACGAAAACCAATATTAAAAGGCAACGCTGAAATCATTTCCTTGTGTACAAATTAATCCTGTTGAGCGTTGCAACAACCTTATTTTGGATACCGTAAACTGCCCAATACGTTTCCAATTGGAATCAGAAACACTAACTTGTTTAGTAGTGTCACCACTACACCAGCCTCGGTAGGTAATACCAGCTTTGATTGCTTCGACGTAATCTCCTTTTCTGAAAATGTGTCTAGTGATTGTGCCACCATATTTACGTCTATTGCCTCCTTTTGCGGGAAGCATTAGATGTAACTGCCGTCTCGATCTTGGTGGACGACGAATAACCAAAAATGGTGCATCAGTTATTTCGACTTTCCCAAACCAAGCATGACCTCTACAACCGAAATTCTCAAACGGTAAATAATCTATAAATTGAGTAGCAGCAAGAGTAATTCCATCAACTGCGTGTGTAGCATGTGTAGCATCTTTTTTGTTTTGTTTTTGCTTTGGTAGACCTAAATGTTTACGCAGATTAGATGTCTGCCAACCAAATTTGGTTACAACTGGCGCAATCTTGTTTAGCTGTTGAATTGCCCACTTCTGACCAACCATGACTGCTGAGAATCCTTTACCAGAACGAGCCTTTTTTCTGCCAAAGGTTAAATCAACATCAGCTTTGACATACTCGTAGACAATTGAACTAACTGGAAAAATCTTACATAATTGAGATATAACAGAAATTTCTAGCTGTCTATTTGAGCGTATTGATGGTGCGACTTTTTTACCTCGACGATTATTAAATCGTTTTTGGCGATGAGAGCGTAAAGCAAAAACTACCTTGCGGTTAAGTCTTCTACCCCGTCTACCTCGTCGCAGTATTCGACGCTGATCCATTCGCTTTTTGACAGTTTCAAAAGGCAGAAATAAATGGGCAGTAAACAAAGTAAACTTACTAGACTGTAATCCTATTCCGCTATATAGTTTACCTGGATCGACCCCACAACTGATAGGCTGTGTTTTTCTACCTGATGGTTCATCTACTAACTGAATATAGTATTGTCCCAGCTTGTTACATTTACCTATTGCTTTGCCGTCACGTACCAACTTTCTGGCTTTCGAGCATTTAGTTGGCATTAACGGAACATCATTTTTGTCTATAACGGGTACTCGATTCAAGAGATAATCCTCCGAGTATAAGTGTTAAGTCCCTTCGACCACCTAATCTAAGATGTCTTGGCTCTACCCAACGACTAATCTAATAGTCTTAGAGTGAATCCGAACTAGGGAAGTATTCGGAAGTCTTTACCAAAATTAGGCTTAATGGTCTATTCAACATTTAAGAGGGATTAGATTCCCCGCTCTGAGTCCTTGCCTCGAAGGGCAGGGCTGAGTCGTTGAAATTTATAATTCTATTCTTGCGCCAGACGAACCAGATTTGGGTGGTAAGTCAGTACATTTTTTTTTCGCTTCAGCGATCGCCTTCATACGTAAGACGGGTTCTGGTATGGATTGTTTCTTATCTGAGTCTGTATTTATAGGTTGTATTTTGACATTAGTTAAATCCCCAGACAAGTTATCGTTTTTGGTCTGTGCGAGATTGGGAGTTAATTTTAAGACTTTTTCGATCGGAATTGCCAAACTAGAGTGATTAATCAAATCTTGTAGGGGTTGACAGGGTTGCGAACCATCTTCGTAAAGGTCTGGTGCATCCCAGAGGGGATAGGCATGTTTGCCATTCACTCCCACTAGTTCGCCGCGATCGTTGAGTAATGGCCCTCCACTCATACCTTTTTCCAGGTCGTTAGTATAGCCGATTTGATAGCCTTCTTCGAGATTTTGGTCTAAAACTATCGAAACTCGACCGGGTCTAATTTTTAAATCTGCCTGAGTTGGTGTGGGAGTAACAGCAGTATAATTTTTGACGTTTGAGCTATGGGGAAAACCAGCAGCAAATACTTCGTCACCAACTGTTAGTTGAGATGAATTCCCCAATGCGGCAATGTTGTAAGTGTCTTTTTCGCTATTGAATTGCAATAGGGCAAGGTCATATTTGGCAAAATTAAAGCGATCGATAACTTCTGCTTGGTGAATTTTGCCGTCATTGGTATTAATTTGATAGGGAGGATTTCCCGCTCTCAATACGTGCCGATTGGTAATAACCGTGTACACAGAACCTTCTTTGCCTACCATAATTCCAGAGCCAAGCTGGTCTTTGGCACTGATTTTGACTGTAATCGATCGAGCAATGCGATCGAGTTGGTCTGAAAGTTCTGATGAAAAAGAAGCCAGGGTTAATTCCTTAAATTCCGATAAATCTGCTGGTGTAATTAGTAATAAACTAATAACGATTACTAACAGTCTAGCTGGAGTAGACCATTTGACCGCACTTAAACTAAACATTAGAAAAGCATAGTACCGCTTCGCGGAATTTAAAATGTTCTTAATAACTTTATTAAAGCTTTTCTTGGTTGTTAGTACTCAAAAAGCGCCTAACTTTATGCTATTTACTCACTCATGTAAGGCGCTTAAATTGTTTGGGACTTCTTTTTCCAAGTTGGTCTTGCTACCTTTGTCAACTTTGGCAATTTATTGGTCGGTGAATTTTTCACTCTTATAAAGTTAGCTCTTGCCAACAATTATCTATTCCTCAACTGGAACTTTATCTAAAAACTGATTAATGTCAACATAAAACTCTCGATCGCTGTAGAAAGCAAGGTCATCGCTCAAGACAATCGTGTTACCAGCTACGCTGCGACGAAAATCAATTAATTTAATCAATATTTCTTCTGGATTAGCACCTGATTCGAGAGTGATTAAAACGTTTCGATCGGGACAAGAACCGCCTTTATTATCGGCAACGCAAATAACGGGCTGTTTGTTGATCGTACCGGTTCTAATATATTTGAGCGAACCACTAGCAAGAAATTTTTGAAAGCGGTTGGAAACTTCCGCACAACGTTTTTGCGCCGTCCATACATCTGAAAAAGAATTCACCCAATTAATTAAAGTCACTCTTCCTCTGGGGGTATTTACGTGCGTTCCCCATGTCCCGTTAAGTTGAGCGCAATAGTAAGTGTTATTGGCATAACTGGGCTGAACTACAGCAGTAGTTACACCGACAGCAACAGCCAAACCAGTCAAAAATTTAGCCAAGAATTTAGTGTTCATCTTTTTTGACGACCGCTTAGTAATCTAAAACTATTCCAAGTATCTAACTATAGTAATTTTACTAAAGTTTGAGTTCGTGCGATCGTGACACTTGACAAAAACTTACACGTGAAGTAATCTTTGGGTTTCGCTCGTGTTATTATGATGGAATTCTTTTCATCGCTGCATTGGGCAACGGGTAACGGGTAAGAAAACTATAAAATCAAGAAGATTTTCGTTTGAGCTTTTGACCCAGACGAAGAGCTAAAATATCTACTTCTGGTAATTTTAAGCGAACGGCGATCGCAGTAAAAGTCATCAAAATTACCGCAGTTGACAAAACGAGTTGTCCCAACAGCAAAAAAAGATTGGAGTTACCAAGAAAATTCTGCCAACTCAAACTAGTTGCATAACCAATTAAACCTGCTAAAAAACTTGCTCCCAACAAACTAAAAAAAGCACTTCCCCATTCTTTTAGTGGCAAACCTTTAAGACGACGATTTAAAATCCACAAGAAGATAGACATGGAAAAAAAGTTAACAATAACAGTTGCAAAAATTAAACCTGGCGCTCCCAAAACATTAATCAAAAGATAGTCTAAAAAAGCATTAATAATAATATTAATAATGCTAATACGAAAAGGTGTTTCTCCATCTCCTAAAGCATAAAAAACTCTTACTAAAACATCTCGCGCGAGATAGAAAAACATCCCAAATCCATAAGCTATTAGTAAAGATGCAACTAATTGAGTCGCATCAGCTTGAAATTTACCTCCTTCGTATAAAAGTTTGGTAACTGGTGTAGATAAACAGATAAAAATTGCCGAAAATGGCAGCATAGTTAAGGCGCAAAGCAATAAACTCTGACGCATTCTTTCTTTTAATTCATCCCAATTTTCAGGCGCGGCTAGTTTTGAAAAAATAGGAAAATAGGGAACTAAAATAATATTAGAAATAATTCCAAGTGGTGTTAAAAAAACAAAATTAGCAGCTCTCATTGCTGCTCCCGCACCAGCAATTCTAGAAGCAAAAAAATAGGCAGTTTGCGTATTAATTAATAACATTCCAGAAGAGATACTGGCAGGTATTAATATTTTTAAAACATCGCTAACGCCAGGAATTCGCCAATCAAATCGCAATCTGAGTGTACCCAATCCCGATCGCCATTGAGTGACTACTTGTATTAACCACTGAATAACAGATCCAGCCAGCGTACCGCCAGCTAGAATAATACCACCCAAATACGCATATTCAGGAGTGGAAATTTTTGCTCCTAACTGCAAATAAGCAAATCCCAAGCCAACGATCAGAGCTAAACTAGAAAATAAGGGGCTGATACTGGGCAGCCAATATTGGTCTGAAGCATTAAGAACGCCAAAACCAATACCGATCAATCCCGCCAGTAAAGCCGAAGGAGCCATAATTTGCAATTGCTGCACGGCTAAAACTTTTGATGCTGCGGTTAAATCTGGCGCAGTAAGATTAATTATCGGTTCGGCAAAAATAACTAAAGCGATCGTCACTAACAACAACGCACAACTGACTAAAGTAGTGATAGTCTCTACTATAGGTGCGGCTTCATCTTTATTTTTCTTGGAAATGACGCTGACTAAAGCACTGTGAAAAGGGCCATTGATACCGCCGAGTAAAACCACAAAAAAGCTAGGAATGAGATAGGCGTAAGAATAGGCATCAGCAACACCGAAAAGCCCGAACGCATAAACGATCGCCCTTTCTCTAAGATAGCCAACTACTTTACTTAACAAAGTTGCGATCGCGACAATACCAGCAATGTTAGCGAGAGAGCGTGTTTTTTTCTGATTTACAGTCACGGAGATTAAAATTTGTTAGTTATTTTGCAGTAGACAGTAGCAAGTTGAATAATGCTCCATATAGTCTAGTGCAGAGATGGAAAAATATTATTTTTTTTATTCTCTGGAAATCGATCGGGTTTCAAATCTTTGTTTCATGAAGTATGAGCGATCGCGATCGCTCAAATTTAAGCGATTAAAACCTGGCCATTGAAACCCTTGTTTTGTCGCTTCAAGCCAAACTTTTTCAAAGTATTCAGGATCGAGTTTCCAATTAGAAAAGGGAATTTTTCGATGTATAAAAGATCTGGCAATCCAAAGATCGCATAATTTTTCATATCCATCTAGGCTTAATCCAGATGGACGCTCATCTTCCCAAACTAGAGCATCTTTAATAAAGTCGTATGAAGGTTCAAGCTGTGGCTGATAATTAAGAGCTTTAATTAGTTTGAAATCTTTTCCAGAGAAATAATTCATATACTGGGATCGATCGAGAATGAAATGTATTAATTGTCTGCTTCAACGCATATTACAAAATTGACGAAGTCGCCTGGCAACGCACCGCATGAGTCAAGGCGGTGTCGCTTCGACTCATGCGGCTATTCCCGAAGGGATAGCTACGCTTCATGCGCGTGTGGAAATTTGGACAGTTATAATATTTTAAGCATTTCGTAAAGCTGAACTAGCTACACTTAATATTTTTTAGAAGTCACCTAATCGAAATTTCAATTCTGACAAAAAATTTGGAATAACATATTCTGAATATATTTCTATTTCCATTCGATCGATACCTTTATATTTGTTAATTTGTGCTACAGGTCGATCTTTATACTTTATTTCAACAGTCATTCGATCGTATTTAAGATCGCTAAGATCGAGAATTTCAAAACCAGAATTTAGATTTAGAGCCATTTTCTTTTAATTGATAAATTTACATCTTATTTGATGTGTGTCAATGATTTAGTAGGATATTAAAATTAAAATTTTGCTTATTACAGCCTAAAAATGACTCGTACTTTAATTTATGAATACCCTCTTCTAGTTTCTGGAATTCTCGTCAAACGCTACAAAAGGTTCTTTGCCGATCTAGAATTAACTACAGGAGAAATTGTTACCGCTCATTGTCCAAATACTGGCCCAATGACGGGAGTTTGTACCCCAGGAAGTCCAGTCTTAGCTTCTTTAAGCGATAATCCCAAACGCAAGCTTGCATATACTTGGGAAGCGATTCAAGTTAACGATACCAAACCGACTTGGGTGGGAATCAATACAATACTGCCAAATAAAATTACTAAATTAGTTTTAGAAAATAAAATTTTGGCACAGTTGAGCGATCGCTACGATTTAATTCGTACTGAAGTTCCCTATGGAATCGATAAAAAAAGTCGGATCGATTTTTTATTAACAAAATCCTCACCAACCACTATTGTAGAGACGCGAAATTTCGCGTCTCTACATAATGAAACGGATAACGAATCATCCAATCTTCCTATTTATTTAGAAGTCAAAAATACAACCCTGACACAAGGAAATATTGCGTTGTTTCCCGATACTGTTACCACCAGAGGACAAAAACACTTAAAAGAATTAATCGCACTCACAAACGTTGCCAAACCAGTGATGCTATTTTTTATCAATCGCGATGACTGTCCATATTTTGCCCCTGGCGATCGCTACGATCCCGAATATGGAAAACTATTTAGAGAAGCTATTGCCGCAGGAGTTTCTATTCTTCCCTGTCGTTTTGAAGTTACACCAACAGGGGTTTATTATTTGGGTTTGGCTGAATTATTGCTGAAGCAACCTTAATTTGTTCATCGCTTTTAGCAATTTGCTTGGCGCAATCGCATATTATATTTTTTTAATCACGAATTTTATCAATCTCAGCAGTTTTTAATGTCGAAGCTTTATGAAATTTTCCTACACAATTTTGTATGTTGAGAATGTGGCAGAATCCGTTACTTTCTACGAACGTTCCTTTAGTTTAAAACAAAAATTTATCCACGAAAGCAAACAATACGCTGAAATGGAAACAGGCGAAACAACATTAGCTTTTGCTTCTAAAGAACTTGCTAAATCTAATCTTCCACAAGGATTTCAGGAAAATAATTTAGAAAATTTACCTGTCGGTATGGAAATTGGTTTCGTTACAGAAGATGTAGCTGCTGCTTTTACGCGTGCGATCGAAGCTGGTGCGATCGCCGTTGTCGAACCAAAAATCAAACCATGGGGACAAACAGTAGCATACGTTCGCGATCGCTTCGGGAATATTAATTTAAATTAACAGTCCCATTTCATAGCGATCGGCATTCAGCCCTTTGTTTTTTATCTACTCAGGACAGAAGTAAAATAATTTACTATTCCCTATTTCCTATTCCCTATTCCCCATATTTTCGGTAAGGTTGAAAGCTAACATAGAATTTAGAGCTAAAAAAATATTTTTTTGAGCTTCTTCCTTCGTCTCCTTCTGGTAGATATGAGCGCAACAAGTGAAATTGTAATTATTGGTGGTGGCGTTATTGGATTGGCGATCGCTGTCGAATTAAAAAGACGCGGCGCAACTGTAACCGTCCTCAGTCGCGATTTTCAGCAAGCAGCTTCCCACGCTGCGGCGGGAATGCTTGCGCCGCTAGCCGAAAAAATCGCTTCACCAGCAATGTTAGAGTTGTGTCTGAAATCTCGTTGGCTATATCCAGATTGGATAAGCAAATTAGACGAAATAACTGGTGTCGATACTGGTTATTTGCCTTGTGGCATTCTTGCGCCTATTTTTGAAGGGAATAGGCAACAGGGAATAGGAAATACAGATTCTACAGCAACTTGGTTGGATAAAGATGCGATCGAGTTGTATCAACCTGGATTAGGTAAAGATGTTGTCGGTGGTTGGTGGTATCCCGAAGACGGACAAGTAGATAATTGTCAATTAGTAAAATCTTTGTTGCAAGCTGCCCAATCTTTAGGAGTAAAAATAAAAGAAGGAGTAAACGTTGAAGCGATCGAGCAAAAACAGGGGAAAGTAACTAGCGTTTTTACTTCTGCTGGAAAATTTAAGGGCGATCGCTACATTCTTACTAGTGGTTCTTGGGCAAATCAATTATTGCCTTTACCAGTTCGTCCCGTCAAAGGACAAATGCTAGCGGTGAGAATGCCTCAAATTAATTATCAATCTTTTCCTTTACAAAGAATACTATATGGTTCGCATAGTTATTTGGTACCGAGAAAAGACGGACGTTTAATTATTGGTGCTACCGTCGAAGAAGTTGGTTGGACTCCTCACAATACACCCAACGGCATTAAAAATTTACTAGATAAAGCAATTAAACTTTATCCAGCCTTAGCAGATTGGGCGATGGTCGAATTTTGGTGGGGATTTCGTCCGGGTACTCCCGATGAATTACCAATTTTAGGAACGAGTTCGTGCGAAAATTTAATTTTGGCTACAGGGCATTATCGCAACGGAATTTTACTTGCTCCGGTGACTGCTTCTTTAATCGCAGATTTAATTTTAGAACAAAAAGTCGATCCACTTTTAAAACATTTTAGCTGCGATCGCTTTTACAATAAATCTTCTCAAACTTCTTCAGCAATGACACATTCGACTAATAATGGACATATTCAATCTCGATCGCCAGAAAATCAAATTGCACCTCTGCACCTCTGCACCTCTGCACCTCTGCCTTCTCATTCACCAGATACAGACACAGAAGATAAATTAGTAATTGCGGGACGTACTTTCGATTCTCGTTTGATGACTGGTACTGGTAAGTATCCCAGTATTGAAGCGATGCAACAAAGTGTTATTGCTAGTAACTGTCAAATCGTTACCGTAGCAGTACGTCGAGTACAAACAAATGCACCAGGACATGAAGGATTGGCAGAAGCGTTAGACTGGAACAAGATTTGGATGTTACCAAATACTGCTGGCTGTCAAACTGCTGAAGAAGCAATTAGAGTTGCAAGATTGGGTAGAGAAATGGCAAAATTACTCGGTCAGGAAGATAATAATTTTGTCAAACTAGAAGTAATTCCCGACGCTAAATATCTTTTACCAGATCCGATCGGCACTTTGGAAGCAGCAGAACAATTAGTTAAAGAAGGTTTTGCAGTTCTTCCTTATATCAACGCCGATCCCTTGTTAGCAAAACGTTTAGAAGAAGTTGGTTGTGCGACGGTAATGCCTTTAGGTTCGCCGATCGGATCTGGACAGGGAATAAAAAATGCTGCCAACATTGCTATTATCATTGAAGAAGCAAAAATTCCCGTTGTCGTCGATGCTGGAATTGGAACCCCTAGCGAAGCCGCTTACTCGATGGAATTAGGTGCAGATGCTTTATTAATTAACAGCGCGATCGCCCTAGCCAGAAATCCAGTCGCTATGGCAAAGGCGATGGGAATGGCAGCAGAAGCAGGAAGATTGGCTTATTTGTCGGGACGTATTCCAGTAAAAACTTATGCTAGTGCTAGTTCGCCTTTAACGGGAACGATTACTGAATAGATTGAAATATAAATTGAAGTGCGAGCGTTTTATTTTTTAATAACGCTCGCGCTTAGCTTTTAAGGTTTTTTTAGCTGCCTTTCGTATTTCAAAAGAAGAAATATCTGTTAGTTTTTCTAAAATTGACACAGAACTATTTATATTTTCAGCAACAGCTTGTTGAATTCGATCGAACACAGAACGTCTTGACCCTCCAGTTTCATCATATAAATTAAAAGCTAGTTTTTCTAAAATATGAGCTGGTGTATCTGGATGTTCTGCGATCGACAAAAAAACCGAAAATTCATTTTGTTCTTGACTATTTTGAGCTTTAATCTTTTTCTGGATTTGTTGTATGGTTGTTTGAATTATTCTTTCTAAAACTAGTTCGGGAATCTGAATTCTTTTAATTATTGCTTTTCTAACATTAGTATTTTTATTTTCAGCTAGCTTTAAGAGAATTTCAATAGAAGTTAAAGGATGCTTGGCAATATTTTATTGAATTGTTTTTGTCGAGTTATTCAATAAAAGTTCGAGAATATATGCTGATAGAAGTTGTACTGATATATTAGGATGAGTAACTATTTGGCGTAGATAAGTAAATGCATCCCAATAACGACTTGTTATAAAAAACGAGAAAAGTTTATCGAGCGCCTCAAACAATCTCAAACTCTAAACGATCGCTCTTGATAAAATCATGAGTGAAATGGTCAACTACATTAGTATCGCTTAACTCTAAATTATAAAAATCAACAGTATCATGTTCGAAATATGGCCCTGCATGCCAAGTTCCTAATTCTAATTTAATAAAACAATTACCAGGAATTCGAAAAGCAACTATTTCCTCGATCGCTGGTTGCTTTTTTTTTGAAGGTGGTGCAACAGCAATTAACCAATCTTTCCCGAATAACGAACCCAAACATTGCGTACACATTTGATGGCGCGTAATGCGATGAAATTTACGCCCTTTTTTGTGCAAGCGCATAATATAAAAACGAGGAATTCCATTTTGCAAATTTAATTGTGCGTCGCTGCGATCGAACATTTTGCCGTCTGCTGAAGCAGAAATTACTTGTCCGTAAGGTTGAAAATTTTCTGGTGTAATTAATTCAGCCGAAAGCGATCGCAATAAGATTGACTCAGACATAAGGTAATCTCCTCGAATTAGTAAAAAGAGAGTCTAAATTTAGAAGTTATGCACGTTCGTTGCGGTGATTTTAAAGCAACAAATTTAATCATGTCTATGTTTTTGCAAGTACTGCTGATGGGATTCATCTGCTAAATAATATTCACCTGCTGGTTGGATTTGAGTAACAATGTCGCAATCGAATTTTTTAGATTGCTGGAGTTGTTCTAAAGATTTTTTAGCGATTAATTCTTGTTGGCGATCGTGATAGAAAATGACCGATCGATATTGTTCGCCGCGATCGGCACCTTGACGATTTAATTGAGTTGGGTCGTGAATTTGCCAAAAAACATCGAGGAGTCGATCGTAACTGACAATTTGAGGATTGTATTCAACTTGCGCTACTTCAGCATGTCCAGTAATTCTCGATAATACGTCTAGATAGCTAGGATTGGGAAAATGTCCTCCCATGTAACCTACAGAGGTTGAAACGACACCTTTAATTTGACGAAATGCCTCCTCAATTTTCCAAAAACAGCCACCGCCAAAAGTTGCTTTTTGCATATTGTTAGCGATTATTCGATTGCAATTTTAAATAAGTTTCTTTTAACTTATAAGTTAAAATTTGGTTTGTTTGCTTTTAGTTTTAATATTTAAATCAATAATTTGCACTTAATATTACTTAATGCCCAAAATTGACCAAAAAATGTGCGAATTTTTCTCAATTATTGACGAAAGAATCAGGGTTTGATTAAAATAAAAATGGTACTTCGCAGGATTCGTGTGTCTATTTTTCGAAAACACCTCTACATCCCTTGTTTTTCGTTGCAATAGGTACTTAGACAAAATCTTAGAATTGTAATCGATTGTAAAAAATATTTGACAAAAAAGCAAACCAAAGGTGATGCTACAACAAGTTTTTTGATAAAACGGCGATGTAATTTTGATGTCCAAACTCACAAAAGCTTTAAATAATTTTGCTAGTGGAGTCGATCGATCTTACTGGTGGCGTTCTCAGTTAACATTTGAAGAGATTGAAGAAAAGCTGAAAAGTTATCCATATAAGCTAGCCAAGGAAGTCTACGAATTATATCTTTGGCATAATGGTTCAGATGCTTCTTTTGAAACTAGCGAAGACGATCTAGGTCATTATATTTTTGCAAATATTACTCCGTGTGCAGGTGCAACTCTTCTATCGATAGAAGATGCTATAAATCTTTGGCATCAAGTAAATAGTAATCGTAACGATCCAATTTCTGAAGTATTTCCATTATTCAGCGATGAATATGGAGCAATCGTAACATTAGGATGTGAAGAGCAACAAGAAACTTCCCCAGTATATTTAGTAGATGGAGATTGGTACAACGTCGGTCGTTTGAGTGAACCATATTATCCCAGCCTAACCAATATGATTTTAGCTGCTGCGGAACCTATAAGATGGAAGATCGACATTGACGACGATTGCGCCTATCGTGAAGCACGTAATGCGATCGAAGAAAAATATGGTGGTGTTAGAAGATGGTAGTATTATCGATATTGTCTGCACTTCGCGATCGCCATACCTCCGCCACATATTCCATATCGAAGCGATCGGGTAAATTAAAATCGGCGATTCAAGTCGAACATTGCCACATTCGATCGAGTGCATCTTGTTTGTATGGCGATCGCCTCTTGGTAACTAATTATTAGACGAACTGCAAAAACCATAATTTTTTAAAAAAGTCCGCAGATAAACAAGGCGTGCGGCGGACAAGGTGACGAGGTTTCACGGACTTCAACATGGCGAGGAAACCTCGCCATCCAGTCCTCCTCGTCACAACCGCCTTGCAAATTGGGAGGCGGCAAAATAGTACGGTTTCCGAGGCGGAAATATCCGAGGTTTCCAAGGCGGAAATATCCGAGGTTTCCAAGGCGGAAATATCCGAGGTCTCCTCGGATATGTTTATCCGCCGTTCGGATATGTTTATCCGCCGTTCGGATATGTTTATCCGCCGTTCAGATTTGTCTTGCCGCCGTTAGGTAACCTCCGATTTGTCTTGGTGCGCCGTACCGATGAACACCGATAAAGCTTAGATATGATGGACTTATGCAATTCGTTTATTGTTCGCGATCGGGATTGAAAACTCGCTCTCGATATTGTTAGCCGCGATCTGCCGTAGGCGATGCTCCGCAATCGGCATCTTGACAATTTAATGGCAAAGTCCAATTTTAATTAAGATACTGTTGTTTTTACTTTCGAGCGACTGTTTAATGATTATAAATATTGAGTCTTAAACTATTTGTTTAATTTTTTGAAATAGATGTCGATCGAAAACCTAATTGCACTGGAGCAATCTTATGTTTCAGAGTTGCTTGAAAACATTAATGATAATTATTCAACTAAAAATCCTTTATATAAAATTGAAGGAAAAATAAAGTTTCTAGATTTATTTGCTGGTATTGGTGGCATGAGAGCTGCTTTTACATCAGATAAAAGTCAATGTGTTTTTTCATCGGAATGGGATAAGTATGCCAAGATTACTTATCAAGAAAACTTTGGAGAAGTTCCCTATGGAGATATAAATTTAATAGAACCTAAAGATATTCCAGACCACGATATTCTTCTGGCAGGATTTCCTTGCCAGCCTTTTAGTACTATTGGTAAACGAGAAGGTTTTCTACACAAAACACAAGGAACTTTATTTGATTCCA
This sequence comes from Xenococcaceae cyanobacterium, assembly GCA_051657945.1. Classification (GTDB taxonomy): domain Bacteria; phylum Cyanobacteriota; class Cyanobacteriia; order Cyanobacteriales; family Xenococcaceae; genus CAZJTL01. The sequence continues at coordinate 2,083 of JBOFLQ010000089.1, read as the reverse complement.
TAGTAACTATTTTAGAAGTTAAAAAACCATTTTGTTTTTTATTAGAAAACGTTCCAGGGTTGATGACGCACGATCGAGGAAGAACATTTCAAATTATCTTAGAAACTCTAGATTTATTGAATTACGATCTTCGTTATGCTGTTCTTGATGCTTCTCTATTTAATTTACCTCAAGTGAGGGAAAGAATATATATTGTGGGTTTTAAAAGAAATTATTTAAGTTCCAGAATAAATTTTTCTTTTCCCATAGGTAAAAAAAATGATGTTTATATAGCTGATTTTATAGAAAGTAACGTTCGAGGATATTCTATTAGTAATCATCTTCAAAGTACTTATCTTTTCAAGAAAAATGATGGAAGACCACAAATAGTAGATCGAACTTCAAAAATTAAAGTAAAAACCTTGGTTTCTACTTATCATAAAATTCAAAGGTTAACAGGAACATTTGTAAAAGATGGTGAGACGGGAATGAGATTATTAACCCAAAATGAATGTAAAGCGATTATGGGTTTCGATCGAGATTTTTCTTTTCCTGTATCTAGAACACAAATGTATAGACAACTTGGTAATTCTGTAGCTATCCCTGTTGTTAAAGCAATAGCAAATCAAATTTATAAAGCGATCGAACAAAATTGTAGTTTAACTCGATAAAAAAATAGATATGAGTAAAGAAAAAGAAATTAGTCAGAAAGAATTTATATTTCAATTTTATAAAAATAATCCCAATCTAGATATTAAACACGATACGATTATTTCCACTGTTACAGAAGAATGGAAAAATATGTATGGAAAACCTCTAGCAGATCCCGATCGAGCTATTAGAAAACTTTATGAAGAAGGTAAATTAATTAAAGTAAAAAAAGGTGTTTATAGATACGATCCCGATCGCATAGCTACTCCGCAATCAGATATTTTTCCAACAGCAATTAAAAAGAAAATTTTTGAAAGAGATAAGTACAAATGTGTAATCTGTGGTCAAGGACACGAACAAGGATTTGAAATCCATGCTGACCACATAAAACCCAGATCTATGGGTGGCCAAAATACAATAGAAAATGGACAAACCCTTTGTAGCCCTCATAATATGTTGAAAAAAAATTTAGGGCAAACAGAAACAGGAAAAAAAATGTTTATTAGACTTTATGAGTTAGCCAAGAAAGAAGAGGACAAAAACCTTGAAGATTTTACAAAAGAAGTTTTATCAATTTATAAAAAGCACAATATAAACGGTCATATAGATTGGGATGAATAATATAGATTGAATGGCTCGGTTATATGTTAGATAACGATCGAAGTAAGAATGCAAAATTATCTTGAAGCGATCGCCCGATCTGGCTTTGTAATAATTCCAAAGCTAATCGATGATAATACTATTAATCTTTTTATCGAACAGTTATTTCAACTTCGCGATCGCCCAGATTTGAATTGTAAAGCGCACGGCATTCGAGATCTGTTAAATGTTGTGCCGATCGCGCGATCGATTGCTTATAGTGAATCGGTTCAGACTTTAGTCAAGCAAATTCTTGGCGATCGAGGACAAGTCGTACGAGGTATTTTTTTTGATAAAACTCCAGAAGCTAACTGGAAAGTACCATGGCATCAAGATTTAACTATTGCTGTTCGCGATCGAGCTGAAATAGATGGCTATACCTCTTGGTCGATTAAAGCTGGTATCATTCACGTACAGCCTCCCATTTCAATTTTGGAAAAGATGCTCGCCGTACGCATCCATTTAGATGATGCAGACGAATCAAATGGGGCTTTAAAAGTTTTGCCTGGATCTCATTCGATCGGTCGTTTATCCAATACAGCTATTCAGGAATACAAATCTAAAGTAGCTTCAATAACTTGTTCTGCGAAAAGAGGAGATGTTTTAATAATGCGTCCATTATTGTTGCACGCATCTTCACCAGCAGTTAATCCAAATCATCGACGAGTCATTCATTTTGAGCTTTTGCAGCAGCAGCCCCACACCATAATCTTTGATTTGGTGTGGGAAGAATGCGCGGCTGTTGACGACACTCCCCTGACCAATGCGTAGCTTATGAGGGGGAGATGGAGGAAACAGCCAATTATCTAGAAGG
>JBOFLQ010000088.1:0-78824 GCA_051657945.1 Xenococcaceae cyanobacterium | reverse complement strand
CAAATGATGTTTAAAGTTGTCACGCGTAATTTTTCTCAAGAATTTGAGAGATGGACTGATGCCTTAAATATGGCAAATTCATTAAAACCTAAATGTAAAAGTTTGTTTGATGATGTTCGCATCCTTGTAGGAGAAGAACTAATTTGGGTTTACAGTCGTTCCCATACCTATCCTCAGTATATTGGCGCGGGTACTTACAAAAGACTGGCAATGCTGTTTATAGAAGAAGCAAAACAAGAACAGACTGAGAACAACTAGAGCGCAGGGCTTCCCGCACGGAGAGCTAAAAACAATTTTGGACTCTATAAACCCAACCCAAAATTCATCCCGTTGATAAATCGGGGGATGAATTATGGAAGAAAGTTAAATTAGCGCGATCGAGTAAAAAAGTTCTTTCTGTAAACTATACATTTAAGAATGAAAAAGTTTTGGCGCAATTAAAGCTGTAGGAGGCAAACTTTTTAACAAATTAGCATTCCAAACACTCGATTCTTGTTGCTGTACGATGACAGGTAATGCCGATCGAACTTTGCTTGCCATTTCCATCGTTTTCACATCATAGGTATTGGTTACCAATTTGGGATACAAACCAATACCGATAACGGGAATTAACAAACAAGCAGTGATAAAAATTTCCCGAGGCTTAGCATCTGCTGTAAATTTATCTAGCTTTAACTGAAGATGGTTTTGTCCGTAAAAAACTTGTCTGAGCATTGAAAGTAAATAAATCGGCGTTAAAATCAAGCCCACAGCAGTTAGGAAAGTAACTACTATTTTAAAACCAGAACTGTAAACGTCGCTGGTAGTAACGCCTAGGAAAATAGTCAGTTCGCCGACAAAACCACTCATGCCAGGTAATGCTAAAGATGCCATCGATGCGGCGGTAAAGAGGGCAAATACTTTAGGCATCGATTTCGCCACACCACCCATTTCATCCATCATCAAAGTGTGAGTGCGATCGTATGTCGTGCCAGAAAGGTAGAACAAAGCTGCTGCAATCAAACCGTGAGAAATCATTTGCAAGACTGCGCCGTTTAAACCTAAATCGGTAAAAGAAGCAATCCCAATTAATACAAAACCCATGTGGGAAATGGAAGAAGAAGCAAGACGGCGTTTGAGATGGGTTTGTCCGAAGGCGGTAAACGCACCATAGACAATATTGATTACACCCAAAATTACTAGTAGTGGTGCATATTTAATATGAGCGTGAGGCAACATCTCTAGATTCATTCGAATTAGCCCGTAACCGCCCATTTTTAGAAGTACACCTGCCAAAATCATCGAAATAGGTGCGGAAGCTTCGCTGTGTGCGTCTGGTAACCAGGTATGTAGGGGAAAAATCGGTAGTTTGACACCAAAACCAATTAAGAAACCAACATAGGCAAGTAATTCTATCGCTAAGGGATAATTTTTCATCCCTAATTCGGTGATATCAAAGGTAACTCGATCGCCCCAGAAAGCTAGCGTTAATGCAGAGATAAGAATAAAAATAGAAGCTAAAGCGGTATATAAAATAAATTTAGTTGCTGCATATTGACGTTTTTTACCGCCCCAAATCGAGATCAGTAGATAAACTGGTACTAGTTCCAACTCCCACATTATAAAAAATAAGATTAGATCGCGGGCGGCAAATACTCCAATTTGGGCGCTGTAGAGAACTAATACTAAAAAATGAAATAATTTCGGTTTGCGATCGACACCCCATGCTGCCAAAATCGATAGCGTCGTAATTAAGCCCGATAAAACTATAAGAGGCATCGATACACCATCGATGCCTACCGACCAATTTATGCCTAATTGTGGAAGCCAACTATAAGTTTCAGATAGTTGAAATTTGGTAGTTTCCAAACTGTAGTTATTTGAGAAGGCGTAAGCCATCAAAGTTAAATTTGTTAAGCCTACTGCTAGGGAATACCATCTAATCGTTTTGCCGTCTTTGTCGGGAATGAATGGTATGGCTAAAGCTGCTACTAGTGGGAAAAGAATGATGGTTGTCAACCATGGAATTTGTAAAGTTTCCATAAATAACATTGGGTATAAATGCTTATTCAATTTCCACAATTATATGTACTTTTGTTAAGTAATGACAAGAGCAAATTAACAAAAAAAAGTACTGTAAATTAGCATTTATTGAAATCAAAGGATATTTGGGATTTTGTCGCTAAAATTTGGATAATTAAGCTAAAACAGAGATTTTTTAAGCGATTTTTGCACCTTGAGTATCTAAAGATAGCGATCGCACATCTGCTTTAACTCCTTGTTGTTGCCAAGCTGTTTGCATTGCAGAAACGACTGAGTTTGCTCGATCGAAATTAGTTAAAGCGAGTAATGTAGGGCCAGCACCACTAATGACCATGCCGTAAGCACCATTGGCGATCGCCGCCGCTTTGACATTTTCGTATCCGCGAATTAAAGCTTGACGGTATGGTTGATGTAATTTATCGTCCAAAGCCATTTGCAACCAATCTTTTCGATTAGTGTTCAAACCACGAATTAGCAGTCCCATATGAGCGATATTAAAAATAGCATCGGCGCGACTAATTTGTTTGGGCAGTACCGATCGCGCTTCTTCTGTAGAGAGTTCGAAATTGGGAATGGCGACAACAGGAACTATATTTTGATGCCAGGGAATGTCGCAGATTTGCCAGTTACCAGTTTCGCCTACAGACAACTGGCAATTGCCAATTAAAGCGGGAACGACATTATCGGGATGTCCTTCGATCGCGATCGCTAATTCGATTATTTCTGTTAACGATAGTAAATTGCCCGCAATTTGATTGGCAGCTAATAAACCGCCGACGATCGCAGTCGCCGAACTACCCAAACCTCTAGCTAAAGGTACGCCTAATTTAATTTCGATCGCCACATTGGGAGGTGTTTTTTGAATATGTTGGTAAAATCGCAAAAATGATTGATAAAGTAAATTGCTTTCATCTGTTGAGACGCGATCGGCTTCTTCTCCTGTAACTTTAATTTGCAAGCGATTGCGCGAATCCAAGCCAGCTTCGCTATCGCTTGGTGTAAAAGTAAATTGATTGTAAACAGTTAAAGCCGCACCGATGCAATCAAAACCAGCACCGAGATTAGCAGTAGTAGCGGGAACAGTAATAGTAAATGTATACATAAACGAGATTAAGCAATAAAAAATAGACTGCGATCGTGAGATCGGTCGATCGACCGTGGTGTATATATTTTCTGACGAAATGTACTAGAGTGAACAAAAGGAAATTAGTTGTATCAATTTTTGACTTGTTACAACTAATTTTTGATGCTGTAGAATTCAAAAACTCTGAGAAATGACCGAGCGAAACAAGCTTTCTCCTCCCATTGCTAAAAAATCTCCTTATACTCACTCTCTACACGGAGATGAAAGAATAGATAATTACTTTTGGTTGCGCGATCGCGAAAATCCTGAAGTCATTGCCTATTTAGAAGCGGAAAATAAATACACAGAAGCAATGATGAAGCATACAGAATCATTGCAAACAGATCTCTACAAAGAAATATTATCTCGCATTCAAGAAACCGATCTTTCCGTTCCTTCCCGTAAAGATAATTATTATTACTACACTCGTACCGAAGAAGGTAAAGCTTACCCAATTTATTGCCGTACTGAAGGTAGTTTGGATGCGCCTGAAGAAATTTTGCTCGACCAAAACCAATTGGCACAAGAACACCAATATTTTGCCTTGGGAGTATTGTCAGTTAGTCCCAACCATCAAATATTAGCCTACTCGATCGATACTACTGGCGCAGAAAAATATACTCTTTATTTTCTCGACTTAAACACCAGAGAAGTTTATTCCGAAAGCATCCCTGAAACTTACTATTCTCTTGTTTGGGCAAACGATAACCAGACTGTATTTTATACCAAAGTCGATAGTACTAATCGTCCCGATCGACTATTTCGTCACGTTTTAGGCAAAGCGATCGCTCATGACGTGTTAGTCTATCACGAAACCGACGAAAGTTATTTTTTATCGGTTAGCAAAACCCATAGCGATGCTTATATTACTCTAGATTTGGGTAGTATGGTGACATCAGAGGTACATTTTATAAACGCCAATCGCCCGACAGATTCATTTCAAATTATCCAACCGCGATCGACGGGAATTGAATATTCGATCGCCCATCACGGCGATTATTTCTACATCACCACCAACGAAGGGGCAATTAATTTTAAATTAATGAAAACCCCTGTTAGCAAAACTGCCAAAGAAAATTGGCAGACTGTAATACCTCATCGAGATGAAATTTATCTATTGGGTGTCAGTGCATTTATCGACCATTTAATCATCTACGAACAAGAAGAAGGAATACCCAAACTCAGAGTACGCAAATTCTCTACAGATGAAGAACACTACATTTCTTTTCCCGAACCAATTTATACAGTAGGTGATGCGGGTAATCCTGAATTTAATACTAATATTTTTCGCTTCAGCTACACTTCTTTGATAACTCCAGCATCTGTTTTCGATTACAACTTAGATACCAAAGAAAGAGAACTAAAAAAAGAAACTCCCATATTAGGAGGTTACGATCGCACCCAATACATCAGCGAAAGATTATACGCGATCGCCCCTGATGGTAATTCTGTCCCCATTTCTTTAGTTTACAAAAAAGGAATCGAAAAAAATGGTAATAACCCTCTATTATTAACCGCTTACGGTTCTTATGGAAGTAATTATTCCGTTTACTTTTCTTCAATTCGTCTATCCTTACTCGATCGCGGTGTAATTTATGCGATCGCCCACATTAGAGGTGGTTCGGAAAAAGGGCGCAAATGGTATGAAGATGGCAAATTACTAAACAAAAAAAATACTTTTACTGACTTTATCTGTTGTGCGGAACATTTAATCGAAGAAAAATGGACTTCTTCGGAACATCTTGCCATCAATGGAGGAAGTGCAGGTGGTTTATTAATGGGTGCTGTCGTCAACATGCGTCCCGATTTATTTAAAATTGCGATCGCTGATGTTCCCTTCGTCGATGTGGTTACTACTATTCTCGATCCGTCTTTACCTCTAACAGTAATTGAATGGGAAGAATGGGGCAATCCTAAAGACAAAACCTACTACGATTACATGAAATCCTACTCTCCCTACGATAACGTCGCAGCAAAAAACTATCCCAATCTATTAATAACTGCTGGAGTAAACGATCCGCGCGTTGCTTATTGGGAACCAGCCAAATGGACGGCGAAATTGCGCGACATGAAAACCGACAATAATTTATTGTTGCTAAAAACAAACATGGATGCGGGACATGGTGGCGCATCGGGGCGTTACGAACAAATCAAAGAAACTGCATTTGAATATGCATTTCTGTTCGATCGCTGGGGCATATAAACAATCGATGAATTGCGGAAGCAAGTTAAAAATACGGAGAGGGTGGGATTTGAACCCACGGAACCTTTCGGTTCACTCGATTTCAAGTCGAGCGCTATCGACCACTCTGCCACCTCTCCAATTCAGACACAGACAATGATTATATCAGTTTTAAGCGATCTTGTTAAGTGTTAAGATACAATACTTTGTGACTTACCTACACTGATTCTACGAATACAGTGTAGGCTTCCGAGTAGCCCATAATTGATGAACTAGCAGAACTTCCTTCAAGGTACTATTAGTAGTAGAAGTTGTAACTACTGGATTCCCTTTACGGCGTTTTATGGTCGGTAACAAGTCCAGACCGACCCTCTTGACATTGACCGCAGCGTTTATATCGCGGTCAATCAAGAGATTTAATTCTTCATCCCAATACTCTCTTACACTACAATCAGTAAAGACAAACTCGTCTTTGTAGCTTAATAACCGAGAAGTATATTGAGGATTAACTGGTATCACCAACGCTCCAGCTTTTTCGGCTTTGAACGCTAGTATCTCGAAAAATTGACCAAAAGCAGCATCAGACCAAGAGAGATTCAATCCCGCTTTAGCTGACTGTCCGTTAGGGAGATAATGCCCCAACTCATTGTGTTTTGGTTTATTCTTTCTTCTCAATCCAGTTAAGTTGAGTTTTTCGTGAAAGAAAACTTGTTTGCCCGTTTTTAGTAGTGCATGGGCAGTCTTGTAAGCATGGTCTTTTCGCGAACGAGCTATTGATGCGTGTATTTTCGCTTCGCGCTTGGCTAGAAGTCTTCTGGCTTTACTGCTTTTTTTCTTCGTAGCTTTACGATTTGATACCTTGGTTAGCTTATTTTTTGATTGGCGAAAAGCCGATCGACTAGGCAGCTTAACACCTTCACTGGTAGCCAAATAATCATTTTCATGAAGCACCGCATCCATTCCTAGAGAATTATCCCAAGTAGGAACAATCCCCCCTTCGCCCCCCTTATCAAGGGGGGTTGGGGGGATTTGTACTGTATCGTCTTGTAGTCGAAGATTGATATACCAACCATCAACTTTTTTGATGACCTGAACTGATTTAAGCATTGCACCATCGGGCAATGGTCTGTGGTGTCTGATTTTAATCAGTCCTATTTTTGGTGTTGATAGGTAAAGAAATTTCCCGCGTCCAGCACGAGCGCCTGAGAAAACCTCAGACGACGTGGACTTTCCGACAGAGCAAGAATGGAATTTCACGCCCTCAAAAATCATTGACCTGAAGCGATCTGGATTTTTAAATCTTGGCTTTCCGCTACGTTTACCGTTGTTGTCGCTTTTGATATACCTAGAAAAAGATAAGTCTACTCTTTTGCACACCTCTTGTAGCGTTTGAGATGGAACGGAAGTTAAATCTAGCAATTCCCCGCTCCAATTTACTTTAAGCAAGTCTTGCTTGATGATTGGTAGCTGCTTTTTTTGATTGTAATAATCTGGCTTGTCTTTTAATTCTCCAGAGCCAACAGAACAAGAAATTAGGCAAAATTCACCTTGAGGAATAATAAGATCGCTGCGGTTGTAAGCCCACCAATGAAAACGCTCTGCTAGTTGTTTGTTGTACCAGTAACGACAAATACGAAGCCAATCATTTAAGACTAGCTTTTGCTCTGTCGTAGGAATAAGTCGATACTGGTAATTAACTATCACAGTGTCAATTTTTAGGATACACTGATTCAGAATAACATGGTTGCAACCGTTTATGAAAAAAGATTTTATCTCTCATGGAAGGTCGGTATCTGACTTAAAAGCTCATTTGGTATTGACTACCAAGTATAGAAGAAAAGTACTGACAGCAAAGATGATTGATAGGCTGCACGAAGTATTTGAATCTTTGCTAGAAAAATGGGAATGCAAAATAGTTGAATTTAATGGTGAACAAGACCATATTCACCTACTCTTTCAGTATCATCCTGACGTTCATTTAAGCAAGCTTATTAATAACCTTAAAAGCATTTCTTCTCGTAAATTAAGACAAGATTTTTTGGTTGAATTAGAAAAAATATACTATAAGAAAAAAGTGGTTTGGAATAGTAGTTATTTCATAGCTTCCTGTGGCGGTGTTACTATTTCTACTTTGAGAAAATACATTGAAAATCAGGACAAACCAATTGATTGACTGGCATTCATCCCACACTGACTGCTACGCAGTACAGTCTGGGGCTTCTGCTTTAGCAGCTAAAATTGGCTTTTTTTGAGAATAAAGAATTTGCTCGGAAATAGTCTGAAAGTTTTGTCCCAACCATAGCAAAGAAATTTGAGAGACTACATTATCTTCTAGCGAAACTATAGTAAAGCTGCGCTGAGATTCTCCATTACTTTCAACAATACGCGGTACTGTAGCTGCATTTAGATAAATAGTTTGTTGGGGATCGACGTTGACGATGGTACGCAATCTCTCTTTGGTGTGACGCAAACGGTGGTGCATGTGACCGAAAGTAACCAATGAAATCGTTTTTCCTCGCTCGCGCGTCTTTTCGATAGCTTGAGCGAAATCTGGATCGCCATGATCTCCGCCCAACTCTCCCCAATCTTTACCGCAACTGTCGAATGGTCGATCGCCTAAGCCAGTCGGACCATTGTGACCGATAAATATTAGATTATCGTATTCTGTCTGTTCTGCTGAAGCAACGATGCGTGCAGTAGATTCTTCAAAATTATTAATTCCATAGCGATCGCGTAGAAATTCTTTATTTTTCCATTCCGAACCGCCCCAACTAAAAGGACGACTACCTACTACCGATAAATTAAATTCAGGAAAATCTAATTTACTATAACCGACATGAGTTTCGCCCAATAAATCTAGCTGCTGTTGCACTCGATCTTCAAGCTTTTGGTCGTAAGGCGATCGCTGCTTTCCCCAGTGTGAAGCGCTATACCAAGCATCGTGATTTCCCAAGATGACAGCTTTGGGAATTTTCATTGAGGCAATTAAACGCACGATTTCAACTGATTCGTCGCCAAAATCGCCAACGAAGAGAACTAAATCTACACCTAAATACTCTAGTGCGAGATGATCTTCGAGTTTCCAGCGATCGTGAACGTCTCCAACCACTGCAATTTTAATTAATTGTTTTTGGCAATCGCTCGTCACCATTTCTCTGGCTGTCATAAGAATTTATGCTCAAAATTCTGTTTTCTGCAAATTATCCCAAATATGCACCTTAACAGTTTTTGCTGTTTAGTACAAATATATCTAGCGCTAGATATATTTGTTTTCTGAATATTTTTAGATATAAAGTATTCTCTTAAAGGTCTATGCTCTAAAGTAAGAGTTACTTTATGTATTTATGCTTCTCATAGCAGGCGATATTGGCGGTACCAAAACAATTTTACGGTTGGTCGAAGTACTAGAGGATAAAAATTCTTATCCGACTATTTATGAAGTTAACTATCCCAGTTCTGACTATCCCGATTTAGTGCCGATGGTTAAGGAATTTTTGGCAGATCCTAAAGCCAAAAAATACTCACCTCAAGCAGCTTGTTTTGCGATCGCAGGGCCAGTAATTAAAAATACTTCTCATTTAACTAATTTAAGTTGGTTTTTAGAGGCTCAGCGACTCCAAAAAGATTTAGAAATACCAAAAGTCACTTTAATTAACGATTTTGCTGCTGTTAGTTATGGTGTGTTGGGTTTGGCAGATTCTGCGCTTCATACTTTACAAACAGGTATTGCCGATCGACAAGCGCCTATTGCCGTTATTGGCGCGGGAACAGGTTTGGGTCAAAGTTTTTTAATTCCTACAAATTCTGACTATCAAGTATTTGCAAGTGAAGGCGGACATGTAGATTTTGCAGCTAGATCGGAATTGGAGTTTCAACTTTTAGATTATTTAAAAGATAAATACAATGTCGATCGCGTTTCTGTGGAAAGGGTAGTTTCGGGTCAAGGAATTATCTCAATTTATCAATTTTTACGCGATGTTAGACCGCTCGCCGCCGAATCATCTGACATTGGCGATGCGATTAGGCGCTGGGAAAAAGGCGAACCCAGCATCGATCCAGGTGCTATTATTTCTGATGCTGCTTTAAAAAAACAAGACCTCCTCTGTGAAAGAACTATGCAGATCTTTGTGGAGGCATATGGCGCTGAAGCTGGTAATGTAGCTTTAAAATTACTTCCTTATGGAGGTCTTTATATTGCTGGCGGTATTGCTGCTAAGATTTTACCTTTGATGCAAGATGGTAGATTTTTAAGTGCTTTCAAACAAAAAGGTCGAATGAGTAGTGTTCTCGAAAATATTCCCGTTCGCATCGTTCTCAATCCTCAAGTAGGATTGTTGGGTTCGGTGCTTTATACTACCAAAAATCAACGATCGCCAGGATTGACAACTAACTGAACAATTCACTAACGATCGCTAACTTGTAGGCAAAATTTTTTTTTTAAAATCCTAACTTCTGAGTTTTTCCTTTTTTCTACCATTGCCAAAGGCAGAAACTCAGAAGTCAAATGTGTAGCAGTCTCTTAACGAAAACGCTTTTTACGGCGAGCGATCGCTTTGCGTTTGCGCTTTTCAATTGGAGTTTCGAAGTGGCGGCGACGCTTGATATCTGCAAAAATTCCAGCTTTCGACACTTGACGCTTAAATCTACGTAAAGCTGATTCAATATTTTCATTTTGTCCGACAACCACTTGGGTCATTCAGTTTCCTCCTTAGTATTGTTTTTTCAATGATTACTATTAGTTGTAAACTTTAACTAATGAATGAGTCGGCGTTTTATTGTTCGTTATCGTTAGCAATTACTAAACTTGACAACAAAATAGCTGGGTTAAAGAATGGCTCTTGACCCAGACAGTTACACCCGACTGCTCGATAGTCAAATTTCTAATTTTTTGCTCTACTCAACACGATCGCATATTTATTGTGACCGTTTGATTAATTTTACAGCATTTTACATTTTACCCTTTCTTGCTGAGTTTTTGTCAAGGGAATAGGGAATAGGCAACAGGGAATAGGCAACGGGCAAAAGTAATAAGTAAAAATTTGCTACTTGTTACTTGCTACTTTCCAAAGCGAACCTTAGCCTCTAATTTAATGCAAGAAATGACGAATGCCAGTCAAAATCATGACGATGCCTAGTTCGTTAGCTGCGGCGATCGAATCTTTATCTTTAATTGAACCTCCTGGTTGAACGATCGCACTTATTCCTGCGGCGGCAGCGCTACGTACCGAGTCATCGAAGGGGAAGAAACCATCGCTGGCAAGAATTCCGCCCTTTGCCCCCTCAGCAGCTTGTTCGAGGGCAATTTTCACCGAACCGACACGATTCATTTGTCCAGCACCGATGCCTAAAGTAACTTTGTTTTTAGTCACGACGATCGCATTTGATTTGACGTGTTTGACTATTTTCCAAGCAAATAACATTTCTGCCAATTCTTCGGAAGTTGGTTGTTTTTCGGTAACAACTTGCCAGTTATCTGGAGTTTCTACCAAATCGTCACTGGTTTGAATCAGAAAACCACCCGCGATCGCTTTGATATTTTCTTTTTGCCCTGTCGCTAAATCTGGCAACACTAAAACTCGTAAATTAGATTTCTTGGCAAGAATTTCTTTTGCTGCTGGTTGACAACCTGGGGCGACAATACATTCTAGGAATGTTTTGCTTAAAGCATTAGCCGCGTCAATATCGATCGCCTGATTGAAAACGACAATTCCCCCAAAAGCAGAAGTAGAATCAGCATCAAAAGCTTTTTGATAAGCTTCTACCAATGTGTTTCCCAAAGCTACTCCACAGGGATTAGTATGTTTGAGAATTGCTGCTGCTGCTTCTTGTTGAGGAAATTCAGCAATAATTCGACGCGCCGCTTCGAGATCGACGAGATTATTGTAACTAAGTTCTTTTCCTTGCAATTTTTCGGCGGCTGCCCATCCTGTCGGTTGACTGCCCGTTTGATACCAAGCCGCAGGTTGATGGGGGTTTTCACCGTAGCGCAGCGACTGTAATCGATCGCCAGTAAGATTATATGTTTGTGGCAATATTTCGGTTTCTGCATCGAGTGTGGCGAAATAGTTAGAAATAGCGCGATCGTAAGCACAAGTATGATTAAAAGCTATTCCCGCCATTTTTTGACGAAATTCTAACGAGACATTCCCACCAGATTGACGCAACTGTTCTAAATATTCTCCATAGCGATCGGGATTGCACAAAACCGTTAAATGAGAGAAATTTTTCGCCGATGCGCGTAACATAGCGGGGCCACCAATATCGATATTTTCGATCGCCTCGCTGACGGTGCAATCTGGTTTGGCGATCGTTTTCTCAAATGGATAAAGGTTAACCACCACCAAATCTAAGGGACGAATCTGATTCGCTTCTAAATCGGCGATATCTTCAGGTAAATCCCGTCTTGCCAAAATTCCACCATGGATGCGAGGGTGTAGAGTTTTAACCCTTCCACCTAAAATTTCTGGCGAACCTGTATATTCACTCACCTTTGTAACTGGCAATCCTGCTTCCTGTAGTGTTTTGGCAGTGCCACCGCTACTAATTAAATCGAACTGAAATTCTTCGACTAACTGACGCGCTAACTCAACTATTCCAGTCTTATCTGATACGCTCAGTAGAGCCAGCCTTCCCATTATTACTTTTCCTTTTGTCTGTCATTACTCAGTAATTATCTCATTTAAGTAAGAGTAAATGCTTCTGTTCCCAAACGGTCGAACAAAGTCCCCTCTCGGCGTTGCGTATTGGCGAGTTAATTGGAACGAATCGAACATAAAAAATCTTGGCAATGCAAGTAATGCTAATTGCCAAGATTATCTTTTTAAATTAGGATACAGACTCGGAAAAATATGCAAAAATCCAACTAAGCTTGAATCTTTCTAAAATTACATCTCAAGCTTTTTTGTTTTGCGGACAGCAGCTACAGCACCAACTACACTCAAACCTAATAAACTTAGTGTAGAAGAAGATTCTGGAACGGGAGCAGCAGCAGCGATTTGAACACCAGAGAAAGCAATATTATTAACTGTACCTGTAGTATCAAAAGTGTTTTTCTCAGCAGATGTCATTTGGAAAGTCAATAAACCACTACCGTTAGAGATTTCCGTATTATCATTACCGGTGAAAATTCCTTTAAAACCTAATTTACCTGCCCAAAGGTCTGTAAAAGAATCGTATTCGAACTTGTAATTGTCTACTTCGCTAATTGTAAAAATATTTTTGCCATCAGTTAAATCTCCTACTGAGGCTCCGCCTAAATCGATAAATGGATTTGGGCCACTATTTCCAGGAACTGCAACAGATCCTTGAACCTTTCCAGCAGTGAATCCTCCCGAAGCAAAAGTTTCAGTAGCACTACCATTTTTAATATTAATTTGTCCGGGATTAGGATTAAAAGTAAAACTATTTGTAGACAAAGTCAAAGTGGTATTAGGAGAATCTGCACCATCGAATTGAAATTTACCAGTTAATACAGCCGCCGAAGCAGAATTAACAGAAGAAAAATAACTAACGGATGCTACGGATACTGCTGCGATTGAAGTAATAACTTTTTTGTTCATTTTAATTGCTCTTGATTAATGTCTTTTGAGTTGTTACTAATCTAAGCAATTTTTCAGATTCAAGCTATGTAAAAATACCAATTATACCGAGTTTTTACTTATTCTTTAAAAAAATAGCTTTTTTTTTAAAGAGTAGATTAATCAGTCAAATAAAAATTTTAAATGTGCTATTTTAATGGCATATTTTATAGATAAATATCGATGCTTTTCATATATAAATATCGATAAAAAAACGCCCTTAATTTAAAAGAGCGTTGAAGATGATTTTTTTAGTTATTTAGTTTGAGTCGAGCTTCTATTTTTATTTTTAGCTTTCGATAGTTGGAGCAGTTAAAGCTATGGTTGTCGATGCCCCCGAAGCCAAATCTAGAGGGAAGTTGTGAGCGTTGCGTTCGTGCATTACTTCAAAACCGAGGTTAGCACGGTTGAGAACGTCAGCCCAGGTATTAATGACGTGACCTTGAGAATCGAGAATCGATTGGTTGAAGTTGAAACCGTTGAGGTTAAACGCCATGACGCAGATGCCCATTGCAGTAAACCAAATACCAACTACTGGCCATGCACCCAGGAAGAAGTGCAATGCGCGACTGTTGTTGAAAGATGCGTATTGGAAGATCAAACGACCAAAGTAGCCGTGTGCTGCAACGATGTTGTAGGTTTCTTCTTCTTGACCGAATTTATACCCGTAGTTTTGCGATTCGGTTTCGGTAGTTTCACGTACCAGAGAAGAGGTAACTAGAGATCCGTGCATTGCAGAGAACAAAGAACCACCAAATACACCTGCTACACCTAACATGTGGAAGGGGTGCATCAAAATGTTATGTTCTGCTTGAAACACGAACATAAAGTTGAATGTTCCGCTGATTCCTAAAGGCATACCGTCAGAGAAAGAACCTTGACCGATTGGGTAGATTAAGAATACTGCGCTTGCTGCGGATACTGGCGCACTGTAAGCAACGCAGATCCAAGGACGCATACCCAGGCGGTAAGAAAGTTCCCACTGACGACCCATCCAACAGAATACACCGATTAAGAAGTGGAATACTACTAGTTGATAAGGGCCGCCATTGTAAAGCCACTCATCCATAGAAGCGGCTTCCCAAATGGGATAAAAATGCAAACCGATCGCATTAGAAGAAGGAACGACAGCACCAGAAATGATGTTGTTGCCGTATAACAATGAACCAGCAACGGGTTCGCGGATGCCGTCAATATCTACAGGAGGCGCGGCAATGAAAGCAATAATGAAACAAATAGTAGCAGATAGCAAACAGGGAATCATCAGAACACCAAACCAACCTACATAAATACGGTTGTTGGTGCTGGTAACCCACTGACAAAATCTTTCCCAAGAACCGCCAGTTTCGCGATTTCGTAAAGTAGTTGTCATAATTTATTATTACTAGTTAATTTTGTCGATTTGTGCAAACTCAACGGCAATTGTTTCTTTGTAAAACAATGCTCGATCGAGTATGCTCGAGCTAAGGTCAATTTTGCCTTACATTTAAGTATATTTACATCTCTTCGAATCGATCCATATTTATTAGTTAATTTACATAAATAAAAGTTAAGCTAATTGTTTTTATTTGACTTAAATTTAAGTTATTTTAAGAAAATTAAATGAAATTTTAAGTAATATTTTAAAAATTGTATTTATGTAAACAAAGAACGTAAAGCTTTGATTTCTTCTGTAGTTAAATCTCGCCATTGACCTGGTTCTAAGTCATTTAAACACAATTGAAAATTTTTATTTACGCCGATCGCGACTCGAACTAATCTAAGAGTGGGAAAGCCGATCGCGGCAGTCATTTTTCTGATTTGTCGGTTGCGTCCTTCGGTTAGAGTTATGGATAGCCAAGAAGTTGGAATGCTTTTGCGATCGCGAATGGGTGGATTTCTAGGCGGTAGTTTGGGTTCTTCTAGAAATCTGGTAACTTGAGCGGGACGAGTGCGATAATCTTGAATGACAATCCCTTTTCTGAGGCGATCGAGGTCTTTTTCTTCGGGAATGCGTTCTACTTGAACCCAATAAGTACGAGGATGGGCAAATTTACGATGGGCGAGACGATGTTTGAGTTGTCCGTTATTGGTTAATAATAATAATCCCTCGCTATCTAAATCTAATCTTCCTACGGAATAAACTGAGGGAATATTTATATAATCTTTGAGAGTGGTACGCTTATTTGAGTCGTCACTATTATCGGTAAATTGGCACAAAACATTGTAAGGTTTGTAGAACAAAATATATCGATCCATCGCTTCAAATATATTGAAAATTTAAAAAGATTAAAATTATCTTTTTAAACTTTATAGCCATCTGGAAAAGTTAGGTAGATCGAAGTTGCTTTCTTCAAAGATTAACCAAGGACTCAAATAAAATTATGTTCTCGCATTTTAAAAGAAGTCAGGTTAGTAAATTTCATTGATTAAAAATAGTTTTTGATTTTAAACGCTGCATCAAACGCCATATTTCTCCAACCCAAAGAACTAGTGAGGTTAGAGCAATAATACCAACCCAGTTACCTAAAGATAAAGGTACTGTTCTAAAAAAATCACCGCCAAACTGAATAATCAGTATTTGTCCAACTAAAATAGCACTAGCGATCGCGTCGGGGACTTCTGGACGCAACGGGTCTAAAATAGATACAAACCCCAGCCAAGTCATGTTGCGAGCAATTTCATCGATGTTTTCCGAAGAGGGTTCGACCTTGTGATAGGCAAATCCTAACGTTCGCATTCCTCGCGCTCGATCTTCTTGAATAGCTTTAGCGATCGAGTTACTACTTTGACGATAATTTGTGTTTGCGAATAGCGTTATTCATCAAGATGATTTGTTCGGCATGAAAAGATGGAGGCATCAAGCTATGAATTCGATGATTAAGTCCATCGTGCATCACATCAGTTGGTAGATGAGAATGATCTAACCCAAGAGTGTGACCGATTTCATGGGTAATCGTATTCGCAATTAAGTTAGATAGTTGAGCGAGATTTAAACTGACTCGATAAGAAGCTTGAAGGATTTGGTCGATGCGAACGGCGGCAACATCAGTAACTCTGCCATAGTTGAAACTAGCAATACCCAAGTAATCAACTGGTTGCGTATCGACAAAGACATGAACGTGGGTAAAATTTTGCCTCCATTCTTTTGAATCGGGTGGGTCTGAAGTTAAAAATACGTTAACACTTCTAAAAGCACTGAAAACTTTAGCCAAAGCATCTGCGATCGCTTCGAGTATAATTTCATCTCGATCGGCATAGATACACATCCCCGAAATATCTACCCAAACGCAATGGCGAATTCTATCCTTATCTCCATTGATTAACCATCCACAATGGGGACAGACTCGCCAGTTGGTTTGGATGTGAGAACGGCAACCCCGACAGCGAGGTTTTGGAGGTCGCTTGAGGTCAATCCGCTCCCAAATAGGTACTTGTAGCTTACGATTAGTTTTAATTAGATTTAGGCGATCGTAAAGCGACATTCTATTTTCTTGCTATAAATTTAACGGTAAGAACTAACAAGTTCCCCTAAATTATTAACGCTGATACCGTTGCCGATCGCTGCCATTTTCCATTCGTCATTGTGTCGGTAGACCTCAGCCAAAATCATGCCAGTCATACCTTTGTATTCTCGACCCGACAAATTATATCTAGCCATTTCCTTGTTGTTAGCTGTGTTAACTAGTCGCACAAAGGCATTTTCAATCTGACCAAAATCTTGTTTGCGAGCAAGACATTCGTAAATATTAACGACAAAAACTAGTTTGGCAATCTGCGCTGGAATACGAGGCAAATCTACAATTACAACCTCATCATCATCATCGCCCGCACCAGTTAGATTATCGCCTTGATGAACGATCGCTTTTGATGGATGTTGAAGATTACCAAAATAGACAATATCTTCTTGAGTCATTAATTTTTCATTAGTATTTAAGCAAAGCACAGAGGCATCAAGATCGTAATCATGACCCCCGCCAAGATTACCAAAAAATCCACCGCCCGATCGCTTGGCTACGTCCCAACCCAGTCCACACATTAATTTAGTTAAACCAGGGGCTTCCTTAGAAAGCGAAATTCTTTGTCCTTTTTGTAAACTAATTGTCATAATTAACCTCTTAGCTAAAACGATTTAATAAAACTTGCAATCCACCTTGATAGCCAGAACCAACCGCATTAACGCGCCATTCTCCATCCTTGCGGTAAAGTTCAGCCATAATTAGCGCCGTTTCGATCGAGTAGTCTTCAACTAGGTCGTAACGTATTACTTCTTGGCTAGTTTGAGCATTTACAACACGAACAAAAGAATTTTGAACTTGACCAAAATTTTGCTTTCTTTGTTCGGCTTCATGAATAGTTACTGTAATAACAATTTTTTGAACTTCAGTAGGGATTTTTGGAAGACTGACTTTAATTACTTCATCATCGCCATCTCCCGCGCCAGTTAAATTATCACCCGTATGTTGAACTGATTTGGCGGGATCTGGGCTGCTTAAATTGTTGTAGAAAAGGAAATGATTATCAGAAATTAGCTTGTCGTTATTTCCCAATAAAAAGACTGACGCATCTAAATCGAAGTCAGATCCTGTATCTGTGACTTTGACATCCCATCCCAGACCAATAAATACTTCTGTCAGTCCTGGCGCAACTTTCTCCAGCGAGACTCTTTGTCCTTTGGCTAGTGTAACTGTCATAATTTTCTCCTTAAATGTTTATTGTTTTTTGAATATACGCTTCAAATTAATTAGCTTTATAGCGAGCGATCAAAGCTTGTAATCCACCTTCATAGCCAGATCCGATCGCATTGACGCGCCATTCTCCATCTTTACGATAAAGTTCAGCCATAATTAATGCCGTTTCAATTGAATAATCCTCACCAAGGTCGTAACGAAGAATCTCTTCGTTGCTTTGAGCATTTACAACACGAACAAAGGAATTTTGAACTTGACCAAAATTTTGTTTTCGTTCTTCGGCTTCATGAATAGTTACAGTAATGACGATCTTTTCAACTTCAATAGGAACTTTTTGAAGATTGACTTTGATAACTTCATCATCACCATCACCTGCACCAGTTAAGTTATCTGCTCTTTGCTGAACTGATTTGTCTGAATCTGGGCTGATTAAGTTGTTGTAGAAGATAAAATGTTGTTCAGAAACTAGTTTTTCATTGCTTCCTAACAAAAAAGCCGAGCCATCTAGATCGAAGTTGCTACCGCTGTCGGTTGCATTAATATCCCATCCCAAACCAACAAAGATCTCTGTTAGTCCTGGTGCAACTTTCTCTAACGATATTCTTTGTCCTTTGGAGAGTGTAATTGTCATTATTAATTCCTCCTTAAATTTTAAAACTATGGATTGTTGTAGAAAATTTTCCTAAAACTTAAAACTTGCCTCAAAAATTTTAATTGTTTTACAACAAAAAGCACACAAAATAAGCCAAGCTAATTTATTGCCGCTTAGTGCAATAAATTAGCTTAACTTAAGCTTTTTTTGATTGGTAAAATTATTAAGTAATAGAAAAAAACTTTATGTCCTCTTTCAGTTAAACTTACTTTTTGAGTTTTTTCTTCTGTGTTTTTGCTGAAAATTCTCTGGTTAATTTATATGTATAAAACTTTTGTATAGTAATTTTTACAAGCTTTTATTTCTTTTTTTATTTTGTACAGAGATAAAAAATTGTCAGTTTGCGATCGCTACCAACAATTTCTACAGATATCGAACCATATTTGACCTCACCAAAACGAACTTTTAATTTTTGAGACATATTCAGCAAGCATAAAGCTCGAACTCCAATTAAATGCCTTTGAAACTACGCCCTTAGAAAACATTTCGCACTTCAAACTTTGAATTTACTTTTTAAACTGTTTTTCGACAACAGTAACCAAAATATCTCTAGGCAAAAATCGAGGTATGTTGACGATCGCCTGATTGGCAAAACCACCAGTTACTAAAGTAGATTGTTTATTTTCTAATGCTTTAAGAGCATCTTTAACCACTGTTTCCGCAGAAGTATAACCGCCAGAAGCACCATTACTGGAAAAAGATTGAGGAAATTCAGCAACTTTAAAAAATTCTGATTCGGTTGCGCCAGGGCAAAGAGCAAGGATGCGAACGCCCGAATCTTTATTTTCTGCCCAAATCGCCTCGGAAAAACTGAGAACAAAAGCTTTAGTAGCGGCGTAAACAGCCATATAGGGTAGAGGTTGAAAACCAGCGATCGAGGATAAATTAATAATGTTTCCAAAACCCCGCTGTTTCATACTAGGAAGAAATAAGTGAGTTAACTCGACTAAAACTGAAATGTTGAGCTGAATCATCGATAAATATTTATTGATATCTCGATCGACAAACGCACCGTAGTCACCAAAACCAGCATTATTAATTAGTAGATCGATCGATAAATTTTGCTGAGATATCTTTTCAAAGATTGTTTGGGCTGAATTTGCTTGAGTTAGATCGCATGGAATAACCTCTATCCGAACTTGATGCTGTTGAGTAAGTTGCTGAGCTAGTTGCTGGAGTTTATCTTCAGAACGAGCAACCAAAACTAAATTTGTTTTTCTGGCTGCTAATTCTCTAGCAAAAGCTGCTCCAATTCCCGAGGAAGCACCAGTAATCAATGCTGTTTTCATGTAAGTCGATTTCGGCAAATTTAAAGTTATGTAAATAATCTTAACGCTATTTAAAAAAGCATCGAAACGTTTAGTTGCGATGCTTCTTCGAGCAACCGTGACACCTCCCGCACTTGCCGTAAGTCAGCGTCAGGAGGTGTCACTTTTTTATCTATGCCAGACAAACATTAGTACCGCCCAAACCGCAATAACCATTAGGGTTTTTAGCTAGGTATTGTTGATGATATACTCATAGGTACAAAACTAATGAAAGTGCCATGAGTATTGTTATTGAGAGTTCAAATCAATTAACTACATTAAGCTCTTTAGATTTCTTGGGTAAGGTAGCCTACGCTAGAGTATCTACAGATCAATCTCATCAATATACTTCTATAGAACGCCAGGTAGAAACTTATGAACGCTACAACCCTGACATAATTTTAGTAGAGAGAGAATCAGCCACCCATACAGACCGACCGCTCTATCAATTTTTAATTAGAAATATTACTATCGGTAAAGTATCAGAAGTAATTACCAGTAGAAGCGATCGCCTAAATCGTGACCAAACAGAGATGAGATTTTTCTATACCTTGTGTACTGAATTAGGTGTAGCGTGGACTTTTACTGATGAGCCTGAATTAAATTCTAATTCTCCTTGGGCTATTGAACTAAGATCCCAGAAAGCCTTTGAATCCCAACAGGAATCAGAACGAATGGGTAGAAGAATCTCTCGTTCTTACGTTTTTGCTGAGGAAAAAGGAATTCCAATAAGCCGTAATATCCCTCTTGGATACAGAAGAGGAAAAGATAAAAAGTTTGAACTAGATAATCTTTTAGACGATCGATCTAACTTAATTGGCTTTTATAATAGCAACCCTGTAGCTATAGTAGATCTAGCTAGAATCCTTATAGATCTATATTTAGAACATCAAGCAGCAACTAAAGCTTTAAAACTCTGGAAAGAGGTATTACGAAGTGTAATAGATAAAACTGAACTAGGTGAAACTAAGATAGAACGCTACTTAAAATTTGCTAGTAATTCTGTAATCGAATGGTCAATTAATCCAATCTTGCGCGGACATACTGCTTATGGTATTCACAAGAAAGTGTTTTATGGGGAAAAATTAGACCGTAAAAGATATAAAAGATTGAAGCCCCATGAATGGCGGATTAACTACAATACTCACCCTGACCAAGCTTTAATTACAGATTTTGAGTGGAGAGCAATTGAAAAAATCATAAAAACTAACGAAAACATTGGGCATAGGATAGCCCAAGCTAGGATTGCCCCAGGCGAACCTCAATCACTCTCTTCTTTTCTGAGATGTGAGAAGTGTCAACTTGCTTATAGCCGTACCTCTACCTACGAAAAGGGCAAACGATATTATTACTATTACTGCAACGGTAGGAGTAAATTTAGTTGTAAATCTAAAGGGATCAGCGAAAGCCAATTAAGAAAAGGAATTCTGGAAAAAATAACTGCTCAAGCTAATGGATTAATAGATTTATTGCTTAAATCTTCTGAGGGTCAAACGCCCTCAGTGAGTTCTGAACGATTAGAGCTATTAAAAACTGAAGCTGAAGAAGCTCTCAAAAAATACAATCTAACTAACTTACCTGAATATTTGAATCTACATCAGCAACTTAATTACCAAGTAAAAAATATTGAATCAAATTTACAAAAAGAACTCGAACAAGTACAGGACAAAACACAATTACTTAAAGCATTTTCTAATCCTAATTACTGGAACGAGTTAGATTTAATAGATTTACACCGTTATTTAAAAGCAATTATACGTATTTGTTGGATTTCAGGTAAAGAAATCGTTTCCTTAGAGCTAGATTTTTGATCTTGCTGTTCTTGTTTTTTCAACCATTTTTCAGCACTTGATAAAATTTCTTGTGCCATTTTTCTTGATACAGCCATTTATTTTTATTTTTATTTTTATTTTTCATAGTTTTTAAACCCGAAAGAAAAATTATAAAGATAATTTAAAGCTCAAGAATATAATTCTTGAGCTTTAAATTATTATATATTATATTATTACTATTTAGTATTTATTATTATTAATGCCAAACAAAACCACTACCACCTCCACCCCTACCCAACTACAATCTATTGCAGCAGTTTACCTACGGGAAATAGTTCACACCCATCTAAACTTGCCTCAAGATATAGAAGCGGCTAATTCTTTTGCTTCTTTATTATTAGAAAATGAAAAGCTCAAACAAGAGAATCTACGGCTAAAATACGAAGGAAATTTTAAAGATCCTAATACTTCTAAAGTAGAAGTTGTTTCTACTTGGGAAATTACTTGTCCCAAACCTGTAAAAGAACTTTTACCGATCGAATAAACTAAATATTTTGAGAAAGGAATTAAAAATAAACGCAAGGCAACAGTACTTACACATGTTTCCTTGACTGGACAACTACTATATCGATAGGTATTTATATAGACAATCATCTATATAATAGGCAAACATCAACCAAAGAATAAAAAAATGATTTCAAACGATTTACCATTCGGAAACAAGTCAGAGAATCAAAAATACCACAAACTAGAAATCTCTCTAGCTCCAAACGTATACGATCTTTTACTCAGTCGATCGTATTGCGGAGAAGAAGATCTAGATGAAGTAGTTAAGGAAGAGATTCTAGAAGCTGTGTATCAATATCTAGGAATTAGCGAAGATATCGATAAAGTAGCAAAAATCAAAGCTCGTGAAAATTACATGAAAGATTTCATTGATAACCTTGAGGTAAGTTTTGAGGACGAGCTAACAGACGGTGTTAAATACTGTTTGGGCGTTCTCCATAAAAATCTGGAAAACATGTAACCAACAAAAAAAATGGGGCATTGGTGAATTGAGGTATGATAAGCTGAAAAAGCGAGCGCAATTAGTGAGGAGATGCGTTTGGAATGCGGTACAGAATTTGAAGTTTTAGCCACAGAATTATCTCTAGACTGGCTGAGAGCAAACACCATAATAAGCCAGTTGACAAACTTATGACACTTTTTTTTCGCAATAAGTCTATTTGTGGGCAATAGGTTGTGAAGTGAATAAATACTTTTTCAGATATTTGTCAAAAGTCGGGTCTTGCCGACGAATCCACTCCAAAAGCATGGCGGCGTGTTCTTTTTCTTCATCCCGATTGTGAGACAGAATCGCTTTGAGTTCGGAATCGTTACAGGCATTCACTCGTTGATTGTACCAGTCTGCGGCTTCTAACTCCTCCATCAGTGACGTGATGGCACGGTGCATTTCTCTGGTTACTCCAGTCAATTCATGAACTGGTTCGTGGTAGCCCTCGTTTGACATGGCGATTCTCCTTGAATTTTAAGACCATCGCGATTGCGCGGAGCGCACCGGCAGAGCCGATCGCGTTTGGCTCTAAAAAAGTAATTTTAACTAGGTATTATTGTACTATTCAAAATTATCTATAAAACACTAATAAATAGAAAGCATTACTTTACTCTTTGTTTAGTTTTTCTTTTCTCATGTAATACTCTCGAATTCTATCTTCTTTGTCAAGAAATTTCGCTTTGGAAATATATTATATGTAATCGCTTCTCTTAAAATTAAGAGTAGATAATATGATAATCAATACTCCTCAAGATGCTCTTTTACTGTTAAAGAAATTAGGAGCATCTTCGCGTTTAATCAAACATCATCAAGTCGTACTTGAAGCAGCAAATATAATTGTTAGAGAGCTACAAACAAAAATACCCACACTTAAATGTAACTATCAATTAATTACAATCGGTGTAGCTTTACATGATGCGGGAAAAATTACTTATCCAGAAGAAATTTCTGGTTCTGGAAATAATCATGAAATAAATGGAGAAATTTTCTTAATAGAAGCTGGAGTCGAACCAGAAATAGCTAGATTTTGCCGTACTCATGCTCGCTGGAGAGAATGTAGTCAATGTACTTTAGAAGATTTGTTGGTTGCGTGGGCGGATACTATTTGTTCGGGAAAAAGAAATGAGTTATTAGCCGAACAAATAACTAGTGTAGTTAGTCAACAAACTAGTTTAGATTATTGGCAAGTATATTCGATTGTTAATGATATTTGCGAGTTAGTTACTGAAGGGAGCGATTTATTAATAGCTAAATCTATGATTTAACACGAACGAACTGAATTAATTCGATCGCTTCCCTTACCAATTTTGCCAACTCCGCCTTTGTATGGCAACGGAGAAATGATAGTCCATGAAATACTTGACTGAGAACCCCAAAACACACGGCTACAGCTACGAAACTGAAGATCGATCGATCGAATACTTCGATATCTCCTTTGCTGGTTACGATCCGCAAAATGTTAAGGCTGAACGAGTTGTTACTGATAAAAAGACAGGCGAAAAAAGTTATTGAAGAGCTTGGTTCAAGCTACCAGGTGAACTGATAATCGCACTTGATGTTGAAAATTTACTGTCTTCCTGGCCACCCAAAGACCCGCAAGTAATAGCGCAATATGAAGCTTGGCTTGAGGATTGTTTGTTAGACGAGAGTAAATGGCGATTAGATCTGTTTGATTAATCTTAAAGATACAAGCGATCGCATCTACCACCATAATCTTTGAAATTCGAGCGCGATCGCCGTACAGTATCGATCGAGATCGCACTGTTTTTTTTTTAAAAGTAAGTAATTTGAAAATTCGCGATCGCGCAAATAACCTCAGTAAACTCTACATTAGTACAAACCGACTCAGCAACTACTGAAAGACGCTAGATCTAGCGTCTAAATTTTAGATATACACACACCACCACATCCAGCGTTTTACATAAGTTTTCGCTTCAATTTTAAATTTCCTTAAGATTCAGAAATCTTACTGATTACTTTAGTGCGATCGAGTAGTTATATTCAGGACAATATGCATTCACTAAATTACCTAAAAAATATTAATCGACAAAAATAATGAAACAGCCACAAGTCGGTAGGCTCATCCGCGAACTCCGACTCCAAATGAGGCTGACTCAAGAACAATTTGCTGCATTCTTGGGTGTAGTCTATCCCACGGTTAATCGTTGGGAAAACGGACACGCTCAACCTTCTCCAATGGCAATAAAACTAATTAAGGCAAAGCTAGAAGAGATGGGCGATCGAGGTCAAGAATTATTAGCAAAATATCAAATATGAAAAAAATTTTCTTTAGTGCATCATTTTCTGTCTTGCTATTTACTCAGTTAACAACATTTGTTCATGCTAAATCTATTGCTGAAATTTCAGGTGAGGAAGTCGTGGCTACTGCTGGTCTAGGCAGTAATGAGGCAAAAATTTTAACTTTGACTCCCCGATGGTGGAATTGCCGTCAATCTCCATCATTTGATAAATGCGTTCGCGAAAATCAAGGAATGGACAAAAACACTTATACAGTTAACTGCGCTGCAAAGTCTGTACACTTCAGTAATGAGTTTGGGTCTGGTGTTCATGATGTTGTTCCTGGCGAAATTGCCAATTACAACTTTCGCTCCATTGGAGTATACGACTATGCTTGCGGAACTAATTATTCTAAGGGATGGGCAGAAATAATTATTAGGAATAGATAAAACCAATAGCAAAAATATAAATTTCAGCCTGAAACTTTTATGTTGGTGGTTATTAAATTTGTCAAAGTTAGCTCAAAGATAGAACTACAAAAATTAATCAAAAGATTTATATTATTTCTTACTTTTATATCGTTTATTTCCTGTTCGGCATTACCAAAAATAGATAATAAGTGGCAAAAAGGTCTTGAAAATCAACAATAATTAATCAAGTAATCTTGACAGATAAAAGCTATGAAAATATCAAATTTAACCTTACACGTATTATTTATTTTATTTTCACTTCTGGGCAGTAGTTTAGTTTTATCTGCCAAAGCCCAATTTAATCCAGCGTGTAATGATTCCGATTATTTAATGCAAATAAGGTGTCGAGAATTGCAAGAGTTAGATCGACGAAATGAGTGGAATCGTCAAATAGGTTTTATTAATGCCCAAGCAAGAAAAGAAGAACAACAAAAAAAATTAATAATTGCAGGAGTTGCGATTGGTTCGGTAGCAACAGGAATAGGAATTTTTCTCTTTAAATTTATAAAAAAAAAATCTAGACAATAAAGATTGGATCGGAGTTAGCTAAGTTTTTTTGCTACATAATTTTCCTTTAACTAGTTGTCAATAAATTTTAAATTTATAGGCTTTTTTTACTATGCATAAAATTTTTATTGCTGGATTAATCGCTTTAGATACATTACTTCTAAGTGTTGTGCCTGTAGTGGCACAAGAATTTAATGAAACAAGAAAATGTCGTGCAGCAATCATTGCTGCTAAAAACCGAATTGAAAATGGTCGTCAAATAAAGATTGTATACTTCGATCGCCGTAATCTTTCGAGTACGTATCCTGATTATCCCAAAAATCGTCCATACCAATATGTATTTGGTATGGAAGGAGCAGCAACAAATTCAATCATGAATTCATCTGTGTTAGTAAAATCTGTTGCCACGCAAATAATTAATAGTTGTAATTCAGTCAGTCTAGTAAGCTTTGGTCCATATGCTACTGGTTGGCAGGAAACTAATGGTTTAATGCCAGATGGAAGTGTGAAATCATTTGGATGTAATGATTTCAATGAATACCTTAAATGGGGAAAGCAATATTGTACTTAAAAATATCTACACAGATATAGAACTAAAAAAAAACGAGCATTACATCGTGATAAATAAAAGTGCGGGAGTAGAAAAATTTGAAGAACTTTATAAAGTCGAATGTCCTTGCGGTGAATTTGTTGGCTTGTTCTCTAACAAAGATGATGCCGAAATTGTTGCAGCGATGCAGCCTGTAGATATAGACTATGGAGAAGGTGCTTCTGTCCACTCAGTAAAGGTTTATTCTGATATTTACTCATGGAAAGAAGAACAGGAGAAGAAAAGTAAAGCGAACGATCGCAGATAAACCAACCATGACCAATAAAAACTCCTGCCACCACTGCGAAGGACTCGGATACATAGAAATTAGGGACTGTTCGGGTGAGATTCAACGCTCTGAAACTTGCTCTTTTTGTGGTGGCACGGGATACATTGAAGAGGAAGAAGAGAGCGATTCAAACGGACAAGCTTCACTAACGCATTTAATATAATATGAAGCGTATAAAAACCATCTCTGCCATGAAAGAACCACCGAAAAACACACTTAAACTTGACGCAGGAACGATAGTTTTAATTATTTCTGCCCTAATTTTACTACCCTTGCTATTCACAGGCTTTATTTCTCACTAGCCCTCAATTTTATCTAAAAAAACCTAGTCACCACATAAGCAACTGGGCTGAGAATTAATCTATATGACTACATTCGCGTCATCCTTGGAAATAATAATTTCCAACTAATTTTTCTCCCTACTTCTTCCCAATTCGATCGAATACTTTATTTAAATATTGAAACTGTAATTGCTTTAAGCAACACAGAAGTTTTTCATATTTTATCTTCATTTAATTATGATTTAAAAAATAAAATATTTATTTCTGAACTAGAAATATTTTAAAGAGCGTCTGTTTTTGAGAAAATTTGATACGAATAAAATAGGTATTTATTATAGGTAGGTACTCCCCTCTACCCTTCTGAAAAAATTTAGGTACTAACTATTTTTTAATTAAATTTGGCTGTTTGCCCTTTTATTAACCAAATTAATGAAAGGAAAAACACCATGTTTTACAGCAACGAAAACCAAACCTTATTTGTATGATTAGTAACAGTTACTAGAGACGGAACTGTTAATTTTATTATTGATGGGAGCTATAGATTTTTAGAGTTAAAAGATAGCAAAGAAGGTACTATAATTGTACTCCAAGCTATTAAAACTTGGAAAGAATTTATTCAAAATTATCCAGGAATTACTTTCAAATGTGTACCGTTTGATGGTGATGGTGGAGGTAAGGATAGAGCGGATAGAGCTAGCTTATACAAAAGACTAGGATTCAAAGAGTCAGAGACTTGTTTGGTTTTTAATAATTAATTGATTAATTAGGGTGACTTAGGTTGCCCTTTTTTTATTAATTATTAAGGGAAACATCATGCTTTTAAATTGGATTTTAGAAGACAACAACCAGCTTCAACAAGAGTTAATTAACTCTTGTAATGAAGTAGCTAATGCTTATTACGAAGAAGAAGAGTATTTGTCAAATCATGACACAAATTGGTCTTATATTGATGAGATTAATAGTGATTTTGATACTGAAAATTGGAGAGATTTAATATTTCTTTATGAAGATACTTGTCGTGCTGTTGAAAATACCAAAAATCAAATGCAATGGAAAATCAAGAAACAATTGATTATTGATGAATTAAAAGCTAGAGCTAGTAATAATATCTGGCTCAAATTTAGATTACCACTTGAATTAATTTAAATAATTGATTGGGGCTTTATGCCCTTTTTTTATCCATTCATCTCTACACAAGGATAAAGAAAATGAAAACTATCAACACTTCAGACAAAGCTTTCTCTCAATTCCAGTTCATTGTTTTTAATTACAAATCTTTCACTCGCTTCATGCAACAAACAACTTTTACTACTGATATTACCTTCGAACAAACACTAGATAAAAACCAATTGTTGGAATTATTTATCAAAGATAATTTCGATAACCTAACTGTTCCAAAAGGAATTCAAGAATATACTTTTACCACTCAATTTAAGAACGTAAAAGTAACAGTTTGGATTGATTACGATAACCGTAAACTGGCTCACTCCCTATATCTCAAAGATAATAAGCCTGTCTGGTTAGAGTGCCGTGAGTACGTGTTCGTACATTTCAAAGCTAATAAATCTCGCCAAGCTAGTCAAACTGGACTATACGATACTCGTTATGTATTAGCAATCATTGCTAATATTATTCCCTATCTCAAAAATCGAGCTTCTTTAGAATCACTATTGGATAAATTGGAATCTAAAGTAATTGTCGATCGGGCAACACGGGAGGGATACTATGGTCGTCCAGAAGCCTATCAGGCAAAACTAGACGGTACACCTGTCACTGCAAAAACTATCCAACAGATTGCAGAAGCTCACAAGATTTCACCTATTGCTATTTCACTCCCTACAGCTAAAGATTATACTTTCAACGGCTATAACAAAGGCGTTGAGTTTATTATCAGTGAGACGGAAACCCAAGCAGACGATTATAGAGCGATTGTTGATTCCCTGAGTGTTCCCGTAGTTACCGATAAACAGAACAGTAAGTATTGTTATTGCGGAGCTGGTGCGGAAGTACTAGGAGTATATCGTAATAAAGATGTACTAACTAGCTTTCATCCTATTAATGATGCAAGAAAAGGAGCTAACAGGATTGCAGCAGAATTCTTTCTATCAGCTCAATTACCAGATGGTTTCTTCAGTAATCTGAAAATTGAATATAGTGGTGGACACACCTTTACTTATGGGAAGCCAATGTATTCCCTAATCTCTTTCAAGCGTTTCAATAACGGTTCGGGTGCAGCTCTATGTAAGAAAGAGATTGAATTCAGTGTACCTAAAAGATTGAGCTGTGAGATTAATATTGATTCTTTTGGAGAAGAATATTTGCGATCGCTAGGTAGTAACAGAGCTGAAATTCTCGATTTCCTAAGAAAAGAAATCGAGAATGCTGTAGCTATCCAGTCAGGTGAATTACAAAGTGGAGATGTAATAGAATTTCGTGGTGTACCTATTCTAAAGAATGATAGATTCTTTCCAATTACTTTAGTTGATTCACCAACTGTAAGATATGGCTCTCATTCTTATAATGATGAGATCAGATCCATAGTAGTAGAAGCAAAAGGATATACACCAGCAAATAAAAAGAATGTCAAATTAAGAGGTACGGGGAAGAAGCTAACCACATTGGCTAAACCCTTCACTGTGTATAAGATTGAGGATGCGGGATTGACTGGAGACTTGACTACTGAATTAATGGCTAAATCCCTATCTGCTAATCCATTTAATGATGCTGATATCGTCCTTAATGGTGAAACAATTAAATCTTCGATCGCACTTTTAGAATTATATGCCAATGCTCATCTTGATAAAGAAGTAGTTTGGAAACAAGGAAAATTATTTGTAGACGGGAACTTTGTAAGTGAAGCAGAATTAGAACAATGGTTC
This sequence comes from Xenococcaceae cyanobacterium, assembly GCA_051657945.1. Taxonomy (GTDB): domain Bacteria; phylum Cyanobacteriota; class Cyanobacteriia; order Cyanobacteriales; family Xenococcaceae; genus CAZJTL01. The sequence goes on along the minus strand of JBOFLQ010000088.1, from coordinate 49,212 downwards.
GATCGCAATCTTTGTACCTATATTATTGACGAACCTGTCGATCGCCACATAGTAGAAGAATATAAAGACTATTCTGGTGATTTCTGTTTCTTCGAGAAAGATGGTCAATGGTACTTAAGAGAACGCTTTCAAGCAATCTTTGGTATTTGCCACTATCAAGTAGAAGTAAGTACAGCCGATGAGAACTATGGTTTATCCAAGTTGGGCGTTGCTGAACAAATAGTAGCGTCCACTTATCACTTACAGATTGACCAGTGGTTCAAAGATAAAGCAAATAAAACAGCTAGCTTTACTGAATTATTAATTACCGACAAAGATGATTTGTTAGTTCAGGTTGATAGATCTTTTGTACTCCCTAACGATAGAGACGATCTAATTAAATTCCTTCAAACTGGAGTAACTAATCCAAAAGCTGTAATAGGTGAATTGGTTAGTAAAGCTAGTGCTATTCGTATATCTTTACCATTACCAGAGCATATTTGGGTAATTGATATTCCATTTATGGCACTACTAAGATATGGACATTGGGATAGTCAAGGTAATCCTTTGAGTGATTATTCAGGTGATGAAACTAGTAATAATATCTTGTCTGATTTGTTTGCATTGCTCAAAGTACTCGGTTACAGTCACAATGCCCAATTGCTCAAAGAGTATTTCATTCATTGGCAATCTTATTGTATTCGTTGGGTAAAAGATATTAACTCAGGTAAAACTGTTACTGGTTTCTTAAAAGCTGGAAACTCTTGGCACGTCAAAGTAATTACTGATTACAAGATCGGGTTCGAGACTAAAACTTATCCTGATGGTGAAGTTGCCAAGCTTCCTTACGTTAAGGTCAATAGTCAATCCCCCTTGCTAAAAGGCAATGAACCTAATGATGGTAAACTTTCAGCTCGTCTAAGTGATGGGGATGTTGTCTTAATTTCTCGTTGTCCGTTGCCGATGTTTGCTGCTTGTGTCGTAAGGATTGATGATTCTTATGATGTTGGTGTTGCTGCTATTAGTCCTATTGTATGGAGTAAAACAACAATCGGTGATTGTGACGGCGATCTTATTTACCTAACTCCCATTAGTCAATTTGGAGGACTCCGAGGTTATCAACACGCCGCTATGTTTAACGAGACTTTCCTTTCTCTAAAAGGTTACGAAGTTCTGCGAGATACTGAAACAACATTAACCACATACTCTAATCCAATTGAGGAATTCGTAGGAGGCAAGGATAAAGAAACAGTAGATAAAGAGATAACAAAGACTCGTTCAAAATATCTCTCAATCTATAATTCCCTAGCTCTTGGTACTTACGCCGACACTTTAGCTAAAGTTCACACTCACTATAAAACTGAAGTTGGAGCTAGCTATAGTATGGCATTTCAATCCATCATTGAGATAGGAGATTCTTTACATCGAGGTGAAACAGTAAATTTAGCTGAATACTTTGCTTGTATCGAGCTATGGACGATATATGAAGAGTTAGGCTTAAGTGGTTATTCGATCGCAAACGAGAAAGCTTTGAATGAACTAAAAGAGGATGTAAAAAGTTTCAATCGTGAGACATCCAAACTCAGACAGAGAAGTTTCTTTAATGCCGAGCAAGAAAACACGTATAGAACTAAGTACTCAGCTAATCTCGAAGTGGCAAAGCTAATTGAATCAGGTAAATTACTATATGCACCACAGTATAAAAATGCTGTGTTAGCTTATGCTGTTCGCAATCTGACTAAAAAGGCAGAGCTAAATAATCAAGTGTTTGAACTAATTAGTAATATAAAGTTATCTGGTTCAAGGTTCGATCGCCAGTTAGCTTTATTAGCTCAAGTTCGTTCTCCGCGTAATTAGAGTTTTAGTTAAACACGGCTATATATAAAAGTGCAGTCATAATAGACTGCCCTTTTTTTGTGATTAATAAATAAGTCCCAGAAAGGGATAACACAACTAAAGAAACAAAAACTTCTAGGTAATTTGAAATTCGTGCTAGTTTCAATTGTCTAGATGTTGTTGGTATTGATGGCTTGGATAGTTTTAGATATCAGCAATCTGAAGGTAGTGACGGCTTGGATAGTCTCAGCTATTTTCTAAAATTCTAGACGGTTGTTACTTCCCTACCCTTAGCCCCGTTCGGGTACTCAGGAATTGAAGTAATTTAAGTATTCTTTAGATCTTATTTATCTTGAGTAACTTAGAGTTCGTGTAGCTTCTGGTTGTCTGGTTGTGGAGAAGATCCAATAAGTGCTAATCAACAAATTCAAGTGACATAGGAAACATTGACATGACTTATAACTATTCAGATTTAATTAAAGACGCTGCCATACTTGGCTATGACACAGCAGATATTGCTAGTGGTGAAATTACCAAAAAGGATATAGAAAGCTCATGGCTTTATATCCTTGATTATTCCCAAGAATTTCCAGAAGATTACGATCCAGAAGCAATGGTTTGGTTCTAATCATAGATCCGCGTAGCTAATTCCGAATCGCAAAAGACTAAATAAAAACCGTAATCTTTTTGGATCGATTTCTTCTTTCTAGATCTCTTGGATCGCTACAATTCCACCTTATTTAAAATTAAAAAAAGATTCAAAAAAAGGAAATAAAAAATATTTGGGAATAAAAAGCCTCGTCTGATTAATGCGATCGGACGGGGTTTTTAATTCGTAAAAAATTGTTCGTAATTAAGGAGTAACAAAAATGTTTGAAGTTTTAGTGAATAGTTTAGTTCAGTTTGTGATTGAGTGTTTAATGGCAATAATATTAATTGCTGTCGGGTATATTGCGTTTTGTAGTTTTCCTGTAGTAAGTTTATTGGTGTTGATAAGTGTTGGTCGGAGAAAAGATCCGATTAAAGAATTAATAGGTTTGATGAAGGAAGCGGAGAAGACGAGGTTTTAGCGGTTAGTACAGTCGAATTCCAGATTAATGTGGAATGGTAAATCCATTAACGGGACTTAGACAAAAACAAGAAGAAAACAGCCTCAAACTCAACTAACGTAAGGGATATACGTCAAACGCTAAAAAATGGCTGAAACCTAAGTATATCAATAAAATTATCGAATCGAAGTAAAACTTCGGCTGTATATAGGTTTGAGGCTGTTTTTGGGCAAAAAATGTCTAAGTCCCGTTAACGCCGATAGATAAAAAGCTAGTACAATAAAATGACCGCAATTTGGGCGGGGTAGTTTTTGAAACTACATGACTTGTAAGCGAAAGCCTAAAAGTAAGAAGAGATCGTGAGATCCTTTAAAGATGATTCGGAACAATGAATCGCATTTTCTATTTTTTTAGAATTTGAAATAAAACCAACTTAGGCACTTTCAAACCTTTATATAGCGAGAGTTAGATAGAGCTTGTGTTTCTACCTCAGATGCCATTAGGTTTTAATAAAAAACCCGTTCGAGATTTCCTTGAGCGGGTTTTTTTATTCAGTGAGGTATTAGGTTGTGTTGGTTCAATATTGAAACACTAATAAACAACGTTTTGAAATAAATAGATTAATGATAAAAATCTGATCTTAAATAGCGATAGAGAAAAAGAACATGATTTAATGCGATCGCTATTTGGGAATAAGAATATTTATTTCTAGGTATGTTTCTTATGAGATGGACATACTTTATGATTTGGATTCCACCAAAGTAGAGTAAAGACGCTTGAGTATTTCTTTTCCTATTTTTGTTGAATTTTTAGTCAAATAGTATTTTTGTTTTATCTTAATACACTATTATTGTCATTAATTACGGTTTACACAAAATTAAACTGAAGCTAAAGAGTTGCCTACTATTATCATTAATTAATTATTTATTGTTGAAGAGTAAAAGCCCACAAGCAGTTACAGAGTAAAACTTAGTGGGCGCTTCATATAAATAAAATGAATAGAAATAATAGATTAAATAAAATCATTGTAACGTATCAACAATTAATAGTTGGAGAATTTTCAATTAATTGTTACCAAGCAATCGAGAGTAAATACGAACCAAATTTATTTATTGAAAAAGAAAAGTTTATTCAAGATTTAGGTGGTAATTTAGAGACTTTTAATAGAGTAGTAAGTAGTAAAAGAGGACGGCTTGCTTTACCAGAACGATTAAGAACTTATACGGTTGTTTATAATAGTGTTTCAATTGATACTATTTCACTGGGAGATGCAGAAAAAGTTTTAACTTTATTTTCTACTAAGAAAAAAGCATTTCAACTACTAGTAACTTTAGGTGTAGGTGGTTTAGTTACTCTAGTAAAAAATCTTTTTCAAATTCCAACTACTTTAGAAAATGAGATCGAAAGAGTTAATGCAAGGTTAAAAAATAAAGCAGTTAGACGTACTTTTACAGATTCAGTTAAAGATTATATTAATCGTCATGCGAATGATAAAAATCCAAATGGCACTCTAGTAATAAATGATGTGAAAAAAAAGTTTTATTGGAATCATATAAATGATGCTTTGACTATTTGTTTATACGACAAAGGTACACGAGCTATAAAAAATCATTTTGGTTTGAGTAAAGGAAGCGATCGGAAAACAAATAAAAGTTTATCGGATTTTTTATCTTCAGAGGAAAACGAAAAGCGACAGAAGATAGAAGATTTAGCTTCTAGACTCATTGATAAAAATGATGTAGAACCGTGTGAAGCGGTTCGTCAAGCTTACCATGCTTTATTAATTGACCAAGCTAAGATTGAGGAAATCAAATTAGTTGAGGTTGTCAATGAGTAAAATATTCGGAGAAACAAAGAAGATAAGTTTGAATCGGGCTAAAGAAATTATTAGGATCGAACCACAATTACAAGAAGCTATCTGTGAATTAGATACTGATGAACGTGAAGCTTTAAAACAATCTCTTTTAAATATAGGAATGCAGAAGCCATTAATATTATGGCAACAAGAAAGTAAGGATGATTGTATATTAATTGACGGTCATAATCGCTTTAATATTTTATCTACAGAAATAGAGGACGATATTCATTATTGTGTATTGGTTACAATACTTAGTCCCACAGCTTTTAATAATATTGAGGAAGCAAAAACCTATATTATTGAACTGCAATTAGCCCAACGTAATTTAGATAAAGAAAAGAGAATCGGGTATATTGGGTGGCTTTATAACCGAACTAAAAATAGTGCTGGTGGGACTGGGTTTAACCAATACAATAAAGTGCTGGTGGGTCAAAATGAACCACCAGCAAAATCCACCGCAGAATTAATATCTGAAAAAGTAGGTGAAAGCCCTAGTACTGTTAAGCGATATGGTGAGAAAGATTTAATTAAGCAAAGATTATTAGCAGAAGGATTCAATAAATATGATTGGAATAAGATAAATAGTTATCTTCCTGATGCAACTATTAGAGATCTCAATAAAGTGAATGATGCGATCGAAGCTTTTAGGTTGATTAATCAATGCCGAAGAGCTACTGAAGCTAAAGAAATAGCCGATCGGTACATTAATCGAAAGCCAATCCCCGAAGATACTATCTTAGTTGCTCATAATATCGAACCTGTAAAAATAGACTTGGAACAATTTAATAGACAAAGATTTGGTCTAGTAGAACCTACTACTATTCCTGAAGTTCCTATAGAAGACCCTCCAGTAGCTACAGAAACAATAGAGCTAGATACAACTCCTGAAGAAAATACTTGGAAATATTCTTTTGATTTTTGTCAGTATTATTTCAATGACAGGGATTTACCCGATCCCAGTGAAGAGTTTAAAGGCAGTTCCCTAGAAAGAAATATACCTTTGTTTCTCCAGCTATATAACGATAGTTTTAATAAACTTCAAAATGGCGAAGATGATAATAGTTCTGCCAGAGAATATATATTTGATTGGTTGGTAAAAGAACTTAAAACCCTAGATAAAGACGAATCTAGAAAATATTGTTCTAAGTTGTTCGAGATTTTGCAGATTTGGCAAAAGTCTTAAATAGCGTTCCAATATTGGAACACAGAAAAATAACGTATCGAAATAAATAGTTAATAACCCGTCCAGTAAAGCAAGACGCTAAAAGGTTTTTACCCACTCAGGTTCTACTTGAGTGGGTTTTTTATTGTCAAACAAATTAAATGAGGAACAAAACTATGTCCGATCGAGAACAAGAGTTTAGAACTTGGATGAAAGAGATTGACAACAAACTAGCTCGAATTACTTATGGTTTGGGAACGTCAGACTTAGTTGATATCTGCTATAGAGATTATTTTGATGAAAGTTTAGATTCCGACGAAGTTGTAGAAATTCTTGCTGAAGAAGAAGGATTTACCGACTTACTTGATTAACTTTGATGCATCTTGGAATCCTTACCGTTTACCCGTCCAGGTTCATTCTTGGACGGGTATTTTTCTTCACCCCTAAGAGGCAACATGTATAACTTAAAACAACCAGAAGAAGACCCAGACCAAATTATTGAAGTAGGCATTGACCTAATTTCAAAAGATTGTGACCCAATTGATACCGATGAGGGCGTTTATTATCTTCCAAAAATCAATTGCACTGTCTTCCTAGAAATTAAGAAAGATTTTACCAAAGAAGAACTCAAAGAAAAGCTTTTAGATCGTGGCTTTGGTAGTAGCTATACGATTCGTAGTATTTGGGTATGTCAGGAACAGGAATTCTAATTAATGTCACCATTTACCACACCTTGGGTAACGGTTTCAAACGTAGATATGGTAAAAATTTCAAGCATTTAATAGCCGTTTTCGGTAGCGGTTGTTTTCTGGCGGCTTGTCATAGTTATCCAAATTACTTTTGGATCTAATTGTGTACTACTTTAATCGAGCAAATCCCCCTGAACTCGTTAAAAGCTTGGGAATTTTTTTATCTAAATAAAAGAACAATCGTGATTTCGAGAGAAGAATATTTTTCAAAAATGGCTATTTGTGGCAATGATTTTGAGTGCCGCCATTCTTGGCATAGGAAGTACTATGGGCAATTTGTGAATGAAGAACTTAAAGCTTTAATCGTATCCAAATTTGGGATTGAAAGATTAAGAGAAGCCGATCGAGAAGATAAACACTTTAATTCGATACCGCTAGAGAAATGGAACAGCTTGGGAGATCTTAAGGATGTTCTCGATCGAGATTTGGTCAAGCAAACAGGACAAGGCTGGAATGATATTACAACTGTCTGCGTATTGAAAGAAGCCGCAGCACAATTAATCGAACAAGCTTAATAACAAAGGAGAAATAGAAATGGAATTAATTAATGGTGTAGTGACGAAAGAAGCCTCGGAAATTAATACTAGGTACGGACAACGGCTTTATTTAAAGGTAAAGTCTACCGAGGGAGAAGAGATCACGATTTGGGGTACATTAAGCGACCAAAACTTGAGAGATAAAGAGCTTCACGAGAGGGTAATGGTCTTTAGCAAGCCTAAAGGTGGTTACGCTTTGGTTACTCACCAAGGCAAGAAAGAGAACGGTTTTAAATCTGTAGCTCAGGTTTTAAGTACTGGCGTTGCTAGAAAAGCGATCGAGCAATATTCAAACGGTTATTATGATGATTTTTCTGCTCCTAGTAGCGATCGAACCGTTAGCCCGACTCACGAAGAAGCTTGGCTACCAATTTTAACTGATAAGCAGAGAAGAGAGCTGAAGAATTTTATCGACCAACGAGCCAGGATCATGGCGTACATCATAAAAGCTATCAAGCGCGAATGTGGTGAGGATGCTTTCAATGAGGTGAGCTTAAAGAGCATAGCTTTAAGTGTTTATATCGATATTACCAAACAGATTTAATGGCGATCGCCACTTGAGTTTAGCCAGTTTAATCTGGCTATTTTTTTTTATCTATACATTCACGGAGAATTAAATAATGTTTACCTCACAGATTGAAGAGTTAGAGCAACAGTTAAAGCAATTAAGAAACGAAGCAGATGAAAAAGAGAGAGAATTATATGAGCTTCGTATTGCTGAGGAATACGTTTATGAGGCTGGAAGCAAGGTTGAGGAAACTATTGCGGGATTGGAAGATAAATATATCGAGACGTTTAAGAATTATCTTTTGAGTTTGTTCGAGCGCGGGACAACTGGCGACCTAGAGCCAGAAGAATACCTGGAAACTGTTGTGGAGAGAGGATTTGAAGGAGTCAAGCTAGAAAAGACTACGGAACGAGAGAACAGTTTTATTCCCGTCCTTAATGACGAAGCGATAGTAGTAGGCATTCAAGCCGATCCGTCAACCATGCAGGTTATAAGACCTGGCATTGTCTATTCATCATGCGATCGAACCGCATATATAGGTGGCAGATCTAAAAATAGATTAATTGGTTTTGGCATTGCTTTTGTCGATCGCGGCTTGGCTAAAGATTTTAGAGTTGAATCGCCGCCTACTGTTAGAGAGATTGAATCAAAGCACCAGTTGAAGTTGATTGAGATTAGCTTGAATAATATTAAATATATTGCTGAACTGAATCTTAGTAAGGATTGTGACGATCCTAATAATAAAACTTTGTTAAGCGAGTGGTTAACGTTAGGCGATAGTTTTGCGAATGGCAGCGTAAAGAATGGTGAATCTTTAGAGAATGAAAAAATATTACCAGGAGATATTGTTCAAAGAGAAAAGATTGGGTGTGAGTATGAGGTAATTGTTAATGGTTCAGATTGGATCGGGATTAAATGTATCAAACACACCAATGAAGAAATGATTGGTAGATTCCATACTTTCAAGAAAAAGGAAGTTCAAATAATTAGAAAAGCTGTTGTGGCTTAATCGTAATTAAAAAAAGAGCAAGTAATTATCTTGCTCCTTAAAAACTTCTTATCACAATTGTTAAAAAACCCGCTTATTTGTCGTCGCATTAATAGCGGGTTTAGTTTGATAATTAAACGATAACAACTACTAATATTATAGCAAAAAAAGCTAGAATAATAACACTACACAAAAAACAAGATTTAGATAGAAAAATAGATGTTAACAACATTAAGAAAAAGCAAAAAATATCAAAAGGTAATGGATTTTGATCGCAACTATTTTATAAATAATCCAGTCAAAAAATTTTATATTAGACCTGCTTTTAATATTTAAAAATTGGAAGCTAAAATTTTATAAGAGTCGCCCTCTTTTTACAATGTAGAAGTTGAATTTATCAACGAAGGTAAAAGAACAAGAAATCATATTTACTGTAAAAAAGTTTCTAAAAGATATGGATAAATAGTGGAAGTTTTTAATTGCTAAAACTTTAATTAATAGTGTATAAAGAAAGAAGAGAGTAAAATTTTACTCTCTTCTTTCATAGTGTTAAATTTTTTTCTTTGTAATCTTAGCTCTTTGCCAGGAACAAGTTACACGAATTATAGATCCTTCACTACCAGCTCATAAACTTTTAGCTAGAAAAATTCAGTGGATTGAATCAATGTTAATTTTTGAAGTCTGCAAAGAAATTAAAAATAACAATCGAATCTCGCTAATCGGTGCTTACCATGATGGCGTTTTAGTTTCCTTCGAAGATAAACGAGTTATCGATTCTGAGTTCGCTAAGCTCAAGTCTGCGGTTGATAAAAAAGCCAAAGAACTTAAAATTAAAAATTTAAAGTTGGAATTTAAGTCTTGATTTTTTAAGTTTACAGGGATGTTGTCTTTATAGTAATTTTGACCATAAAAACTTTAGAGTATATGGGGTAAGAGTTATAAGGTTACTTATCTATTAAATATATTTAATATAGTAGGTAGAATACTCTGAGATATATATATATAAATTTTTGCTAGAACGTCTGTTAGAACATCATTGGATCATTTTAAAAAAAATTTTTTTAATTTAGTTGGATCATTTAAAAAAAAATATTTTTTATTTTAGTTGGATCGTCTATTGAACGTAACCCCAACCTAACCCCAACTAAAAAAAAATACCCCTAGAAAGGTAGTTAGTCGATTATTTTGTCTTTATCCTGCATTTTTATATAGTTTTTATCAAAACAAAAATAATTTTAATTAATAGTAATAAACAAATTAAGCTATACGTAAATAGATGGAAACTATAGAAAAATAGAGGAGAACTATATTGACTGCCGAAAAAGGCATAGCTTAATGAGAATTTAATTGTCAATAAGGGCGCAAAGTTAAAAATACTCCTGTTGTCCTACAACATTACCAGAGTTAGAAATACCTGAAGAAATCAATCTGGCTGAAGTTCCTTTTTAAATAAAAAACTAAAATAATAAAATTAATTAGACAGGCTGGTAGTTTATCTTATCAGCCTTTTTAATTTCTATAATTGATATATAACTATGCCAAAAATCAAAGAATTAACCCCCCAAGCACTGTCCCAATTAGCAGAACACTTGGAGATTGAAGTAGATTTATTAGTATCTCTTTTTGGAGATTCTTCAGAAGCAGAAGTAAAAAATACGTATTAGGTGCGCGAAAAACCCTGACTATGAATTTAATATTGTCTACTCGTTTTTTTTGTGAGTTAACGGAGTTAGAACGTATTATTCTGGTAGCAGCGCATTGATTTGAAGAAATTAGCAATAGTCATATTCAACGCTATAGAAAAGAACACCCAAAAGAAATTGGAGAATGTCTCAAGCGTTTAGCAAATAAAGGTTACTTAAAACAATCTGGTCGTGGTCGTGGGACGCAATACACTCTAGCAAATCAAGAAAAATCTAATTCTTTGTCTCTAATACTGGATTGCGAAGATTCACCAAAAAACTCCGAACATTTCCCAGAAAGCTCCGAACATTATCGACATTGGTTACAGATAGCCGCACCAGTTCGTGACAATAAGCATAGTCAAAAAGAAATTGTTCGACAGATTATTCAAGAACTTTGCTCTGGACAATATTTATCACTTCAAACATTAGCTGAACTTTTAGGACGGAAACGAGACACCATTCGCAATCATTACATTAATCCAATGCTGTCTGAAGGCATACTAGAACTGAAGCATCCTGAGCTTATTAATCATCCTCAGCAAGCATATAAAACTATACTATCTAAAGGTTCTTCAGTTGTTTGATGGAAGAATCAGTAGTTGTACTAGATGGCGATCGAAATTAACATCGCTTAAGTTTGTGTAGGTAAAAAAACTTTTACTTCATAAACAAACTTTTTGATTCAGATGATTGGCGCGATCGAGCAGATAGTAGGAAAACGTATTTCTATTCCAGAGCAGTTTAATGGCTTAGTTACAGTAGAGTCAGCAAAAATTATTGGCGATACATTATTATTGCGAGTTCGTACTCAGCAGGGAGAATTACGGGATGCTTATCTTACTGTATCTGAAGCAGAGAAAATATTAGCAAGTCGGGAACAGTTAACGGCTACTCCTGTTGATGCCAATCAATTTTTTCTGTTTATTGAGTCAGCACGAATCAAAACAGCCTATGAATTCGATCCTCACTTCGCAGTAAGTCTTAGTGGTGTTCGTCCTCTACCTCACCAGCTAGAAGCAGTTTATGAAAGAATTTTGCCTCAAGTTCGATTACGATTTCTTTTGGCTGACGATCCTGGTGCTGGTAAAACGATTATGGCTGGGTTGTTGCTAAAAGAACTAAAGTTACGACAGGTTATAGAACGGGTATTAATACTTGCTCCTGCACCGTTAACGCTTCAATGGCAGGATGAGCTACGTAGCAAGTTTTCTGAAACTTATGAGGTAATAAACTCCAATTTGGCAAAGGGGCAGTTAGCAGGTAATCCTTGGGAAAGGTTTCGTCAATGTATTGCTTCGATCGATTTTGCTAAAAGAGATGACATTCTTTCGGGAATTTTACAAGTTGACTGGGATTTAGTGATTATTGATGAAGCCCACAAATGTTCGGCGCGGAAACTAGACGATCCATCTGGACGGTATAAGTTAGCTAGAGAGTTATCGAGAATTAGCGAACGGATTTTATTGCTGACGGCGACACCACACCAAGGAAATGCAGAACAGTTTCACAATTTTCTCTTGCTACTCGATCCAGAACAGTTTATTTCGGAAACCCTTAACCCAGAAATGCTCAGTTTGGAAGATAGTCCTTGGTTTTTACGGCGAATTAAAGAAGAGTTGAAAGATTTTGATGGTCGTAAATTATTTAAGGAAAGACACGCTATTACAGTACCATTCGAGCTATCTGAGCCTGAAAAATATTTATACGATCGCGTTACTCAATACATAAATAGATATTTAGGTAAGACGAAAGGAAGAAAACAGGCAGCAGTAGCTTTAGCGAGGACAGTACTACAAAGACGTTTAGCTAGTAGTCTCAATGCTATTTTTAGTTCTTTGAAAAAAAGACAAAAGCGTTTTTCAGATCTGTTGGAAGAGTTAGATAATTTGTCGCCTGGAGAACAACGCGATCGCTTGATGAGTTTGGGTAGAATTGTAGATTCGGAACAGGATAGCGATGATTGTGATGAAGAACAACTTGAAGATTTGGCGATTGAGTCTACTGTTGTCGAACAAATAGACGAATTGCGCGAAGAATTAGATGAATTAAAACGCCTGGTTAAGCTGGCAGAAGAGACAATCGAGATTGGTACGGAGAGAAAACTTAATGCGCTTAAAGAATGTTTGGCAAGAGCAGAATTTAACGAATTAAAAGATGGACGTAAACTACTTATCTTTACCGAGCATCGAGATACATTGGAATATCTCAAGCAAAATTTGATTAGTTGGGGATATACCACTTGTGAAATTCACGGCGGGATGAATCCTCTGGCTCGAAAAAAAGCTCAAGAAGATTTTCAACTACACAAGCAAATTTGTTTGGCTACAGATGCAGCAGGGGAAGGAATTAACCTGCAATTTTGCCAGTTAATGATTAACTACGATCTTCCCTGGAATCCCAATCGTTTAGAACAACGCATGGGAAGGATTCACCGTATCGGACAAGAACATGCTGTATATATTTTTAACTTTTTAGCAGAGAATACTGTAGAAGGTCGAGTACTGTTTAAGTTATTGACTAAGTTAGAAGAAATTCGTTCAGCATTAGGCGATCGCGTTTTTGATGTCATCGGTCAACTACTGCGTCTTAATGACATCCAGTTTGAGGATATGGTTAGAGAAGCTACCTACGGCAAAGCAGCAGAAGAAAATGCGATCGAGCAAATCGAACATCTCGATCCCAAGCGAATTGCTGAATTGGAAGAAGCAACAGGGGTAGCATTGGCAACTTCTCATGTCGATCTGTCGCGAATTCGGCGAACTCAAGACAAAGATTATGTTTCTGAAGAACAACGATTGATGCCACGTTATGTAGAGGAATTTTTTAAGCGTACTTGCCAGTATTTAGGAGTGAGTTTGGAAACTCGCGCCGATGGTTTGTGGCGGATTCCTTATTTGAAAGAGGAGTTTCGTTCTGAAAATTTAACTACAGTGCGTCGTTTGGGAACGCCAGAAAAACATTATTCTAAACTAACCTTTTATAAAGAGCATTTAGCTAACCCCACTCATCAGGACGCAGAATTACTTTCTCCTGGTCATTCTTTGTTTGCAGCGATCGCCGAACGTTTAGACCGACAACTCGACGAACAAATCCGCACAGGTTCGGCTGTATTTATTGATGCCGATACCGAAAAGCCTTATCGTCTCTACTTTTTTGACGTACAAATTGCTGGGCAACAGCGTCAAGGGAAAGAAGTAGTTTTGCGATCGCATTTGTGTGCGATCGTGGAAACAGCATTGGGAGAACTAATACTTTCTTCGCCAGATTATTTACATGACCTCGCACCAGCAGAAACCATACCAGAATTAAGTATTTCTGCGCCAACACCTCAAGAACAACAAGAGGTTGAGGAATGGCTTAAGGTAAACATACAAATACCCTTAATGCGTGAAGAACAGCAGAAACGGCAGCGAGAATTAACTATTCGACAGGACTACTTGAGTCGAGCAATGGAATCGACAATCCGCGAAGCTCAAAAAAATCAAATGCGGTTGGCTGCCAAAGTAGCCAAAGGCGATGAAACCTATCGTGTTGCTAGAGATAGCGCACAAAAGAAAGTACAAGATTTGCAAGAACGCTACAAAAGCAAACAGACTGAATTAGATTATCTCAAGCTGGTGCGTCTGGGTAATGTCGTTTATTTGGGAACGGCTTTAGTGCATCCAGGTACGGCGATCGCCGCTCATTATTCCGATATGCGAAACGATCCAGAAGTGGAAGCTTTTGCGATGCAGTGGGTAATGGAATACGAACGACAACGAGGATGGCAACCAGAGGATGTCAGTCAGAAACGGGACGGTAGTGGATTTGATATTCGTAGTGTTGAAGTGACTAATCTCGATACCGAAATACCAGAAGTAAGACGTATTGAAGTCAAAGGTAGGGCGCAGCTAAATCAAGATGTTTCCCTAACAGTTAATGAATGGCGTAAAGCTCAACAGTTAGGCGATTCTTACTGGCTTTATGTTGTTTGGGGATGCAAAACAGCCAATCCAAGATTATTGACGATTCAAAATCCAGCTAAAAAGCTTATGGGTGATGCTAAGGAAATTAAGCAGGTGACTAGGTATTTGGTTGGGGCTAAGGCTTTGGAACGTAATGCTTGAAGTAAGGGAAGCAGGGGAGGCAGGGGGAGAGGTTTTTATTTGTTTTTTCTTAAATCTTGAAGTGTTAAATGCTCCAAGATAAGTTTTTGCGATCGCGCTTTGATTTTATTTCGACGTTTTGGTGAAAGTTTCTGAATTATTTCATTCAGTGTTTTTGCCATAATTTTTTTTGTCTGTGTATATTTACATAGCGATCGAAATAGATATTTTTCCATATATAGCGTATATTAAAACAAATTTTTCTTGTTTGACACCATTAATGCGATCGAGAAAATATTGAGTATTTATAACTATGTAAATTTCGTTTTAAATATTAAGTAAATTTGGGGTTATAAATATACGTATTTTATTGTTATTATCAATAAAATATATTTTGTTTTTAGATTAGTTTAGTAACTAATAAATAACGAGCAAGATCTACACTCTAATAAGTAAAATAATATTATTTATTAAATTAATAATCATATACAGTCTTGTTAATTCATTTTTTATATAAGACTAATTTTGATTTGTATTATAATTTTAATACTGCCTAAACTTAATATTTAGATGCTAATTAAAAGCAGAAATATGGGAAAAATTATAGCAAATTAATTATTATTAGTTGCTGCTATTATGACTTCAAATCGCCGCCTAATTGAAGATTATATTCCCATTAAAGAAATTTCCGCAGAATCGGCGAGAGAAAAATCGATTCGTAAAGGGCATATTTCTACACTTCATTTATGGTGGGCAAGAAGACCATTAGTAGCAGCAAGAGCAGCAGTTTTAGCTTCTTTATTGGCAGCACCAGAAACTTATCAAAAGCGTACTTGTTTGAAAAAGTTAATGGTAGATTTGTGTCAATGGGGAGCAGGACAAGAAACTATTAATAAAGCGAAAAAGAAAATATTAGAAGCGCAGCGAGAACGCCTCAATTTACTTGCCGATACTCCCTTAGAAGAAGTTCCTCCTCCAAAAGTTTTGGATATGTTTGCTGGCGGTGGAGCAATACCATTAGAAGCTTTACGTTTGGGTTGTGAAACATACGCCGTAGAACTCAATCCAGTAGCTCATATTATCGAGCTTTGTACGTTAGTTTATCCGCAAAAGTATGGTGAGAAATTAGCTGATGAAGTGGAAAAATGGGGTAATTGGGTAATCGAAAATGTTCGGCAAGAAATTGGCGATTTATATCCCCATGTCAAAGTAGGAGAAATTACCGCACAACAGCACGAGCAATTAGAATTATTATCTTCATCCCAGCCAAAGCAGCTAAATATAGCCAATAGTCTCACACCCGTTGCCTACCTGTGGACGCGCACTGTTAAATGTCCTAATCCTTCTTGTGGTGCGGATGTCCCTTTAGTACGTCAGACATGGCTTTGTAAAAAGAAAAATAGGTATGTCGCACTTAAAGTTATTCCCAATCACGACACAAAAAAGGTTGAGTTTGAAGTAGTAGAAGCAACTACAGAAAAAGGTTTAGGTTTCGATCCTGCTTCTGGTAGTTCGCGAGGAACTTCTACTTGTCGGCACTGTGGAACAACCGTTAAAAGCGATCGCGTCAAAGAGCAAGGCAAAGCTGGCAATATTAATCAACAATTAATGGCGATTGTTTGTACTACTCCTGGGCAAAAAGGCAAAACTTATCTATCGGCAACAGAATATCAACAATACATTCCCAATGAAATAGAAATTAAATCTAAGCTCGAAAAACTTTGTGAAGATACAGGTTTAACTGTTCCCAACGAACCTATTTTTTCAGGCGACACTAGAGCGTTTTTTACTCATCTCTATGGATTGGATAACTTTGGCAAGCTATTTACCCCTCGACAGCTACTAGCTTTGATGACATTTGTGAAATATGTCAGGCAAGCTCATGAAAAGATGTTGCAGCAAGGATATGAAGAGGATTTAGCAAAAGCGATCGCCACTTATCTCGGATTAGCTATCGGTAAAGTTGAAGATCGTGGCTCTGCGTTGTGTGTTTGGGCTGTCACTCATGAAAATATAGTGAGTCCAGTTTCAAACGGCAGATTGCCAATGAACTGGGATTTTCCCGAAACCAATCCTCTAGTCGATACATCTGGAAGTTGGTCAAGTGCTTTAGAGTATATACTTCCCGCTCTCAAAGAATTTAGCAAATCAGGCGACATAAGTGCTTCACTAACTAGAACAAACTGCTGTGAAAGTTTAAATTTTCCAAGCCATTCATTAGATGCGGTTATTACCGATCCACCTTACTTTGATGCTGTTCCATATGCCGATCTTTCAGATTATTTTTACGTCTGGTTTAAGCGTTCAATGGGACATATTTATCCCGAACATTTTTCGGGGAAACTTACGCCTAAGAAAAAAGAAGCTATCGTCGAACCTTCAAGATACGGAGGTGATAAAGCTAAAGCAGCAAAAGCTTATGAAGATATGATGCATCAGGCATTTTGTGAAGCTAGCAGAGTTCTAAAACCTCACGGAATGATGGTTGTCGTATATGCTCACAAAACAACGGCAGGGTGGGCTTCTTTAATTGATTCACTAAGACGAGCCAAGTTTACCATTACTGAAGCATGGCCGATAGCAACCGAAAGACCAAGTGGTTTAAGGGTACTTAGAGCATCTTTAGCTTCCAGCATTTTCTTAGTTGCCCGAAAACGCACAGATTCAGAAGTAGGCGACTATGCAATGGATGTCAAACCACAACTAGCAGAAATAATCAAAGAACGAGTCAAAACCTTAATCGAAGAAGGCGTTACGGGGGCAGATTTAATTATTGCCTGTATCGGTGCAGGACTAAAAGCCTATACCCAATTCGATCGCGTCGAACTGCCCAACGGTGATGAATTGGACGCTCAAACTTTCTTAGACGAAGTACAAAAAACAGTCCTCGAAGCCGTTCTTACCGATGTCTTGCACTGCGATAAAAAAGGAATTAGTACTGTCGATAAACCCACTCAATATTACATCCTGGGACGCTACGAATATGGTGAAGCTACCGTTGAATTTGACGAAGCCAATACTCTCTCTCGTGGTGTTGGCGTTGAACTAGACGGTGTTGCTGGATTAACCGATGGCAAACACGCCCTGGTGAAAAAGACTAAGAAAAATAGCAAAGTACAAATACAGTTAAGAGATTACAAAGACAGGGGGGAATCGGAAGACTTAGGCATTTTGAAAGCCGAAAAACAAAATACAGGTGCTACCCCCAATCTAATTGATATCCTGCACCGTCTTCTTTGGCTGGCAGAGCATAAACCGCAAGAAATCTCTATTTTTCTCATAAAAGCTCAACCCGATGTCTCTCAACTGCGCTTAGTTGCCCAAGCTTTAGCTGGACGCGCCCTTACTTCTAATGGAAACGGCAGTAACGGAAATGGAACTAGACCCAGAACTCAAGAACAACAAGCTATTGATACTCTTCTAGCTTCTTGGAAACGGTTAGTAGAAGAAAATCTCTTCACAGTTAAAAACTAATTTTTGCCAATTCTAATTTCTAAATTTTTTTTAATACTCAATTTTTAAACTCATGACAAATGCTTATCAACTCAAACCCTGGACTCAAATTGTTACTCCTCACCCCGATATTTTAGAAGGCAGATTAGATAGTTCTACTTATGCTGCTAGTTTGGGTTCAGTGGTTAGAGGTGATGCGACTTGTCCGAGAGTTTATCGGGATGCTCGTGAATTTTTCAAAGCAACCTATATGACTCAAGAATTGAGAAGACTTTTAGAAGGAGTTTTAAGGGGATTAAAAGGAGAAAAAGGCGATCGCGTCTTACAATTACGTACTCCCTTTGGTGGTGGTAAAACCCATTCTTTAGTTAGTCTTTACCATCTTGTTAATAGCAGAGATAAGTTACAAGATTTTCCCGAACTAGCAACATTACCCGATCCTGGTGCTGTTAAAACTGTTGCTTTTATCGGTTTAGATGTGGGTGCGAGTACGGGAATTGAAGTCGAACCAGGCAAACGCATTCTTACGCCTTGGGGTTATATGGCTTGGGAAATAGGTGGTGCTGAAGCATATGCTTTAGTAGAAACAGAAGACCAACAACGTATTGCTCCTGGTAATGATGTTCTTAGAAAAGTATTTGGTAATGACCCTGTTTTATTGTTACTAGATGAATTTCTCGTTTATGTAGAAAATGCAATGGCATTACCTGTCGGCGATTCAACTTTTGGTCGTCAAGTGTTAACCTTCATTCAAAAATTAACTGAAGTCGTCCGAGAATTACCGAAAACTGTCTTAGTTTATTCGCTACAAGCCAGCATTCAAGAATCTTTTGGCAATGATGGGACACTCAATATTCTTGACAAATTAGTTAGCCGTATTGATGCCAAAAAAGAACCTGTTGCTGGCGATGAAGTAATGAAAATTATCCAGCGACGTTTATTTGCTGAAATTGGCGATCCAACCATCATTGAAGAAGTTGCCCGACAACAAGCAGAACTTTATCGCAAATTTCGCGAGAGTTACGAGGATACCAGCAGAGGAAAACAAGAAGTACAGCAGCAAGCCGATTTACTAGCGGAAAGAATTAAACTTAGCTATCCATTTCATCCCGACTTGCTAGATTTAATGTACTATCGCTGGGGTAGTTTACCTAGTTATCAACGCACTCGTGGAGCATTACAATTCCTTGCTCGTGTAGTTTATGCTCTACGTCAAACACAAGATACATCCCTGCTTATTTCTGCTGCTAACATTCCTTTTCAAGATGAAGGTGTTAGAGGTGCGTTTTTCTCCCAAGTAGGGGAAAGAGAACGTTTTGCTAGCGTAATCGAAGCCGATATAGTTGGACGGAAAGCTAAAGTTAGAGCCGTTGACAATCGAATTGCTATTGATTCTCCAGCACTATCATTAATGAAAGTGGGAACTCGCGTTGCTTCGGCAATATTAATGTATTCTTTCGGTGCAAAAAGCGGTCAAGATCGAGGTGTATTAGAACAGGAAGTAACTTCTGCTTGTCTTGCGCCTAATCTGAACCGCAATATTATTACTGCTACCCTAAGCGATCTACGAGAAGAACTATTATATTTACACTACGTCGGCAAACACTATCGTTTTGAAACCAAACCCAACTTAAACAAATTAATTGCCGATGAAGAAAGCAAAGTTGCTGTCGATGAGGTTTTAGAAAAAATTAGGGAAAGTCTCAGTCAATCTCTACAAAATGCTAGAGGAAAAGTAGTCTTATGGGCAAAAGATTCTACAGCAATTAGCGATCGCGTTTCTCAATTTAGCGTTGTTTATCTCAGTCCCGATTGGGCAGAAAAAAGCCGAGAAGCAGTTTTAGAAGAAGCCTTACACTGGCTCGAATATCGCGGTAATGATAAACGTGACTACAAAAATGCTCTAGCCTTCGTCGTACCCAGTAAAGCACAAATTGATAAAGCAAGAAAAGGATCGAGAACAGCATTAGCAGTCACTTCACTGATCGAGCAAAAAGCCAAATACAAGTTTGCCGCAGAAGATATAGAAGAACTAAAAGCAAAAGTAAAAGATGCTAACCAACAGATAGAAGCTGCCCTTCGCAGTCTCTACGAATATATTTTGCTACCGTTACCAGGAAATGACGGTGTTAATCCTATCCGCTTAGAATTAATCGATCTCCAGTCACAGCTAAACACTAGCCAGAATCTTCAAGACCGAGTATTAAATGCTCTTTCTAACCATTTATTTGATTCGATTAGACCAGCCAAACTGTTGCAATATTCTGGTTTAGAAAATCCAGATACAGAATACATTAAAGCCGAAGAACTCGTTAGTTTCTTTTTCCGCTTTCCAACACTGCCTAAAATGCTCGACACAGTTGGAATTAAAAAAGCAATTCTCAAAGCGATCGAGCAAGGGCTTTTGGGTTATGTTCCCTCTTTAATAATTGGAACGGACATTACTCCTACAGTAGAAAATCCCAGCTTAATCAGCTTTGAATGTAAAATTCCTGAAGAAGAATTAGACCTTAGCGGTTATCTTTTATCTCCCAAGCTTATTAGCAAGCTACAACCTTCTGTATCACAAGACAATACTCCTGAAACAACTCAACCCGAACCAGAATATGTTTATCCTTCTAGCGATCGAGAAAATAGTAACAAAATAAAAACTAATGAAGAGAAAAAAACAGTTGAGTATAAAACAGACAGCAGTAGCAGTTTAGAACGTTCAGTTACAGTAGATATTGTTGAGGGCAAAAAGCCAGCGCGTTCCTATAAATTAAATTCTACTGTCAACAAAGAACAAATCTTTCAGCTATTTGAAGTCCTACAATCTTTATCTGACAAAGCTGATGAAATGACAATTCAAATAGAAGTTAGGGCGCATACTACTAAAGAATTTGACCGTAATTGGATTAGAAATGCGATCGAAGAACCACTAGATGAGCTTGATATCAAAGCTTCCACGAAATTGGAATAAAAACATAAAAACAGAGGAGGATTAAAACGAAACTTTTCCCATTGTGCGTTAGCGAAGCTCCTCCTACGAAGGCTGAAGAATTTTAAATTAATTATTTATCTCATATTAATTATCCGCAATTAATTCCATAACGTATTGAAATACCTGCACGTTTTACAAAAAAAGGGGGCGAGTTGGAAGCCCCCAATATTAATAATTCTATGGATACTAAAACTTAAAATTTATAAATCTAAAAAACTTATATAACAGAAAAAGAAACTTAAGATTATTTATATTATTGCCTAAAAAATACAGAAATAGGTGCGCGTGTATTTCACGCACACCTACTAGGTTACACAGGAAGACTTACATTGCAGCCGCCCAAACCACAATAACCATTTTTGTGCTTATGAAGGTATTGTTGATGATATTCCTCAGCAAAATAAAATTCTGGTGCGTCCAAAATCTCAGTAGTAATTTCGCCGTAACCACCTGCCGCCAAAGCTTGCTGGTATTTATCTCTAGTAGCTTCAGCTAGTTGCCTTTGAGTATCGGAATAAACATAAATACCCGATCGATACTGCGTACCGGCATCATTTCCTTGACGCATTCCTTGCGTGGGATTGTGGCTTTCCCAAAAAACTTTTAATAGCGATTCGTAGCTAACAATCTTAGGGTCAAAAACTACTAAAACTACTTCGTTATGACCTGTATACCCGGTACATACTTCTTGATAGGTAGGATTGGGAGTAACTCCTGCGGCATAACCTACCGCAGTAATAAATATACCTTCAAGCTGCCAAAACTTGCGTTCTGCGCCCCAAAAACAACCCAATCCGAACATGGCCATTTCCATTCCAGCAGGATAGGGCGGTTTCATCGAATTGCCGTTAACAAAGTGTTTACCCGGCACTACGATCGCTTCTGCTCTTCCAGGTAAAGCTTCTTCTAGTTTGGGCAAAGTCTTTTTCTTTCCAAATCCAAATAAAACCATTAGTCTTAGCTCTAAATTTTTACTAAGCATTGTTACATTACTTAATGCGATCTTAGTCAAAAAAGTGAAAAAGTTGCAACAAGGAAGCGGGGATAGCCATTGCCTATTGCCCGATGCCCTAAAAATTATGAATTATATTAAACTACTTCTGTGTTTTATTCTGGGATTAATTTTATATTTTAGTGCGGCTTTTCCTGGTGTAACTCAATCGCACGGGCGAGATGCTGTAGAACTAGTCGAAGTTGCTCGCTATTACTACGATCGAGGGAATTTTGCCCAAGCTGCCAAACTATTAGAAGAAGCAGTAAAAACCTCTGAAAATAATGGCGAAATGCTGCAACAAATTCAGGCAAGAGCTTTGCTATCTCTTGCCCAGCAAAAGTTAGGCAATTGGAAACAAGCAGCCGATGCGATCGATCGCGCAATGTCGGTTTTAGCAAAAATTTCCAGAGATAAAGAAGTAGATAGGGTAGAAGCGCAAATTTTAAACATCAAAGGCTCTCTACAACTGGCGACGGGAAAAAGTGAAGATGCTCTCAAGAGTTGGCAGCGATCGGAAACTCTCTACAAAAACAGCGGCGATCGCATCGGAGCGATCGGTACTCGTCTCAATCAAGCTGAAGCACTAGAAAATCTTGGTTTTTATCGTCGTTCATGCAATCTCGTCCTACAAACTATCTCATCTGAAGGGCAAACATGCGATCGACTCACTCAAAATAATTTAGAACCAATATTTCAAGCGATCGCCAAACAACCTTCTTCCCTGCAAAATCTCGGCTGGCAATCCTTGGGTAAATCGTTATTGGCGATCGGCAAACTTGAAGAAGCAAAAGAAGTCCTCGAAACAACTCGCAAACTTCCAAACCAAGATAGCAAAAAAGTTTTACTCGAATTAGCTAACGTCTACAAAGCTTTAGCTATCCAAGCCAAAAATCTCAATAATCCCAGCGCAGTCGAACAATATAGCGAACGAACGATCGCATACTATCGAGAAATAGCTAACGAAAAATCGCCTTCGATCGTCAAATTGCAAGCACAATTAAATTTATTGAGCTTTTTAGTAGCAAGCGATCGCAACCCTCAAGCAGAAGCATTACTATCACAAATTTCAATTGACAAGCTCAATCTACCTCTAAGTCGTGCCTCAATTTATGCCAAGCTCAATTTAGCTCAAAGTTTGGTTACCCTATCCAAGCGAACACAAGCAAACGCTCGTCAATGGAAACAAATTACTACACTCTTGGAACAGTCTTTCTCCGATGCGATCGCCCTTGACGATAAACGTTCTCAATCATACGCCCTCGGCTTTCTCGGACAAATTGCCTACGAACGCAATTTATCCATATCTTCCACTCCCCAACAGTTACTAGAACAAGCCTTACAAATAGCTCAAGCGATCGAAGCTCCAGAAATTGCCTATCGCTGGCAGTGGCAGTTAGGAAGAATTTATAAAAATCAATCTGTTAAAGATGCGATCGCCTCATATAAAGCTGCTTTTGCCAATCTACAATCCCTTAGAAGCGATTTAGCTGCGCTCGATCGAGAAATTCAATTTTCTTTTCAAGAACAAGTCGAACCGGTTTATCGCGAATTGGTGGAATTACTTTTACCTACCGAAATTAATGACGGTTACAACGAGCAAAAAAATTTGAAAAACGCTCGCGAAGTAATTGAAGCGCTGCAAGTAGCCGAACTAGACAACTATTTTAAAGATGCTTGTGCGCCTTTTCAACGACAAACAATTGAAAATTTAGACCCAACCGCCGCTGTTTTTTATACGATCGTTTTGCCAAAAAGACTAGAAGTAATTGTTTCGATGCCCGACGGGACTTTATTGCGTCATAGCAATTTTGTCGATCGCGATCGCATTGAAATAACTTTAGAACAGTTGCAAAAGTATCTTAAAGAACCCGATCGCTTGCAAGATGTTCGTCAATTATCTCACACTGTTTATAATTGGCTGATTGCTCCTTTTGCCAAAAATTTAGAAACCGCAGGCGATCGACAAACAAATGAGATTAAAACTTTAGTATTTGTCCTTGATGGTTTGCTCAAAAATCTTCCCATGTCGGTTCTTTACGATGGAAAGCAATATTTACTCGAACGATACGCGATCGCTCTTACGCCTGGATTAAAATTATTGGGAGCAAAATCACCACAGCCCCGCCAACAACTTGATGCATTAATTGCTGGAATCAGCCAAGAAATTAAGGTTGGCGATCGAGATTTTTCTCCTCTAGAAAATGTAGAAAATGAATTAAAAAACATTCAGTCTTTCATTTCTGGGGAAACTCTTATTAATGCTAATTTGACCAAAAATAACCTCGAACGACAACTAAATTTAAATCCTATTTCGATTGTGCATATAGCTACTCACGGTCAATTTAGTTCCGATCCTGACAAAACTTTTATTTTACTTTGGAATGAATTACTAAACGTTAAAGACTTAAATAATTTATTTTCAAGTGGCAGCAACAGAGGTCAAAAACTTATCGATTTGTTAGTTCTCAGTGCTTGCGAAACCGCTTTAGGCGATCGTCGAGCTACTTTAGGTTTGGCTGGTGTTGCCGTACGTGCGGGGGCGCGCAGTACCCTAGCTACTCTCTGGCAAGTTAGCGATGAATCTACCGCCCAAGTAATGATTGAATTTTATCGCCAATTACACGAAAATGCATCAATTAACAAAGCAGAAGCCCTCAGACAAGCTCAGTTAAAACTCTGGCAAAATACCGATCGAGACTGGCAAGTTCCCTCTTTTTGGGCTTCCTATGTTATTGTTGGCGATTGGCTGTAAACTACCTCAGCTTAAAATCGCCATGAGGCATTTGAAGTTCGATCGCTTAACGGCATCCTTGTACTGAAACTGTGTAAGAATTGCCGATCGCTTCTAGTCCGCCAACCAAGACATTAACTTGATAGGGAATTTTCTCTTGACGGGATTTGGCAACTATTTGCAAAGGTTCACCAGCAGTTAGCTTAATATTGGTTTTATTATAAATTTGGTCTGATGTATTATTACTATATTTTAAATAGGTTTTAACATCATAATTTCCAGTTTTTTTAGGAACAATATTCACGACATAACTTTGAAACTTGATTTGACCTGAAACTGAAAAATCTGTGTTCCAATTACTACCAGTAATTCCAGTAGAAGGAGGAGAAACACTTTTTTCTACTTCAGTTCCTTTCCCATCAACAACTGCTAGAGGAGAACAAGATTGAGCTAAAGTCTTATCTTGTAAGTTAAATAAACTTGGTAAAAAAATTGAAGTTAAAACTAACGCTAAAGAGCCTAAAAATTTGATTGTCGATTGCATATACTAACTATTTATTAGACAAAATACTTTTTTTTATCGCTCATTAATTACAAACTTTAGGCAATTTGATAAAATTAATTGTCTGAAGTATGTCTGAATTGAATTTGTGACTAGAAGTAAAATTTTTTGTTTGTTTTTTCAAATATAATTATCTATTGAAAAAAAAGACGTTAACATCTATCTTTTGTTCGATTTTTATCCATCATTAGAATAGTCATTTCGTTTTATAATTATTGAAATTTTAGATTTTTAACGATCGCTAAAAAAATCTTACCAAACAATTGGCGAGTGCTTTTAGTAATAAAAAGTTCGATAATTGCAAATAATTCCAAAAAAAAACTTTTCCTTAAACAGATTCAAATTGACTAAAATTGCAATAACTGTCAAACAAAACTTTGTAAACTAAGTATTTGATTATAAAGCAAAACAGTAATTATTAATTTTTAAATCAACCTTAACCAATTATTAATGATTAATAATTACTATTCCTAAGTTGTCTGGGATTCGAGCAAGTTTTCGAATCGATTGATGTTATTAATTAGCACCAATAACAATTATTTATTGCAGCAAGGGAAATGATGAAATTAACACAAAAATCTTGGAAATTAGCGCCCGTTTTAGGTATTGTGGCTGCTACCGTTGCTTTGAGTGTTCCAACTGTTAGATCTCAAGATAAATCTGTATCTCTAACGGGTGCGGGAGCGAGTTTTCCCGCACCATTATACCAGCGCTGGTTCTCAGAGTACAATAAAGCCAATCCCAACGTTCAAGTCAGCTATCAGTCTGTAGGTAGTGGTGCTGGCGTAGAACAATTTATCCAAGGAACGGTAGACTTTGGGGCAAGCGATACCGCCATGAAAAATGATGAAATTGCCAAAGTCAAACAAGGCGTAGTACTATTACCAATGACTGCTGGCAGTATCGTTTTAGGATATAATCTTCCCGAACTTAAAGGTCAAGAAGTAAAGCTATCTAGAGACGCATACGTTGGCATTTTCTTGGGAAATATTACTAAGTGGAACGACCCTGCGATCGCCAAAACCAACCCAGGCGTAAACTTACCAGACAAAAAAATTACTGTCGTTCACCGTTCGGACGGTAGCGGTACAACCTCTGTCTTTACCCAACATTTAGCTACCATCAATCCTGGTTGGGCTGGTAAAGTTGGTAGTGGCAAAACCGTAGAATGGCCTACTGGTGTTGGTGCTAAAGGAAATGAAGGCGTTACCGCTCAAATTCTACAAACAGATGGCTCGATCGGCTATATTGAGTATGGTTATGCCAAACAACAAGAAATCGCGATCGCCACTCTGCAAAACAAGGCAGGTCAATTTGTCGCTGCTTCACCACAAGCTGCTGCTAAAGCTCTGCAAGCAGTTAAATTACCAGAAAACCTCCGTGCCTTTATTTTAGATCCAACAGGTGCAGATTCTTATCCAATCGTCACCTATACTTGGATTCTTGCTTACAAAAAATATGACGATCCCAACAAATTACAGGCATTCAAAGGCGTAATGAATTGGGCGCTTACCGACGGACAGAAGTTTTCTGAAGAACTAGGTTATGTTCCTTTACCCCCCGCCGTCGTTCAAAAAGTACAAGCAGCTTTAAATACTATTCAATAGTAGAAATAAGGAATTAGAAAATTAATAACTAACTAAGTAGAGACAAGGCGCGCAAATTGGGAGACACCGATGGCGAGGTTTCCTCGCCATGCGCGTATTCTGAGGTTTCACGGCTCTCGATACGGCGAGGTTTCCTCGCCGTATGAGCCTCCTTAGAATGTCGAGATCCGTTGCCGTTAGGCAACCTTCGATTTACTTGGCGCGCCCTGCGAAATTTGAGGACGTGATGTCGGAGATCTCCTCCGACATTTCAACCGTCCATTGAAAAATTGTAGATTGTAGTTTCACTATTCGAGTGTAAAATCACCCGACCAGTGAATATTTGCGAACAGGGCGAACGAGGGGACTTGAACCCCCGAATGGTGGAATCACAATCCACTGCCTTAACCACTTGGCTACGCCCGCCATCCAGAAAATTATTATAACATATCTAACAGAAATTTATTTTATTTTTTAAGGTTGATTATCCTTCGATCGAAGGATAATATTCCAAGAAAATGGCGATCGCATTTTATGAGAGTAATGTCTTTAAGTGTAGTACTAACAGAAGTGGCGCTAGTTGGCGTGGGAGCTTTGATGATTTTGACAAACCCAGAACAACAAGCTTACGAACAATATGCTGTAGAACAAATGGATGATTATTTAAAAGAAAACGTCTGCTCTCAACTACCTGAAAAATGGGAGCGAGTTTTAAACAGTCAATGTCATACAATGGTAAATGTCGCAAGACCTCAACTCGAAGAAACGATTGCCAGGCACACGACAAGACAAAACTTCATTTTATTTAGTATTTATCAAACCGAGTTATCTTTACCTTTGTCTACTCCTGAATCTAGTTTTGCTACTTTAGGTTTGTTGCAAAACTTTTTTGTATATCAAGCTGAATAAAGAATTAGGGTAGCGCAATTGAATTACGCCTTGATTATGGAAAAAAATAAAGAAGATCTTGAGTTTATGACAATTCGCTCAAATTTGAGCGATCGAATTATGATAATGATATTTATAAAAAACAAACGATCGATAGTGGCAATTGATTTATGAGCAAGCAAACCAGCAGCGCCATCGAACTAACAGAGTCGAATCTGACAGAAGACATTAGTCGTACTCCGCCGTGGGGAACTGTCAAAGTTCTCGAAGAAAAAGAACGATATCGCATTAATTGCATAGTGGTAAAACCAGGTCATCATATCAGCACGCAAATGCATTATCATCGCAGCGAGCATTGGATTGTTGTTTCTGGTACGGCGAAAGTAATTTGCAACGGAAAAGAAACTATTTTGATGCAAAATCAATCGACTTACGTACCTATGAATACACATCATCGCCTTGAAAATCCTGGGGTAATACCTTTAGTGATGATTGAGGTTCAAAATGGAGAGTATCTTGGAGATGACGATATTATTCGTTTTCCCAAAGACGAATAATTGTATTAATAGTGCGAATGTTCTTTGAAAAACATCGATCTAATTTTGGTACCTCAAGGTTGGGAATATCGAGTTGTTTGTAAAGGATTGCGTCGAGTTAGTTTCGGCAAACCGAAGATTTTACAAATACCGATCGGCGCTCGATCGTTCTCAAGTTTTCTAGAAAAATGCTCTCTAAATTCTAGCGATCGCCCGCAGAAAATTTTATTGATGGGTTTATGCGGTAGTTTGTCGCCTCAATATCGAGTTGGTGATGCAGTTATTTATCAAGAATGTTTATCTGTTGAGGCTCGATCTGCTTTTGAGTGCAGTTGCGAGTTGAATGATTGGTTAAAAGAAGTCTTTCAGCAGAGAATAAAAACTGTTAGAGGTTTAACTAGCGATCGCTTAATTAATTTTGCTTTAGAAAAACAAAAACTGAGGCAGTTATATGCAGCAGATGTCGTAGATATGGAAGGATTTACGCTAATTAAAAGTTTAAAATCTATTTTCTTAGAATCAACTCCAGAAATAGCCATACTTAGGGTAGTTAGTGACGATTGCGATCGCGACATACCCAGCTTAGAACGAGCGATTGATGCAAATGGTTCGCTGCAAGCTTTACCTCTAGCGATAAGTTTTATTCAGCAACCGATCGCTGCTGCAAGACTGATTAGAGGATCGTTAACAGGATTAAAGACATTAGAACAATTAACAAGCGAATTAGGGAGTAAAAACTAGGGAATAGGAAACGATCGACAATTGATACCCGATCGCTTTAGCTATTAACCTTGTACGATTAAAATCGAACAAGGAGCATGATGAACCAGATAATTGCTAACGCTTCCAAGCAGCATTTCCGATAAACCCTTTCTACCTCGACGACCGGCAATAATTAAATCTGCTTGCCAATCCCGAGCGAGATCGCAAATTTTTCTACCTGCATCGCCAATTTGACAATCGAATTCTGCTGTAATACCGCGATCGCTCGCTTGTTGTAAGAGATGGCGCAACCATTCTTGCAATCTTGCTTCTGTTTCTTGTCGAAATTGTTCTTCTGCTTCGTAGATTTCTTTAGAGTAAACACCACCGTAACCGTTAAGACTGCCAGCAGTTAGCATGGTGGAGGCAATAGAAGTAGGTTCTTTGGTGCAGTGAAAAATTTTTAGTTGAGATCGACCGAGTTGTGCT
Organism: Xenococcaceae cyanobacterium; assembly: GCA_051657945.1. GTDB lineage: Bacteria > Cyanobacteriota > Cyanobacteriia > Cyanobacteriales > Xenococcaceae > CAZJTL01. The sequence continues at coordinate 19,853 of JBOFLQ010000088.1, read as the reverse complement.
AACTGTATTGCTGTTTCGAGAATGCGATCGCTTGCAGATGATTCGTCAACAGCAACTAAAATTTTTTGAAAATCGTTTTGGTTGTTTTGTCGATCGAGGTTATCTTGAATATTCATACTGCCTCCTTCATCAAAATATCGGAGGATATTTTTCTATTTTTAGCTTCTCATAACTGCAAATTTATGTAGTTTATTTGACAAAAAAATTAATAGAAGGATTATCTTTTGCTGTAAGTCTATATTTTCAACACACCAGACAAGGCTACTTATAACCCTTCCTCAACAGCGTTTCCGCCAACTTATCAGCAATTCCCTCAATCCAAGCTTCATCCTGTTTTGTATAGCTGCGCGGCGCATTTGCACCCAGAATTAAGACACCCTTATCACCGATGGGCTGGCAGATTACTCCTTGGGTGTTTTCTGGCAAATAGTCAAACTCGATTTTACCTGGATACAAATTCAAGTTAACTAAATAAACAGGTTTTTGTTGATTTAAAACTCGCTGAACGATCGCTCCTGGTGTAACCTGGCTATTTGCTCCTAAAATACCTCGCCTCAGCAATACTTTGCCTTGGTAGTAAACCACGAGCGATCGCGTCACTGTATTAGTTAACAATAAGTGAGAAGCCCAAGCTAATTCTGTTTTTACCTCTTCTGGTAAATCAGAACCAAATTCTAAACCTTCTTTACCAACTAGAGTAACAGTTTCTGGCGATCGCGGCTGGATCTGCTGCCAAATTAAGCCAATTAAAATTAATACCGCACTTTCAATTACTCCGATCGCGTCAGAACGAGCTTGAGAATCAAATAATCGAGCAGTTGTCAAACGGTTAATTAGCAGCAGTAAGCCACCTAATCCACCTACAAAGATTGGCAGAAGTCGCAATACTCTATTTGGATCTGGTTTTGTCATTGCTCATTGCTCAATGTTCATGGTTCATTGTTCATTGTGAAATAAATTAAAATACTATGAGCCATGAACGATGAACGATTAACTATTTATTTTAATCTTCTCCTGGTTCTAGTATTCTCTGAAACAGATAACCAGTACCCCTAGCTGTCAAAATCAATTCTGGATTACTTGGATCGTCTTCTAACTTAGCTCTGAGTCGAGAAATGTGAACGTCAACCACGCGGGTATCGACATGACGTTCTGGAGTGTAACCCCAAACTTCTTGAAGAATTTCCGAGCGCGAAAAAGGTTCTCCCGAACGACTGACCAACAACTCCAGCAAACTGAACTCCATACCAGTCAAACGGATGCGTTCGTCGCCTTTGTATACTTGTCGTTTGTTGGTGTCGATTTTGATCGAACCAACATGAATTACGCCAGAACTAGGAATACCAGGAGTGCCATTCTTTTCGACTCTTCGCAGTACCGAACGAATTCTCGCTTCTAATTCTTTAGGAGAAAATGGCTTAACTACGTAATCATCTGCGCCTAATTCCAATCCTGTAATGCGATCGGCTACATCTCCCAAAGCCGTTAACATAATAATGGGAATGTCTGATTCCTTCCGCAATTCTTGGCAAACTCCATAGCCGTCTAGCTTGGGCATCATTACATCTAAAACGACTAGATCGGGGTCAGCGTTGCGAAAAGTCTCGAGTGCTTCTTCGCCGTCAGCAGCGGTAACTACATCGTAACCAATCATCGAGAGACGAGTTTCCAAAATTCTTCTGATACTAGCTTCGTCATCAACGACTAATATTTTTTCCTTATGAGTTTCCAATTCGCTTGACGCTCCTTTTGTTTGAGTTAAATTTCCAATCTTTTAGTTCGATTTTATGTAACTTTGTTTCTAGAATATCCTTTTCGTTATCTCTCCTTTATATTGCTTCGCTCGTTTGCTGTCTCAAGTAGAATTTTGTTTAGATTTTTTTTTGCTTTTAAGACTACTTAAGATCATGTAATAGTTGTAGACATTAATTGACTGGTTTTTTGTGAATTCTTAATATTCTTTTCCAAAAAAAATAAAATGTCCAAGTCAAAAACGATTTATATTTGCAGTGAATGCGGTGCCGATTCACCTCAATGGCTGGGTAGATGTCCCAGTTGCGGTGCTTATGCCACTCTAGAAGAACAAATGGTAGCGCCCACCAATTCATTAGCGGCTACTCGTTCGGGATGGCAGTCGAATAACCGACAAAACGGTAAGTCAACTAGTAAAGCACAACCGAGAGTATCTTTAAAATTTTCTGAGATTAGCAATCGCGCTCAAGCTCGATTTGATTCGGGTTTTGGCGAACTCGATCGCGTCCTTGGAGGTGGTATCGTTCCAGGTTCTCTAGTGCTAATTGGTGGCGATCCAGGCATTGGCAAATCTACTTTATTACTCCAAGTTGCCAATCAACTATCGAACCGTCTACCGCGCATTTTGTACGTCTCTGCTGAAGAGTCTGGACAACAAGTAAAGTTAAGAGCATCTCGTTTGGGTGTGGGTAGTGCATTATCAGAAGAAGAACAAATAACCGATCTTAATGGAGAACAGTCACAAGAGCAAGCAGAAAGTATTGCTCCTACAATGAATAAAAAATCGCTAGATAGAGAAGAAGAATCTTATTCTAATCTATACGTACTTCCTGAGACCGATTTAGAAGAGATATTAAGAGAATTAGAGTCTCTTAAACCGCAAGTCGCCATTATTGACAGTATTCAAACTTTACATTTCGCTTCATTAACTTCTGCGCCTGGTTCGGTGGCACAAGTGCGAGAATGTACTTCCGCCTTAATGCAAGTCGCCAAACGGGAAGATATTAGTTTGTTTATTGTCGGTCACGTAACTAAAGAAGGCGCGATCGCAGGGCCGAGAGTTTTGGAGCATTTAGTCGATACTGTACTATATTTTGAAGGCGATCGCTATGCTACTCATCGTCTGCTGCGATCGGTCAAAAATCGTTTCGGTGCTACTCACGAAATTGGCATTTTTCAAATGGTGGATAAAGGATTGGAAGAAGTTTCCAATCCTTCTGAGTTATTTTTAGGCAATCGGGATGAACTCGCGCCTGGTACGGCAACCGTAGTAGCATGTGAAGGAACGCGTCCGATTTTGGTAGAATTGCAAGCTTTGGTGAGTCCAACTAGTTATACTTCACCACGTCGTTCTACTACTGGTGTAGATTACGGTCGTTTGCAGCAAATTTTAGCAGTACTCGAAAAAAGAGTAGGCATTCCTTTGTCAAAACTAGATGCTTATGTCGCTTCAGCAGGAGGTTTGGGAGTAAATGAACCAGCAGCAGATTTGGGAGTAGCGATCGCCGTGGTTGCTAGTTTTCGCGATCGCATCGTCGATCCACGTACGGTATTAATTGGCGAAGTTGGTTTGGGCGGACAAGTACGTTTGGTAGGACAAATGGAACTTAGGTTAAAAGAAGCTGCCAAATTAGGTTTTAAGCGCGCGATCGTTCCTAAAGGACAAGTTTTTAGCGACGATTTAGGCCTAGAAATAATTCCCGTTGCTAAAGTCATTGACGCAATTATTGCAGCAATTCCACCTCAACCAAGAATGAATAATAATGTTAATGATTGGGGGGAAGAGGAATAACTTATCAATTTATTTAGCATTTAAAGATCGATTTTGTGGAAAAGCTATGCTAGATTAGTGAAAATACAGAATATTTTTTTTTAATAGGTTACAAAAGTTGACATTTAGTCTAGGTGCTTGACTGAATGTAATTTTAAATAAGCAGTAAAGTGATTACAGGAGTCTTCTGATAGATGGACTATTTGGAGAGAGTTTTAGAAAAGCTGAAAGAATGGGCTCAAAAACTAATAGAAATTCTTCTGGGCCCAGATGCCGAACCAGAACCAGAACTAGTTCCCATTCCAGTAAACGACCCTCAGCGCCGTCGTTTCCGTTAAAGTTCATAGTCTAAACCGAAAATACTTGGCTAAATTAAGCATCTTGGTTTTACATGGCCCTAACTTAAATTTGTTGGGTCTTAGAGAGCCTAAAATTTATGGTAGCTCTAAACTGGACGATATTAATAGTTTGCTAGTAGAAGAAGCAAGAAAGCTTGAAGCTGACGTTACCTGCTTACAATCCAATCACGAAGGATTTTTAGTTGATGCCATTCACCAAGCTTTAGGTCAGTATCAAGGTATTTTAATTAATGCGGGTGCTTACACTCATACGAGTGTAGCTATTAGAGATGCTTTAGCGGGTGTAAAAATTCCCACCGTAGAAGTACACTTAAGTAATATCTACCAACGCGAAGAATTTAGACATCATTCTTATATAGCTCCAATAGCAATAGGGCAAATTAGCGGTTTTGGCGATCGCAGCTATTTATTAGGTTTGCAAGCACTAATTTTTTATTTGAACTCATAACAATAAAAAATAGACATAAAAATATTTTGAACAAGTTGGGTTAAGTAAGTATTACTTAGCCTATTTTTGTGTTTATTAAATGCATCAAAAATTTTAAGCTAATCGGAAAATACGGATATTTATATATCTTTGTTATTTATGTCGATCGAAATCACAACTTATTTGCGATCGCGATCGCAGCTCGATCTTGATTTTAAAGAAACAATGAATAACTAAGTTGCGTTCGAGCTTTATCTTTATGAAATCAATAAACTTAACTCAGTATCTTTCAAAAACCTAATGTTAAAATCTACGCGATTGATGATTTTTGTTAGTTTTTGACAAACTGAATAGATAGTTTTAATAACAGATTTTTGCCAATCTTTGAAACCTAAATTTAGACCTTTTTATTTAACTTATTTAAGCTATTTTGGCAATGACTAAAATCGCTTGTTTTCTTGATTTCGATCGCATGCTTTTTTGTAAAATCAGCAAAAATTTAGACATCAAGAAAACAAGCTTTATTACAAATAGCTGCTTTCAAATTAGATCTAAATTAGGTTAGGTATTATATGGCTCTTTATACTGAAGAAACATTCACCGACAACTTTAACTTTGTCGAATTAGAGCAAACAGTAGCATCAACCATTCGTTTGGCTACACAAAACCCAACTTCTCTTTATCTTTTCTTTCAGCGCTACATTTATTTTAATGGTTATGCGTCTGCTGTTATTGCTCGTTTGGCAAGTTCTATTGCCATGTCTCGTTATCTGTTCACCGATCCTGACGTATTAACTTTTGAAGAGGCAGATCGAGGATTTCAGATTTCGGCTGAAGTTATGATTGCAGCATCTGACGAAGGTTCTCACGAAATTACCCACCGCGAACTAGCTCAACTATTGCTTCAAACCTTGGGTAACTACGCAGGTTTTTCCAGCGATGAGCGCAACCAATTTGCCAAAGCACCATCTTGGATGAATGAAATTGTTAGAGATGTAATGGCTGGCTATCAAGGAACTCCAAATGATGTTGCTTCTTTAATTAAATCGGTAGGATTTCATGCTGCTTCAGAAATGCTAGGCGATCGCGAATACGCACTGCTCGACATGATTATTCGCTATGAAAATAAAGGATTTGGATTCGATCGCTATCTTAAAGACCATACTTCTGCGGTCAGAATTCGCAACCACAGATACGATCCTTGGTGCTACATCGTTATTCATGGCAAACACGATGGATCTGGTGCAGAAGCAAGACACTTCGTACATGTCTTGAATGCTTTAAATATGATTAACTCATATCGCATTGAGTCACCAGAACAAATTCAAGAGTGGGTATTTGAAGGTTATAAATCTTTTGTTGAATTGCAACAACGCGTATTCAGAGAAATTTATCGCGAATGCTTGTTGCTTCAGTCGGAAAAAACCAGCGAACTAGTAGCGACTGCTGCTTATCAACCAGTTTAATCTTTCAAAATTTAGACCTCCTCACGATTATGTGTCTAATAGCCATCTCTAAAAATTTTTAAATTTTTACTCCATTTTTACCCTTCTCATATTTGAAGGGTAAAAGGAGTTTTTTTATCAATAATTATTAAATAACTTGGCTAGCTTGAATAAGGGTTTCGATAAAAAATGCAGAACTGGCAAGCAATACTCGGTATAGTAGCAGGCTGTATCTCTCTATTGGGTTTTATACCATATACAGTGACTATATTGCGAGGGAAAACTAAACCAAGTAGAACAACATGGTGGATTTGGACGATTGTAGGTTTTTTACTTGTTGCAAGTTACTACTCCTCTGAAGCTATTAATACAATATGGGTTCCAGTTTGTGTAGCGATAGGTCATTTGATAATAGCGATACTCTCTATTAAATACGGCGAAGGAGGTTGGAAGTTTTTCGATCGACTTTGTATTTTAGGGACAGGCATGAGTCTTATTCTTTGGTGGCGATATGATTCACCTTTAATCGCACTCTTATTAAACATTGTTATTGATTTTTTAGGCGCTCTTCCGACGCTCGTAAAATCATATTATAAGCCTGAGACAGAAGATCCTTGCCCGTGGATAATATTTCTAGCAGCCCATACACTTAATCTTTTCGCTCTCAATAATTGGTCTTTTAAAGTTTCAGTTTATCCACTTTATTTATTTTGTGTTGTTGCCACCATAGTTATACTTTTATTGGGTTCTCACATCAGAGTCAAGTTAACCTTACCCTTTTACAAATCTAGAAAACGAAATAAAAAAACCGAAAACAGAAGAGGGTTATAAAAATCCTGTCTTTATCAAGCGTTTAAAGTTTAAATAAGTGAATACTGGCTTATGTAAATTTAAAGTTTATTTTTGGGAATGCTATTGTTAGCAAGCCGCATAAATATTAACTAAGCAAGCTAAGCCAAGTTTATGTTATCGAAGCCCAGCTTTAATCGAATTTCTCAATCGGAAAAATTACCCAAAATTTCTTTACGTTTAATTCTTGTTATTCCCTTTATTATACAAGTTGGTGCTGCTGTAGGATTGACTGGATATTTATCTCTTAAAAATGGTCAAAAAGCAGTTAACGATTTATCAAATAGATTACGCATTGAAGTAAGTGAACGCATAGCTCAACATTTAGATAGCTATATGGAAATTCCCCATAAAGTTGTTCAGCACAATTTCGATGCCATAGATATGGGTTTGCTTAAATTGCAAAACAAGAAACAGCTTGGGCAGTTTTTTTGGAAACAACTAAATTCATTTGATATTGGTTACATACTATTAGGCTTTCAAACAGGTGATTACGTAGCTGCGGGATATCTCTTTGGTGATGAGCGCATTACTGTTGATGAGGTTGCTCCCAAGGAATACAATGGAAGTAATCATCTTTACAGTTGGGCAACAAACGATAGAGGAAAACCCACTAAAATCATTCAAGATAATGGCGAATTTATTGCTCAAAATGAGGGTTGGTATACCAAAGCGCTTAAACAGAACAAATTTGTTTGGAGTCCTGTCTATAACTGGTTAGTAGAACCTTATAATTTATCTATTGCTGTAAGCTATCCTATCTATGATTCAAACAGCAAATTAGTTGCTGTTGTTGCAGCAGAACAACGTCTTTCTCAAATTAGTGATTTTTTGCGTCACGTCAAAGTCAGTCAGTCAGGAAAGACTTTCATTATCGAACGAGATGGATTACTAATTGCTAGTTCTAGCGAAGAACAGCCTTTTAAAGTAACTAATGACAAACCAAAACGATTAAAAGCATCAGATAGCCAAGATTCTCTAATTAAGTCTACTGCAAAACATTTAATCGATCGCTTTGGCGATTTCAACAAAATTAAAGATATTCAACAACTTGACTTTTTGCTTGACGGTAAGCGTCAATTCATTCAGGTTACGCCTTGGCGGGATGAACTAGGACTCGATTGGCTAATGGTGGTTGTTGTTCCCGAAGCAGATTTTATGGGACAAATAAACGCCAATACGCGCATTACTATTCTTTTGTGTTTGGCTGCTTTAGGAATGGCAATTGTATTGGGTTTTTATACATCTAATTGGATTACTAAGCCAATTTTAAAGTTGAGTCACGCTTCTGAGGCGATCGCTGATGGCAAACTCGACCATGAAGTAGAAGAATTCAAGATTAAAGAATTGAGTGTTCTCGCTCAATCTTTTAATCGCATGGCACAACAGTTAGGCGAATCTTTTACCAACTTGGCAGCTAACAACGAAGAACTAGAAAAGCGTGTTGGAGAACGAACTATCGAACTTAAGGAAGCCAAAGAATCTGCCGATACTGCTAACCAAGCTAAGAGTGAGTTTCTTGCCAACATGAGCCATGAATTGAGGACTCCTCTCAACGGTATTTTGGGGTACGCGCAAATTCTCAAACAATCAAAAAATGTTCCCGTTGAAGAAAAAAAGGGCGTTGAAATTATCGATCGGTGCGGTACGCATTTGTTGACTTTAATCAACGATATCCTCGATTTATCGAAGATTGAAGCGCGAAAAATGGAGTTGCATATAGTTGAGTTTCATTTTCCTTCTTTTCTGCAAAGCGTTGTCGAAATTTGTCGTATTAAAGCCGAACATAAAGGAATTAATTTTATTTACGAACCCGATCGCCATCTTCCTATTGGCATTCAAGCTGATGAAAAACTGCTGCGGCAAGTATTGATGAATTTACTGAGTAATGCGATTAAGTTTACCGATCGCGGCGGCATAAATTTTGAAGTAACGACTCAGAAATTAGAAGATGGCAAACAGCAAAGTCAATCTCTACACCGAATTCGCTTTCAAGTTAGTGATAGTGGTATCGGCATGAGTCAAGAAGATTTAAAGAAAATCTTTTTACCTTTCGAACAAGTAGGAAACATCCAAAAAAAAGCCGAAGGTACGGGTTTGGGATTGGCAATTAGCAGCAACATTGTCGAAATGATGGGCGGAAATTTGCAGGTAAACAGCCGCGTAAATGAAGGAAGTGTCTTTTGGTTTGAAATCGAACTAACAGAAACTACGGCTTGGGCAGAAACAGCAAAATTATTAGATAGCAAACTTATTGTCGGTTTTAAGGGCAATCCTAAAAAAATTCTCGTAGTAGACGATCGCCCTGAAAATCGTGCAGTATTTGTCCAATTAATTAAGCCGCTTGGCTTTGAAACAAACGAAGCAGAAGACGGGCAGCAGGGTTTAAAAGTAGCAGCTAGCTGGCAACCAGACTTAATTATCACTGATGTTGCCATGCCAGTGATGGATGGATATGAAATGATCGAACAATTACGTCTTTCTCCACAATTAAAAGATATTCCTGCGATCGTTTCTTCTGCTAGCGTTTTTGCCAGCGACAAACAAAAAAGCTTAAATTCTGGAGCAAATGACTTTCTTCCCAAACCTATTCAAGTAGAGAGCTTATTAGAAATACTCCGCAAACATTTGCAACTAGAGTGGGTATACGAAGAACAAGAGTTAAAAGATAGCCAAGAAACAGCGATCGTCACTAGCAATGCTAGCACCGAGCTTGTCTTTCCTGAAGCTGAGGATATGAACTTACTTCAAGATTTAATTCGTAAGGGTTTAATTAATAATTTGCTTAAAGAAATCGATCGCATCGAAAAATTAGACAATCGTTTTGTTCCTTTTACACAAAAAATCCGTCAATTGGCTCGCAGCTATCAACTAAAACAACTTCGCACTTTCATCGAAGAATGTTTGCAACCGCAATAGTTGAAAATTTACGTAGAAACTTTTGACTTTTGACTTACTCTGCTCCCATGACTACTATTTCCGATTCTCAAAATATCCTCATCGTAGACGACAACCCCAACAACTTAGAAGTTCTTTCAGAAACGTTAAGTAGAGCGGGTTTTCAAGCTGCTATAGCTATAGATGGTGAAAGCGCGATCGAACAAATTCGCTACCATCAGCCAGAATTAATTTTGCTCGATGTGATGATGCCTGGAATTGATGGGTTTGAAACTTGTCAGCGCATCAAACTCAACCCTTTAATGTGGGACATTCCCATTATTTTTATGACTGCTCTATCCGATACCGAGCATAAAATTAAAGGTTTTTCTTTAGGAGCAGTCGATTATATTACTAAACCCTTTCATCAAGAAGAAGTAATTGCTAGAGTTAGAGTTCAATTGCAATTGCGTAATTTGACTAGAACTCTCGAAGGTCAAAATCGCCTGCTCAAGACCGAAATTTTACAAAGAGAGAAAGCAGAAGCATCTTTGCTTCAACTCAATCAAGATTTAGAACAATTGGTTGAAGAACGTACCCTCAAACTCTCTAAAACTCTTACCAAACTTCGCGAAGCTCAAGTCGAATTAGTCGGACAAAAACAAGACTTGGAAGTTCGCGTCGAACAGCGCACGGCAGAATTGGCAAAAAGCATGGCGGAAGCAGAACAAGCCAACCAGTCGAAAAGTCAATTTTTAGCGAATATGAGTCACGAGTTACGCACGCCGATGAATGCCATCATTGGCTATAGCGAAATGTTGCAAGAAGAAGCACAAGATCTCGGACAAGATGATTTTATTCCAGACTTGCAAAAAATTCAAAATGCAGCCAAGCATTTATTGGGTTTGATTAATGACATTCTCGATTTATCTAAGATTGAAGCTGGACGTATGGAGCTTTATCTAGAAACTTTTGATGTCGCTACTTTAATTGAAGATGTCGTTGCGACTATTCGTCCTTTAGTTGAGAAAAATAGCAATACTCTGACAGTTAATTGTCCCGCCGATCTTGGGAAAATGCACGCCGATCTCACCAAGGTTCGTCAAAGTTTGTTCAATTTATTGAGCAATGGCAGTAAGTTTACCGAAAAAGGTTCGCTCGTTTTGAGTGTCGATCGCCAAGACGATCGAATATTTTTTCGAGTTAGCGATACTGGTATTGGTATGACTCCCGAACAAATGAGTAAATTATTTAAAGCTTTTACTCAAGCAGATGCTTCTACTACGCGTAAATACGGCGGAACGGGATTAGGATTAGCGATAACTCAAAAATTCTCTCAGATGATGGGCGGGGATATTAACGTCGAGAGTGTATTTGGTAAAGGTTCTACTTTTACAATGCATTTGCCAGTTAACATACAACCTTTGCCTGAAATTTATTCTTTCGATCGAAGCTTAAATTCGGAAGAGTTTTTTGTCGAACTTCAAGGACAAAACACGATTTTAGTCATTGACGACGACCTTACTATTCATGATATCCTTATCCGTTTTTTAAGCAAACAAGGGTTTAATGTCAAAACTGCTAGTAATGGTTTAGATGGGTTGCGTATAGCCAAAGAAATCCAACCTAGTGCGATTACCCTCGATGTGATGATGCCTGGTATGGATGGCTGGGCAGTACTTAATGCTCTCAAATCCGATCCAGAAACTGCTAATATACCGACGATTATGATGTCAATGGTACAAGATCGCAATCTCGGCTATACTCTGGGTGCTGCTGATTACCTGCTCAAACCGATCGATCGACATCAGTTGCTATCAATACTGCAAAAATATAGTTCGGAACAGTCATCTAATTTGGTTTTGGTGGTAGAAGATAACACCGAGATTAGAGAATTATTATGTCGTAATTTTGAAAAAGAAGGCTGGAGTACGATCGCCGCAGAAAACGGTATTCAAGCATTAAAACAACTTGCTATACATACGCCTGGATTGATTGTCTCCGATTTGATGATGCCGGAAATGGATGGATTTGCCTTGCTCGATCGCCTACGTCAAGACGAAAAATGGCGATCGATTCCAGTGGTAATTATGACAGCTAAAGACTTAACTCAAGCAGAACGCCAACAATTAGATGGCTGTGTCAGACAGGTAGTGCAGAAAGGAGTTTGCGATCGCCAAACTTTGCTAAACCAAATTAATCATCTTCTTGTCGAAGCAATCGATCGACAAAAATCTACTCAAGAACCTTTAAATCTCTCTTTTGCTGACTGAAATGCTTCTTGCATTACTGCTTGAATTTTTTTCGGATCGGGTTTCTTACCGCCGATGAGATCGCCAAAATAAACGCAAGCACCTTCTCCTAAAGCCACAGTATAAGCCGCTGCCCAAGAAGCAGCAATAACGCTACCAAAACCCGGGATAAATTTAATCAACTCCCTGCCGATCGCCTGTGCTAGAAAACCACCCGCGATCGCGCTGACTATTCCTCCCGCTTGCGAAGGAGTTAGCTTTTGTCCGTATAATTGACCTAACAGCCCTACCATCGATACTTGTAAAGCTGTCAAGACTGGCATCGTTGCAAATGGTAAAGGTACTGCTGCCATTGTCGCCGCCGCGATCGCGAATGATAATATATATCTTCTACCAACATCGCGATAAAGATTGCCGATGCGATCGCCTAATTCGTTATCGAGTAACTGATGAATCGTTCGCGCCTCGGCTTCGGGAAGTAAGTCTGCCAAATTATCTTTCAACGCCTCTAAACCATAAAATACAGGCGCATAACCATCTTCTTCTAAAGTAAAGTCGATAAGTACGGCGCGATCGAAATTGCCGACAAAATCTTCTTTAATTGCACTAAAGGCACGCTCTATTTCTGCAAAATTTGGTGGATATTCGGGATGATCGACAACGCTAACGGGGTAAACCTCATGCAAGCAAGTCACCGCTAGCAAACAGGGAAGATCTCGATACTGCTGACGCAATTGTCGAACAATTTGTTTTAGCGCATCGGTAGCAAAATCATTAATCTTAATGCTCAAAACTAAAACTCTAGCGCCGCGACTATCTTGTTGTAAATCCCCAATTAATTCTTTGACGATCGCCTCAGTATCTCGATCGACATCTCCCAATCCAACTGTATCGGTAAATATTAATAAAGGCAGTTCGTTAGAAGGATAAGCATAACGTTCTGTGTGTTGAGTGTGCGGACGAAAACCCTGTCCGACAATCTCCTCAGAAACTCCAGTCAATCCCCGCACGATCGAACTTTTTCCCGACTGCGGTTTTCCTAACAAAAGCGCTTCAGTAGTCGGTAATTCGGCGCGAACAGTTTTTAAAATTTCTGCAACCTTGGCTTCATCAATATTAAACCAGTTGACAACTGTTTGCGATATTTGTTCGACAGGACGAGATTGCCCAATTTTCGTTGTGGTATCGTGCCAAAAATTTCCTATACGTTCAGTCCAAGAATTTCTGGCTAATTTCTCGGTCGATTCTTGTTGTGGTTGCTGAAGATTGGCAGAAGGCGATTTAAGATCTTGTTGCTCGGTCATTTGCATCAAAACGGCAAATAGCGTCACTTAAATTGTATCTTTATCTTCAAAGCGTTTCACCGTACCTTTGGGTTGAGATTATTCGACTTATAACTTTGAGCAAATCGTCTGTGATGATACGCATTGCTATAAGTTCCCCAAGCATCTTAATCCTCTCTAAAAGTTTTTAAATTTAGAGAGGATTCTATTTGCTTTAAAAACGTTTGATTGTTTACTATTTTCTGTTTGCTGCTTTTTAGTTAAGTGCCGATCGCTCGATCGCTCATAACACTCAAAAAGCAGTCAAACTCTTAACCATATAACCAAAAAAAGCACCAATTAACAGCGCCCAACATTGACCAGATTTCACAAAAGTATTCCAGGCGTTTTGCATTTGCCCGATGACGTTAGGGTCTTTGACATTCTTGATAACAGCTAAAATGGGTTCGGGTATGGGCGCGTTGAAAACATCCAAAAAATGTAATGTTAGGGTACGATCGCTCAAAACGTTACTCGCATGAGTAACAAAAGTACTATCACCAATAATATCCATAGCAACGATTTTTTGTTTACTAGTTGAGGTTATCTACCTGAAGAAAAATGGAGAAAACAATAACAAATAGCTTTAGGGTCGATTGAATGGTGAGTTACTTAAGTATAGATTTCTCACCGATAACTTATCCTTCTGCCTTCTGCCTTCTGCCTTCTGCCTTCTTTAAGGCGTAATTCGCATGACCACTAAAGTCATATCATCGCTGCTATTATTACCTGCACCTACAAAATCTTGCACGCGATCGAATAAATAATTTAGAATTGCTTGCGAACTGTGGAGATTTTGACAAGCCCATTCAAAAGCCAGGTAAAGATTTTCTTCCTCAAAACGCTCGCCATTTTGATTGACGGCATCTGTAAAACCATCGGTGTAATAAATAATTGTATCTCCAGGTGCCAATTTCACCCGTGCATCTTCGTATTCAGAATCGACATCCAAACCGATCAGCATTCCCCAGGTATCTAACTTATCGATTTTACCCGTGCTGGCTTGCCACCAAAACGGCGGGTTGTGTGCTGCGTTAGTAAAAGAAAGAACGCGACTTTGGGGGTCATATTCAGAATAAAACATGCTGACAAAACGATGGGAGTTTTCCAAGTCAGCGTACATAACGCGGTTGAGATGGCTCATAATTTGTGCGGGAGAATGACGGTTTAGTACTTCCGCACGCAGCATTCCCCTAGTCATGGTCATGATTAAACCAGCAGGAACTCCTTTTCCCATTACGTCGCCAATAACAATACTCCAGGGAGCTAAACTATCATCTCCATCAGTTTTGCTCGCTAAATTCGAGCGAGTGCGATCGTAATTAGTTGGAATAAAATCGTAATAATCGCCACCTACCCGACTGGCAGTTTTACAATCTGCTGCCAATTCGATCCCTTTAATTTTTGGGCATTTACTTGGTAGAAGACGCAGTTGAATTTCTGAAGCGATTTCCAATTCACGATCTTGACGTTCTTTGGAACGCAATTCAACTGTCAGTTCGTGATTGGCGATCGCCACGGCAGTCTGATCTGCCACTAACTGGGCTAGTTTGCGACGAGTTGACGACCAAACATATTCTGGATCGCTACTAAAAATATACAGACGACCGCTTTCAACATTTTTAACTAAAATCGGCGTACCAAAAATCTGTACTCCAGGATCTAAGTATTCTCGAATTTGTTCGTCTACAAGTGAAGATAGTGAAGATGTTCGTTCTGATTGCGTTGTTGTCGTCTTATTCGGAAAATTAGTAAGATTAATTTGATGGCTAACTTCTTCAAACGCTCTACGAATTTCTTGACAAATTTGACTGTTGTGACAATGTAACTGTTCTAAACGTACCTGTTCGTTGGCTTTAAATAAAACTAATACCCCCCCCTCCGCATCTGTTACTCTCGCTGCCATCAAAGGAGTTAATTCAAGAAATTGATTTAAGTTATTAAAGCTGCGTAAAGCAAATCCTAAAGAACTTAACAAATCCTGAATTTTGTTTTGTTCTTTTTGTAAGTTTGCCACTAATTCTTTAAGCGCCAAAACTGCTGTCAGATCGGCCTTGGCACTAAGCTTGGTAGCGTTACTATTAGACGATTGGTGGTGAGGAACGGGTGCAACAGTCATTGCTTTAATTAGAGATGTTAGAAACATCAATCGCACAAATTAGATAGTGAGATTTTGTTGGTTAAATTCCCAAGAAAAATTGTTGTTTACCAAGATATATTTTGAGATTATATTCAACTAACTTTTGATGAGCTTGTATCTTTTATATCTCAGTTATTACTTTTTAACTAAATATCAATTTTTTTTACAAGAATTGGTTAATGATAGCTTTATTTTTGTTCGATCGCCAACAGCATTTAACCATAGGGGATCGACTATGAATTGTCGGCTAAGAACCTTATCCACTCAACAAGGCTTCGACAAATTCGTAACTAGAAAAAGGACGCAAATCTTCAATTCCTTCTCCAGCACCAATAAAACGAATGGGAAGATTTAGTTGTTGGGCTACTGCTAGGGCAACCCCTCCTTTTGCCGTTCCGTCTAGTTTGGTTAAAACAACTCCGCTGAGTTTGGCTGCTTCGGAAAAAACTTGCGCTTGACGCAGACCGTTTTGTCCTAAAGTTGCATCTAAAACCAACAGAGATTCTACCTTGGCATTGGGTGCTTTTTTGTCAATAATGTTGCGAATTTTAGCTAGTTCTTCCATTAAATTTTTCTTGTTTTGCAAGCGTCCCGCCGTATCGACCAAAAGTAATTCTATGTTGCGGGAAGCAACAGCAGCGATCGCGTCGTAAACAACGGCGGCTGGATCGGTATTTTTGCCTGGATTGGCAATGACGGGGGTATTGCTTCTTTGTCCCCAAACCTTGACTTGTTCGACAGCAGCAGCGCGAAAAGTGTCGGCGGCGGCGATCGTACAGCTATAACCAGATTGTTGCGCCATGTTGGCGAGTTTGCCAATCGTGGTGGTTTTACCTGCGCCGTTAACTCCCGTCATCAGCCAAATATTTAAAAGATTTTTTTCGGGTACGAATTCGGTGTTTTGTTCTCCTTGTAAGGGTTTATCCAAAATGTCAATCAGGATTGTTTTGAGATAGGCGATCGCGCTGTCTGGTGGCAGAGATTCTTCTTTGAGTTTTTTCTGTAGGGTTTCGATAATATAATCTGTTGCTTCAATTCCTACGTCGGCTTGCAGTAGCATTGCTTCGATCGCCATGACGGCATCTTCGTTTAATGGCCCTTGTCCGACAACGGATTTAAGTTGATTGATCAGGCTGCGACGAGTTTTACCCAGTCCTTCTCTGAGCTTACTCAACCAGTTAATTTCTTCTTCGGAAATTTCTTCGGGTTTGCGTCCTTGGGCTGCTAAAACATTTGCCGACCAAATAAAGTTTTCGTCGAGGGTGGTATCTGTTTCTGGCGCTTTGGTTTTCTTGGGTTTTTCTGGTTCGGGAAGGTCAACTGCGGTTTCTTTGAGGCGTTCTAGTGCGTCTGATTTTCGCATCCAGGCGGGAGTTGATTCTTCAGCGACGATCGCTTCGGCGGGTGATTGTTCTATTTCTTCGATCGCTTCGGCTTTTTCTGCCACCAATGGTTCTTCAAGTGCTGGGGCTGTGGTTTCAGGTTCTTCTATTTTTTCTTGAGTAACTTCTGGGGTAGCAGTTGCCGATCGTTCCGATTGCGGAGGCGATACTTGTCCCTTGCGTTCTTGAATATTTTTATAGGCGGTTTTTGCCCAAGTCAAATAATCTTCTTGGGGGTTTGCTGTTGTCTGAGATTCTTTTGAATCTTCTTCTTCGGCAGTTTGTTCTTCTGTCGATTCGACTGGTTTTGAAGATTTGTCTTCTGGTTGGGGTTGTTCGTTATACTTGCGACGAAACCAATTAAACATAGGATTGACAATAAAGTAATTTAAATTAATTTTAATTTTTTTGATAATAACAGTCTTTAGACTAAAAAAAGCTTTATTTACCGATTTCTGCCAAAAGAATGAGATTTAACTCAAATTTTAAAGATATGGGCGATCGTATCTTTAACTTATGTTTAGATTCTAAAGGTATGTTTGAAAATTAAAGTGTTAATTCGATCGCGCAGTCAGCCCCTTTGCAATCGCTTCTGAAGGAAGGCAGAAGAAGTTGTAGAGACGCGATTTGCGCGCGTCTCTACTTTTTACAAAGCGCGTCAGTCAATCCTTCTAAGGTATATTCTTGGGCTTCGATATCTACTCTTTCGAGTAATTCTTGACAGGTTTTGGAAGTTTGCGGACCGATCGAAGCGATGCAAACATTTTTGAGTAGAGATTCTAAAGTAAGTTTTGAATTATTTTCTAAAGCTTGTTTGACTAATCGAACGAAATTGCTAACTGTTTTCGAACTGGCAAATGTAATAATATCGACTTGGTTCTGCTGCAATGCACTCCAGGCAAAAGGATCGATTTGGGCGGGACATGTCGATTGATATGCTGCGACTTCGACTACGTTCGCACCGCTACTGGTCAATTCTCGAACCAAAATTTCTCTACCACCAGTTTCGACGCGGGGAAAAAGAATTTTCTTGCCAGTCAAAGTTTCGGGAAAATGTTCGACTAAAGAATCGGCAACGAAATCGGGTGGAATAAAATCGGGTTGGAGGTTGTATTTTTTGAGAGTGGCAGCCGTTTTTTTGCCCACTACAGCAATTTTAACTCCTGAAAGAGTGCGCGCATCTTTACCCAAATTCGCCAAGCGATCGCAGAAATATTCTACTCCATTGGCAGAAGTGAGAATTAACCAATCAAAAGATGTCAAACGTGCGATCGCGTTATCTAAATCTTGCCAACTTGAAGGTGGAGTAATTGCCAAAGCGGGCATTTCAATTACACTTGCGCCTTGTTGTTGCAATAGGTTGGTAAATTGACTCGATTGTTCTGCCGCGCGAGTTACTAAAACGGTTTTGCCTTGTAGGGGAAGAAATGTCGATGGATTGTACGATTGTTTACTAAAATTCACTACCTTACCAATTACAATAACGGCAGGAGAAAGACTAACGCTAGCAGTCTTCTCGACTATGTTTGTCAGTGTTCCAATCCAAACTTGTTGTTTGGGTCGAGAGCAATTGCGAATAATTGCGATCGCTTCGGATGGCGATCGCCCAAATTGTAATAACTGACCAACGATTTCAGGGAGCGAGCTTCCTCCCATTAAAATTACCACAGTATCGATTCTTGCTATTGCTTCCCAATCGATAATTTCTGGTTCGTGAGCGCTAAGAACGACAAAGCTACTACTCAATTCGCGATCGGTGAGAGGAATACCTGCTAGTAGTGGTGCGGCTGTGGCGGAAGAAATACCTGGAACGACTTCGCAAGCGCAACCAGCTTCGGCAAGGGCTTGCATTTCGGAACTAGCACGACCGAAAATAAAAGGATCGCCACTTTTGAGTCTGACTACTTGTTTGCCTTGCAGACAATAAATGACTAACAATCTGTCGATTTCCGTTTGTGGGGTACTAACACCACCACCTCGTTTCCCAACATTTATTTTCAAGCAATTGGGAGCAGCTAATTGCAGGAGTTGGGGATCTACTAAAGCGTCGTAGATTAAAACTTCTGCGGTTGCTAGCAATCTTTGTCCTTTAAGGGTTAAATAGTCGAGATTGCCAGGGCCAGCACCAACTAAATAAACTTTTCCTATTGAGGTTAATGTCATGAAAATTATCTATTAATACTGACGAGATCGGTTTTATATTTACTTAATAGTTATCTAGAAAATACTAAAATAAACTGGGGTCTTGGCGATATGGATTTTAAGCAAGAAATCATTACTACCATCCATGATTTTGATTGCAATCTGGAGTTATTGGAAGCACATGTTGCCCAACTAAGCGAGCGATCGCGCACAGCAGTAATAATTCCTGCTTTGTATGAAGAATTAGAAAGACCTGCGTTAACAGGAATTCGCACGCATTTACAAGACTGTTCTTTTATCAATACTGTCATTATCAGTTTGTATGCCGATACGGAAGAACAATATGCTAAGGCTGTGGAATTTTTCTCGCCTCTACCTCAACCAACTTTAGTAATTTGGGAAAATGGTCAAAGAGTTTCTAAAATTATTGAAACCGTGCGCGATCGCGGTCTTAACTTATTTAAGTTTAAAGGAAAAGGTAAAGCAGTTTGGTTGGGATTGGGTTTAGCTACTCTAGAAGCCGAGGCGATCGCCATTCACGATGCTGATATTACCACTTACGATCGTTCTTACCCCCTCAAACTTCTTTATCCTCTCCTCGAAAAAGAATTTGGCATTGCTTTTAACAAAGCTTACTACGCCCGTTTGGGAGATTATCCCCGCAGTCTTCACGGTAGAGTCGTGCGTCTATTTGTAACCCCTTTGTTATCAGCACTGACAGATATGTTTGGTAATAAAGATTATTTGCGCTACATGAGTGCTTTTCGCTATCCTCTTTCGGGAGAATTCGCCCTCAACAGCGATTTAGCCCTCAACACTCGTATTCCTGGTAACTGGGGTTTGGAAATTGGTCTGTTAGCTGAAGTTTATCGCAGCATTGCTTTAAAAAGAATCGCTCAAACCGACTTAGGCATCTTCGAACACAAACATCAATCTCTCGGTCAATCTAATAATGAGGGATTGAGAAAAATGTGTCGAGATATTATGCGATCGATTTTGCGAACTTTAACAGAAACAGAAAATGTGATTATCTCGAAAGATATTGTCCACGCCCTACGAATTAAATATCGTCGTGAGGCACAAAACTATACCCGTCAATACTTTGTCGATTCTCGTTTTAATAATTTACAGTACG
>JBOFLQ010000087.1:0-11331 GCA_051657945.1 Xenococcaceae cyanobacterium | reverse complement strand
TGCTACTTGTTGCCTACTCCCTACTCCCTATTCCCTGTTTCGCTACAATTGAAATTTAATACACAGAGAAAAAACTGAGACGAGATGATTCCTACAGTTATTGAAACTTCCGGTCGTGGCGAACGCGCGTTTGATATTTATTCTCGGTTGCTACGCGATCGCATCGTTTTTTTAGGACAACCAGTGACAGATGAATTAGCTAATCTGATTGTCGCCCAACTGTTGCTTCTAGAAGCAGAAGATCCAGAAAAAGATATCTACCTATACATTAATTCTCCTGGTGGCTCTGTATCGGCTGGTATGGGTATTTTTGATTCGATGAATCAAGTCCGCCCCGATGTCTGTACGATTTGTATGGGGTTAGCTGCTTCGATGGGTGCTTTTCTACTCAGTGCGGGAGCAAAAGGCAAACGTATGAGCTTACCAAATTCTCGGATTATGATCCACCAACCTTTAGGAGGCGCTCAAGGACAAGCTACCGATATCGAAATTCAAGCCAAAGAAATTTTGTACTTGAAAAAACAGCTCAATCAACACCTTGCCAATCATACGGGACAACCCTTAGAGCGCATTGAAGAAGACACCGAACGTGACTTTTTTATGTCAGCAGAAGAATCGAGAGACTACGGGTTGATCGACCAAGTTATTACTCGTCGTCCTTCTGCTACTAATCCGCCAGTGGCAGTTAGTTAGAGATTAGGGGTTAGGGGTTAGGGGTTAGGGGTTAGAAAATTGTAACTTCTGACTTCTGACTTCTGACTTCTGACTTCAAGATGGTGTTGGTTGACTTCTTAAATATTTTAGAAAATCCGTCAACTCTTTATCAGTAAGAAATGTACGCGATCGCTTGCCATAATTTTGAACTAAAAAGTCGCGTCCTTCTTGACTCGTCCAACCCAAGCGCTTTAGCTCGATATCTGTTTCTGCAATAATATTTATGGCATCGAACGGTTCGGAATCGAAATTGTCAGAAGTGATTGTTTTTGAGTCTTCGATCGCTTTATTTTCGAAATTTTTCTGTGCGAGTAACCTTTCATTCTCCTCATCTAGCTCAGACAAATTTGAATTGAAGGATTCGTCAAACAAAGTTGTTTGTATTTCTGTTGGTGGTGTTGAAGTAAAGCCATTTTTTTGAGTAATTGAAGTTTCTTCTTCAATATGAGCGATCGCGTTTTCAGGCTCTCGATCGTCTTCATCAAACCAAGAACTTGTTTTTTCTTCGCTAGATTCTTCCTCGACATCATTATCTGAGGTTGAAGAAGAATAATTATGAGAAATAAATTCTTCGTCAACAACAGATGTCGGCTTTTCAAAGCGAGCCATCTCTTCTTGACTAGCTTGACTGGAAACTGAAGTAACAAAACTTGTTTCGCTTGGAGCTGGTATTGTCTGTTGTCGAGCAGTTTCTGATTCAAGCGAGCGAGTGAAATTAGTTGCAGAAGAATCGAGATCGAGCAATTCTAATGCTCTTTGTCTAGCTCGATCTTCCGCTACTTCAAGGCGATCGGCGGCGGCTAACCCTGTCGCCAAAGTAACCCCATCCACTTGTACTAAAGCTCTGACTATATATTTGCCACAGTCAATTTTTACTAGTTCGCCAATCAAACTACCTTGAGGATAAAGAGTTCGAAATCGATCGATCATAGAGCTTCTGCCACTAAAATTAACTTGCAATTGTTAGTACCAATCTACTATTAAAACTAACAAATAAAACAGTTTAGTTAATATACTTTGCCATTAGACATAGAATAACTAAAATAGATACAGGCTGCCTGTAGTTCGTCTCGTTTTACTAGCTGTAACTCCGCCATCGGTTAGAAAGAAATCGAACGAACGCGCTCATGACCGTCAACCTTGGCAATATAATTAACTTTGATTGACAGTTTTTCGCACAATAGTTTGACAGATCTTTCTCAAATAAGTTTCTTGTATTTGAGGTTAAAACAAACCAAAGACAAGATTACTCGTCAAACTAGGACAGTCAGCCATTTGTCAAGACGTAAGATTGGAGGGCATCTCCAATCTTCAAACGCCGTCAGTAAGCTAGCACTACCGTAACGTTGTTGCGGTGGTATCGATCGATCTCGTTTTTATACTTCGAGTTTTATCTGTGAAAAAACGAGAATATAGCCAAAAGCTAGGATCTGACAGCAAACTATCGTTGTTTGTGTTGCTTTTACGTGAACCAGCGCATTGCGAAAACTACTCCTTTGGAGAAAGCTTCGGAATGCGGATGACGCTTCACTTGGGAGCAAAACAACCTCTATCTAATGCAATCTAGCCCTTTAGTGGTTTCTGAGCGCACTCTAGTGAGCGATTCTGACATAGAACGGATTGGAGGATTTGGCTGGTTTCGAGCCAAAGGAGCAGGCACGAGCCTGCTAGATTCCCCTCAGTTTCAGGCATTTCCTTGTCATCGTCTACGATCGCTCGCTTGAGACAGTTGAGAAAACTAAATTGCTAGGAAGCATATCGCAATCTACAAGAGCATCTACTTTTAAGCTCGGAATCGAAGGAATATTGTAAATGGAATTTTCAATCGCTACACTACTTTCCCATTTTGTCGATGATAAATTAGTTGCGGGTAAAGTATTAGAAAAAAAACTCGGCTGCGAAGACGAAGAAAGTATATTCAAATTACAAATTGCTCTGGATGCGCTCGAAAAAATTGGCGTTATAGTTAAAGAACGCGGAAAATATCGTCGCGCCTATGAAGATGACGTAGTCGAAGCTAAATTGCGTTGTTCTAGCAAAGGATTTTGCTTTGCCATTCAAGATAACGAAGGTTCGGACGATATTTATGTCAGAGAAAGCCATTTAAGCAATGCTTGGAATGGCGATCGCGTTTTGGTCAGAGTGATTAAAGAAGGAAGTCGTCGTCGTTCTCCCGAAGGAGAAGTTAAGGTGATTTTAGAGCGAGCCAACCCTTCTTTATTGGCGACTGTAACGCAAACAGAAGAAGGTTTTCGAGCGATTCCCTTAGACGATCGACTGCTGTTTGAATTGAATTTGAGGCAAAACGGACAGAATCTTACTGAAGCGATCGATCATTTAGTTCACGTTACGGTAATGCGCTATCCGATCGCTCAAAATCCACCGATCGGGAAAGTAAGTAAAGTTCTTGGTTCGGATGCCGAAGCAGCCTCAGATTTAGATATTGTCTCCTGCAAGCACGATTTACCGCAAACTTTTTCAGAAAAAGTAATTAAAGCAACTAGCAATTTACCTAAAGATTTAACCAAAGCCGAGATTAAGAAACGTCTCGATTTAAGAGAATTACTGACAATCGCGATCGAAACGGACTCGAAACTAGAAAAAAATTCTTCGATCGAAAATGCTTTTAGTTTAGAAAAAACTGATTCTGACGCTTGGCGAGTGGGAATTCACATTGCCGATGTAGCGCATTATATCGAGCCAGATTCCGCCCTCGATCTAGAAGCAAAGAAACGGGGAACAGCAATAAACTTAAGAACAAAAGCTTTACCTTTATTTCCAGAGGCGGTAATTCAACGCACTTCCCTAGTGCCAGATCGAGAGCGAGGCGCGGTTTCTGTTTTCTTAACTATTGACGACAAAGGACAAGTAGTTGAAGCTAATTTTGAACCGAGTGTTATCAAAGTTGACTATCTGCTCGATTACGAACAAATTCAATCGTTACTTGGCGATCGAAGCAAAAGCGCACCAGAATTAGCCAAAGTGGCTGAAATGTTCGAGGAATTGTTTTTTAAAATTGCTCCCAAAGTCAAAGCTCAACGCTTACAACGCAGTTGTTTTGAAATTACTCTCTCAGAGCGTCATTATCTATTCAAAGATGAAGGCAGATTGGGCGCGATCGTCGCCGATCCTGCCCTACCCGTGCGATCGCTGCTAACTGAATTAGTCGTTCTCGCAGGTAAAGCAGTAGCCGACTATCTCATCGCTTTAGGACTTCCTGGTATTTACTGCACACAGTCAGAACCAGATTTAGAAGAACTAGAAGACTTGCTCAAATTGGGAGCTAATCTCGGTTTAGATGTTGAGTTATCCTCTGCTGAAGAAATTAAACCACAAGACTATCAATTGTTAACGCAAGAATTTGCCAAAGCTTCAGCATCTAAGGTTTTAAACCATCTTCTCAAAGCTTCGCTCAAATCAGCCAAGTATTCTACTCATCCAGGCTTTCATTTTGGTTTAGCTTATCCTGATGCTTATACTCGTTGTGCCTCTCCAGCACAGCGCTATGCCGATTTACTAATTCAAAGAGTACTCAAAGCAGTGTTTACCGAAGGACGCGATCGCCGTCACAGTCGCGTTAAAAATGCCGTAGATCTTCGCAGCAGCAACTGTTACGGACAAATAAACTGGAACGTCTTACCAACAGAAGTGCAAACCACTCTTGAAGAGCAATTAATTTCTGTTGTCTCCCATCTCAACGAACGGGAAAAACTAGCAGAAGATGCCGAACGAGATTTGGAAGGCTTAAAGAAAGCCGAAAAAATGAAGGAACGCACTGGTAAAATATTTGAAGGTTTAATTACGGGCGTTCAATCCTACGGTTTCTTTGTGGAAATTGAAGATTTATTAGTAGAAGGATTGGTTCATGTCAGTTCTCTTAAAGATGATTGGTATGAATATCGTTCCCGCCATAGTTGTTTGGTTGGACGTAAAAACCGTATTGCCTATCGCTTGGGCGATCGCGTCGAAGTAGAAGTTAAAAGCGTCGATTATTACCGCCAACAAATCGACCTAGTCACCGTCGGCGGCGGCAGTGCGGCAAGTAAAGAAGATTTAGAAGAAGAGTAGGGGTTAGGGGTTAGGGGCATCGGGCAATGGGCATCGGGCAATGGGCATCGGGCAAAGTCAGAAGTCGTGACGTTCAGAAGTCGTGAAGTAAAAAATTCATTACTCATTACTTATTACTCATTACTCCCTATCCCCTATCCCCTATCCCCTATCCCCTATTCCCTATTCCCTATTCCCTATTCCCTGTTCCCTGTTCCCTACAAACAGAATAATCTTTAGGAAAGAACCCTAAATTAAGATGACAAATTCAATACTCGAAAAAATTATTGATTCAGCTAAAAGCCAAGGTTTAGAGGCAGAAGTTTATTATCAATCCAGTCAGGATACGCCGATCGAGTTTGAAAACAATCGTTTAAAATCCTTACAGACAAAAGCCACTCGTGGAGTAGCTTTAAGAGTTATTGACAATGGGCGTTTGGGGTTTGCTAGTTCTACCGATTTGACTCGTTTGGATGAATTGGTAGAGGCAGCCAAACAAACCGCCGCGATCGGCGATCGAGTCGAGTTTGAATTTGCTAAAAACGTACAATTAAAAGCACCAAGCAGCGATTATACGCCGCCAACTACGGCAGAATTGGTCAAAATTGGCGAAAGCGCGATCGATCGCGTCCGCGAATACAATCTTGATATTTTAGTCGATGTTGGCTTTCATGTTCGTTCGAGTCAGATCGAATTAGCTACGACTAATAACGTTTATGCCGAACGCAGTAGTAAAATAGTTAGTGCTAGTGTATCTGGTAATTTGGTCAGGGGCGAAGATTTTTTACAAGCCTATAGCTACGATCTCGCTCGCGATGGCGAACCAGATTACGACGCGATCGTTCAAAAATTGTTACAAAAATATCAACGAGCCGAACATAGCGCAAATATTACCAGTGGTACGTTTCCCGTTCTGTTTACTCCCAGATCGGCTCTTAGCACGATCGGCAATCTTTTCGATACAATTCTTTCAGGTCAATCTGTAGTTCAAAAAGCTTCGCCTCTAGCCGATAAAGTTGGCGAAAAACTTTTTGACGAACGTCTGACTATTTTTGAAGATCCTTCGATCGGCCCTTCTGTTTGTCCCTTTGACGATGAAGGAACTCCCACCACTCGTAAAGTTTTAATCGATCGAGGAGTCGTGCAACAATTTTACTGGGATCGTCGCTGGGCTGCCCGTGCTGGCTGTCAATCGACGGGAAATGGTTTTAGAGGTGGTTTATCTCGTCCCAGCCCCGATTTAGTCAATTTTTGCATGACTCCTGGCAACACCTCGATCGAAGATTTGATTTCAGGAATGGAGGAAGGATTAATTGTCGAACAAGTTCTCGGTGCGGGACAATCTAACCAACTTGCAGGAGAATTTTCGGTCAATCTCGACTTGGGTTACAAAGTAGAAAATGGTCAGATTGTCGGTCGTGTTAAAAATACGATGGTTGCTGGTAATATTTTTGATGCGTTTAACAATTTAGTAGACCTCAGCGATAAACCAGAATGGGTAGGAGGCGGCGCTTACATGCCTTATATTCTGTTCGGACAATTAGGTGTTGCGTCTAGGGGATAAGTAATGAGTAATGAGTAATAAGTAATGAGTAATGAGTAATGAGTAATGAGTAATGAGTAATAAGTAATGAGTAATAGGGGTTAGCAATGAACTATGAACTATGAACTATGAACTATGAACTATGAACTATGAACTATGAACAAACTAATTTTTACTTGTGCCTTTTTACTATTGACTTTACTAACTGGTTGCGTGCGCTATGATGTGGGCATTAATTTTGATAGTCAATATCAAGGCGCGATCGTTCAGTACATCAAAATTGGCGAACAGTTTACCAGTTTTAATCAATCGGAAGCCAAAAAATGGCTGACCAGTATTGAAAATCGTACTAAAGAACTAGACGGAAGAATCGATCGAACCTCGCCGCAAGAAATTACTGTTACTATTCCATTTGGAAACGGTCGAGATCTTGTCGAAAAATTCAACAATTTTTTTAATCCCAACACATCAAGTAAAGAAAAAGCTGTCTCTCCAAACGGATTAGATTTGGTGCAACTCAACTCGCAAATGTCTTTAAATCAGACTAACTTGTTGTTGTTCGAGCGCGATCGCTTGAATTTAAATGTCGATTTACGCGCTTTAGGCGTTCTTTCCAGTCAGGGAAAAATCATTGTCAGTCCGGGTTCTCTAATCGATCTTAAATTTCAACTCAATACACCTTTGGGAGGGCGCAGCATTAATAATGGCGATGCTTTAAGCGCCGAAAAATTAGGAAATCGACTCGTTTGGCAATTACAACCAGGACAAATCAATCACATTGAAGCAGCTTTTTGGGTTCCCAGTCCTTTAGGTATCGGTACGGTTGCGATCGTCCTTTTAATGGTGGCTGGTTTCTATTTAAAATACAAGCGCTTGCCTTTAATATATCAAGGATAAATTTCTATTTTTAAAACTAATTCAGTGATGGATATAAAAGACGGTTTCGTTGGAACAGTTGGCAATACACCGTTAATTCGCTTAAACAGCTTTAGTGAAGAAACGGGTTGCGAAATTTTAGGAAAAGCAGAATTTCTCAATCCAGGTGGTTCGGTAAAAGATCGCGCCGCCTTATACATAATTAAAGATGCTGAAGAAAAAGGTTTGCTCAAACCTGGAGGTACTGTAGTAGAGGGAACTGCTGGCAATACTGGAATCGGTTTGGCGCATATCTGCAATGCCAAGGGTTACAAATGCCTGATTGTCATTCCCGAAACCCAATCTCCAGAAAAAATCGAAATGTTGCGGACGCTGGGTGCAGAAGTGCGTACCGTTCCCGCCGTGCCATATAAAGACCCCAATAACTACGTAAGACTTTCGGGACGTTTGGCTTCGGAAATGGAGAATGCAATTTGGGCAAATCAATTTGATAATTTAGCCAATCGACGCGCCCATTACGAAACGACAGCAAAAGAAATATGGGAACAAACCGACGGCAAAATCGATGCTTGGGTAGCGTCTACTGGTACGGGTGGAACATTTGCTGGTGTATCTTTGTTTTTGAAAGAAAAAAATCCCGATCTTAAATGTGTAGTCGCCGATCCATTGGGAAGCAGTTTGTATAGTTATGTTAAAACGGGAGAGGTAAAGTCACAAGGCAGTTCGATTACTGAAGGTATTGGTAACAGTCGCATTACTGCAAATATGAAAGACGTACCGATCGATGATGCAATTCAGATTGACGATCGCGAAGCAGTAAGAGTAGTTTATCAGTTACTTTACCAAGACGGATTATTTATGGGCGGTTCGGTTGGTATTAATGTTGGTGCAGCAGTAGCACTAGCAAAGCAAATGGGGCGAGGTCATACTATTGTCACGATTCTGTGCGATGGTGGCGCGCGCTATCAGTCCAAGCTGTTTAATAGAGAGTGGTTGAAGGAGAAGGGGTTGTTGAGTGCTGACTTCTGACGAATGTAGGGACGTTCCATGGAACGTCCCTACGCTCGATAGGATCGCAAACATTTTTTAATTTGGTATGAGTATTTTCTAATTAGGAAACAGGATATGATGCGATCGAGTCTGTTTAGCTTGTAATCTAGACTCTATATTCTTCGCCCTATCAAATGAAGTTTAGCTCGAAAAATCGTTCTTTTGCTGCGATCGGTGCTTCTAATCGAACTAGGCTAACTATTAGCCTAGTTGCTTTAATTGGATTTATTTGGTTAGCTGTTTTGGTAGAAGAGTGGAAACCTTTTTATTTTGACAGTTCTATACTGGAATGGCTGCGTCAATTTGTAAGTCCAGAAAACAATCCATTACTAATTTTCATCTGTAGAGCATTTTATTTTATAGGCGATGAATATTTTGCTGCAACTGTAGTTTTTGTAAGTATAGTAATTCTCTACTGGCGCAAATATTACCCTGAAGCCAATGTTTTGGGTTTTTCTGCCCTTGGTATTTTAATTCTCATCGATCGCATTCTCAAACCTTTAATTGCTCGTCGTCGTCCTGATGAAAAACTAGTTGATGTTACGGGAAGAAGTTTTCCTAGCGGTCATGCTGCGGGTAATTTTATACTTTATTTTTATTTAGCATATTTACTTGCCGAACAATTTCCCCATTTAACAAAATATATTTATGGTGCGACCACTATATTTTTAATTTTAATGGGCTTTAGCGTCGTCTATTTAAGAGTACATTGGCCGACTGATATTATTGGCAGTTATTTGGTTGGCTATATTTGGCTCACAATTTCTCTAACCCTGCTAAAATTCGCCAGGAAGAAACAAAATTCAGCAAAACGTTTGGGTAGATGAACAAATTGTTCATAGTTCGTAGTTCATAGTTTATTGTTTCGACGCAATATAAATAATAGTTCGTGGGTGAGGGTAAGGGAAAAATGTTCAAAAAATCGCCCAAATTAATTTGGAGTCTTTCATGTATTTGGTTATTAGTAATCGCTTGGATAGCTTTTTTAAATAACTTGGGTGGTATTGGTTTAATCGACAAAACCGAACCCATGTTTGTTGAAGCTGCCCGCCAAATGCTGGTTAGAAATGATTGGGTTACTCCCTATTGGAACGGCGAAACTCGTTTTGACAAACCACCTCTAAGTTATTGGTCGATCGCGATCGCTTTTAAAATTTTTGGAATTAATGAATGGGCGGCAAGAATTCCCGCAGCACTATTCGCGATCGCCATGACAACTCTCGGATTTTGGACGCTACGCAAATATGGTTTTGCCAGCCCTGCCATGCTAAAACACTCTCTTTCTCAGCGTCATCTTTGGATTTCTGCTTGGATCGGTACGGCAATTATTGCCCTCAACGCATTAGTTATTGCTTGGGGTAGAACGGGCGTTTCCGATATGTTTCTTGCTGCATCGATGACAATGGCTTTGTTTTCGTTTTTCCTGGGATATGCGGAAAGAGGGAACGGGGAGCAAAATTTAGATGTAGAGACGCGACATGTCGCACGGCGGGCTTGCCCTCGAATGGGGGTAAACTTTTCTGAGGAGACCTCAGAAAATCCCGCCTTGTCTCTACAGGGATTAGAAAATAGAAAGAATTTTTTCTGGTCGTTTCCCAATAAATGGTATTTGGCATTTTATGTGTTTGCGGCTTTGGCAGTTTTAGCTAAAGGGCCTGTAGGAATTGTCTTACCAGCAGCCATTATTTTTGCTTTTGGGCTTTATTTAGGCAATTTTGGGCAAATTTTGCGGGAGATGGGATTACTGTCAGGTAGTTTGATTTTCTTGGCGATCGCGCTACCTTGGTTTATTTTGGTATCTTTAGCCCATGGTTGGGAATATATAGGCATTTTCTTTGGGTATCACAATTTGCAAAGGTATACCAGCGTTGTCAGCCGTCATCCAGGGGCAATTTATTATTATGTAATAGTTATACTACTTGGCTTTTTACCTTGGTCGGTTTATTTACCACTCGCGATCGCGCGTTTGCGCCCTTGGCAACGTAAATATTGGCAATCTGTTGGGCGATCGACTCATTTGGGAATATTTTGTCTATTTTGGTTGGCAGTTATTTTTGTTTTCTTTTCTATATCTGTT
Source organism: Xenococcaceae cyanobacterium (assembly GCA_051657945.1). Lineage (GTDB taxonomy): Bacteria > Cyanobacteriota > Cyanobacteriia > Cyanobacteriales > Xenococcaceae > CAZJTL01. The sequence goes on along the minus strand of JBOFLQ010000087.1, from coordinate 1,024 downwards.
ACTAAACTTCCTAGTTACATTCTTCCTTTAATTCCAGCCGCAGCAATTCTAGTAACTCTGTTGTGGAGTGGAAGAATGGGTGTAGTATTTTTGGGAAATGGTGAAGAGGAGCAAAAAAGCAGAGAAGCACAGAAGCAGACTAAACGTTTTAATGGATTTTTAATGAGCGCGATCGTTAATATTGTTATTTTGCTAATATTATCTGTCGCTAGTTTTATCAGTCCTCAACTCATCGCTAAAGATCCAGATTCTCCCTATCTCGGTCAAATATTACAACTATCTGGTTTGCCATTACAATCAGCTTTGGTTTGGGGATTGGGCGCGATCGCCTGTATTATGCTGTTGTTGAAAAAAAGCAATTGGCGTTGGTTGTGGAGTGCCAATTTAGCTACGTTTATGGCATTTATGATTTTTATAACTCCTGCGGCTACTAATTTGATGGATTCTCAACGTCAGTTACCGCTTAGAAAATTATCGACACTAATTACCCAAGTAGCAAAACCCAACGAAGAAATTCTGGCGATCGGTTCTCTTAAAGCTAGCGTAGTTTTCTATACTCAACGCAATGTTCGATTTTTAGATAATGCCACCGAAGCGATCGAGCATTTAAAACAGACTCTCAACAATAAAAATGAACCAGATACAGTTTTAATGTTAAGTCTGCCCAAATATCCTCAAAGACTGCGTTTGCAACCCTACGATTATGAATTGCTCGGTAAAGAAGGCGCTTACGGATTAATTAGAGTTAAAAAAGAGAAAGTTTTCCAGTAATTTTCAGATCGATAAACCAGATTAAAAACGATAGGGGTAAGGCGCAATGCCTTACCCCTATCATTCAAATTTAGTCCATTTTAATTGAAAAACACTGTAAGACCATTAGAAAAAGTCTATTTGGTTAATCTTGAATGACAAAATCATTAGCTGTCAAGATTGAAGAATTGGTAAAGACACCAAATTGATATCCTGTACCTAATCCAGTCTCACTGCCATTTTCGTTATAGAACAAACCACCAGTACCAGAACT
>JBOFLQ010000086.1:0-59426 GCA_051657945.1 Xenococcaceae cyanobacterium | reverse complement strand
TTGTTGATGGTTGGAAAGATGGAGGAATTGAAGATTCCTATGCAGGTGTCGATATCGGTCTTTTTCAACTAAATTCACCAGTAAACAACATCAAACCAGCTACTCTCTACACCAGCGATCTCGAGAAAGGTGCAACTGGAGTTTTTGTAGGTTTTGGTGCGCTTGGTAACGGTAATACTGGCGCAAAAGAAAAAAATGATAATTTAAAAATAGCTGGTACTAACCTGATTGATGGCGTGAGTTCGGAATATTACTCAAATGGTTCGGAAAAAGTTTTGATATCTGATTTTGATTCTCCTTCTGGCTTGAATAATCTTTTTGGTAAAGCTAATATTCCCCTGGATTTAGAGTACAGCATTGCTTCGGGAGATAGCGGCGGCGGCATGTTTATCGACGGTTATTTAGCTGGAGTGAATTCTTATTTTAGCAAGGAAGCTAAATACGGTGCTTTTATAGGCGCGACTAGGGTTTCTAGCTATGTTGGCACGATCGGTACAATTATCAATAACAATCGCACTCAACTCGCTAGTGATATTGTTACATCAAGTGCTAATACCGAGCTTGTCAGTAGTGATGAAAATGTTTCTCAAGCTAGCAATAGCAACGCCAAAGTACCAGAGCCATCTAATTTAGTCGCGATTATTTCGATCGCTATTTTGTCTGGGTTTTATTATGTTCGCAGATTTAAAAAGTAGCAGGATTTTATTGCTTGCTCCCTAGAAAAGAATTTGTCAAAATCGCCGCTTGAGTTCGATCGCGCAAATTTAATTGACTGAGAATGCTGGTAATATGGGCTTTAACCGTTCTTTCTGAGATATACAGTTGTTCGGCTATTTCGCGATTGCTTGCGCCTTTGGCAATTAAGAATAATACTTCTTTTTCTCTGGGAGTAAGTCGAGCTAAAGCTGGAGGTAGCTCGCTTGTGGGAGGTTTGGCTAAAAATTTCTGAAATAATCCAGGCCCTAATTGAGTGTATCCTTTTTGTACGGCTCGTAAAGCGCTAGCTAATTCTTCTAGTGGCGTATCTTTTAGCAAATAACCTTTTGCACCATATTGCATTGCTTGGGAGATATATTCATCGTCGTCAAAAGTGCTTAAAACTAAAATAGCGATCGCTTCAAATTCCTTACAAATTGCTTTAGTAGCAGCTACACCATCCATAACGGGCATCCGTACATCCATTAAAACAACGTCTGGTTTTTGTGGCGTATCGTAAAGTTGTTGAATCTGCGCGATCGCGTTTTTGCCATTTTCCGCTTCGCCAACGATTTGAAAGTCAAGTTGAGACTCTAACAAACTTCTCAATCCCTGACGAATAATAATTTGGTCGTCTACTAAAAGGATGCGAATCATTTTTTAGGGGATAGGGGATAGGGGAAAGTGTGCCGCGTAGCGAGTAGCAAGTAGCGAGTTACTTTTGAATGCGTGAATGCGTGAATGCGTGACTTTTGTAGAGACGCGAAATTTCGCGTCTCTACCTTGACTTCTGCCGATCGCTAAACAGTCCAATCTCCAGTTAAAGGAATTTTAACGATAATTTGACAGCCTTGAAGAGGTGAACTAGAAAGAGAAAAAGTTCCTCCCAAAGCTGCCGTTCGTTCTCGCATACCTTGCAGTCCGAATCCAGTAGTGTTTTCTTTCGGATAGAATCCATTTCCATTATCTTTAATAAAAATTTCCAGAGAATTCGCGATCGCTTTGAGTGAAATTTTTACTTCTGTTGCCTCGGAATGTTTGATGATATTTGTAAGTGCTTCTTGCACTATACGATATACAGTTACGGTTATTTCATTGGGTAAGACAGGAGGAAGTTCGATCGCGCAATGGGGAATAATTTCGGTACGGCGTTGCAAATCGGTAACTAATTCGGCGATCGCGACTTGTAACAATTTTCCTTGCAAGGGATCGGCGCGTAATGTGGCGACAGAATGACGGACTTGTTGCAGTGCTTCAGCACCAAGTTGTTTGGCTTCTCGGACAAACTTTTGGGCTTTGTCGAAATTCGATCGCAAAAATAACAAGGCGTTGGCTAGTTGAATACTTTGAGCTGTCAGAGAATGTCCGAGCGAGTCGTGAATTTCGCGGGCGATGCGATTTCTCTCTTGTAACATGGCGCGGTCTTCAATTAGTAAAGCATAATTCCGTAATTGTTCGTTAGCGATCGCCAATTCCTGACGAGAACGGTATTCTGCTAGTAAAGCGTTGACTAAAAGTAAAACGAAGATGGCAATTAAACCAAATAAGACAGTAGAATTTAATGCCATATTTAAGACAAAATTTCTTAACTGTTCTTCATTGAGATCGAAACCAGATTGGTGAAGAATTTTTGGTCTCAATCCAGGTACGATAAGTGTTGGTACTCGTCTGATTCTCAGGCGATCGAACCCATTTTGCACCGAAAAAGCTAGCGACAGTACGAATGTTGAAAAAGACAATCCTGCTACGATCGCAGAGCCTGTAAACTTGAAAATCGAACAGCCTCGAATTACCATAATCAGCAGCAGTGCGGGGAAAACATTAAAAGAACGAGCGTTTACCCAAGCAGCGATGCCAATTAGAGCAAAACCTAAGACTATGTAAAGGATTTTGGCAAAATACTTGTTATTGGGCAACCATAACCCCATCAAACCAAAAGCAATTATGCTTAAAATTGAGAAGGGCGAAAAGTGTGCGGGGAAAGGAGGAAAAGGAGGCAAATGAGGCGGAATTTTAGCAAAAGAAAACTTGGTAACAATGGTAATACCAAATAGAATCCATTCCAAATAAAGTAACAAGCGCAGGGGATGAGTTTTGCGTTTAATTAGATAGCGCACGGCAGGCACAATTTTTTGTACGAACAATAAAAAAGGGAAAAGGCGAAGACTTATCTTTAAACATAAATCTTTTTTCCCTTTCCCCTAACCTCATTCTGAATTTCTCTGGTAAAGCAAAGAAGAAATTTGAATGAAATAAAGAATAATCTAGTTTTACTTTAAACTCAGACAAATATTTTATCTATGGACTGAAATCCTATTTTTAGAGATTTTAAGTAGGACTATAGTCCAATTTAAATCTAAGACTTAAGGATGAATAAATTTTGGACGTTCCGATCGTGCGCGATCGAATAGAAAACTTCCTAGGATGAGGAGATCGAGTATTAATCGATTTACAGGAGTTTTTATCTATTCCTTCACCCTTTTCTGCAATTGCCTGAAAGCTTGATACATTTCGGGCAAGCGGCTGTAGATGGCGCTGGCTTTAAGATAGATTTTATGGGAAACGGCGGGAAACCCAGATACGACTTCTCCTGGTTGGACATCTTTGTGAATGCCAGTTTTAGCAGAGGCGATCGCGCCGTCGCCAATGTGTGCTTGATTGGCTATCCCTACTTGTCCAGCGAGAATGACGTTATTACCAACGCGAACACCACCAGCTAAGCCTACCTGTGCGGCGAAAGCACAATTTTGACCGATCTGACAACCGTGTCCGATTTGCACCAAGTTATCGAGTTTAGTATTTTTTCCGATTCTGGTTTCGCCGACGGCGGGACGATCGATCGTGGTATTGCAACCAATTTCTACACCATCTTCTAAAACTGCATAACCAGATTGTTCCATTTTTACCCAACCTTGGGCGGTGGGAACGAAACCAAATCCCTCAGCGCCAATGACAGCGCCACTATGAATCACGCAGTTAGCACCAATTTTACTACGTTCGTGAATGGTACAATTAGCATGTAAAATAGTGCGATCGCCGATTTCTACGTCTGGGTAGATAACTACGTTGGCATGAATACAAGCCCCAGTACCGATTTTAACTCCTTTGTCGATCGCTGCATGAGCGCCGATATGAACGTCTTTACCGATCGCAGCAGAAGGCGCGATGACGGCGGTGGGATGAATGCCAGCAGATGGGTGGAATGGTTGATAAAAAAGGGCGATCGCCTCGGCAAACAATAATCTGGGTTCTTTGGTAGCAATCCAAGCTATGTTTCTTTCTGTCGCTTTTGCTTGTAAAGATGCGTTGAGAGGCAAAATCGCGGCACCAGCTTCTGTTTGCTCCAACATTACAGCAAATTTATCTCCTTCGACATAACTGATTGTTTCTTTTGTAGCGCTTTCGATCGCTGCTACTCCAGTTATTTCGGGATTGAAGGAAGCGACTGACAAGCTATTACAACTAGCTTTTTCTCCGAGTTTTTCAATAACTTCGCTGAATTTCATTATTTTTTGAGATCGACTAAGTAACTTTCCACTGGTAGTCCGCAACTATCGTCTAATTTACAGGCTGCTTCTACCGCTATTTTGGCAATTTGTTCTACATCTTCGAGTAATTCATATGCTGCATACAATGCTCCTAAAGCAATTTGCATTCCGCTACCCGAAGCCCAATATTGACTGAATTCGGCAACTTCCCTGTAACTATCAAAATCATATATGCCCGTAGAATTACAGATTATTCCACACATTTGATTCGATTCGTAGGGTTGTTCCTCTCCTTCTTCAGAAAGCACGTAATATTCGTCTTTCAAGATAGTATGAATACTTCTGAATGTCTCAAAAATGTTGTCAGTTCCCTCAAAATTTAATCGATCGGGATAATTCTTTACGATCGAATCAAAAACTCGTTTGTGTGCCGCACTACCGCTAATACCAATGTAAGTATTTTTAAAACGGATAATTTTACTTCTACTTTTTTTGATTTGATATTCGCCCGGTAAAACGATATTTCCTTGATTGGTTTGTGTATCGGCAGCAATACAAGCTTTGTTGCCTTTTCTGACTATGACCAAAACTGTCATTTGTTGTTTATTTTTTGTTTGAAAGCAAGAATTGTAGCGTTCGATCGGTCTACTTTTTCTGTAGATTTTGAAAAATCTTTACTAATCCTTGGCTAAAAAGTTCGATATTGTATTTTTTTTCGCACAAGTAACGAGCGCGATCGCCCATTTTTTTTGCTTCTGCTGGATTTTCCGTCAAATAGGTAATTGCTTTTTGCCAGCCTTTTACATCATTAGGATCGATCCAAATACCAATTCTTTCTTTTTCAATATCGATATCAATTTGTTGATTTCTGGTCATAATTACCGCTTTTCCCATTGCCATGGCATCTAAAAGACTAGTAAGTCCGACCAAATTTTCGGGTTTATCTTGTAAGGGAATTGCTATTGCTAGCGCTTTTTCGTATTCAGGTAAAAGTTCTTTTGTCGAGTATAAATTACTACCAAAAACGTTTGGATCGACTGTTTCGTCGTCTTTATATTTAATGTCGATATTATTAGTAATTTTTACATTTTCAAGACTTGGTTGAGAATCTTTGGTGCAGTAAATATGTAAATGACAATTTTCTCCGCTTACTGCCTGAATCAAGGTTTCATAATCTCGGTAAGTCACTCCAGCACTAACAATTAATGGCTGAGATGGTTTTTTTATTCGATTCGATTTTGCTCGATAAAACGGTAAATCAACACCCCATTCCAATAAATAAATTTTATTTTCTGGTATGTTAAATTCTTCGATCAACTGTTCTTTTACAGCACTATTTAAGCAAATAAAACTATCGTGACCAGAATAAAAAAAATTAAAAATATTTTTATGTTTAAAAACGCTTTTAATTTTGTGATGAACGACGATCGCGATCGGTTTTGTAAACAAACCAAATTTCCTTAAAATTGACAATAAAAAAGTATTGTATTGACAGGCAGAATAAACAATATCGTATTTTCTTGAATGCAGAATAATCCTCAATTGTTGATCCAAATCCCCCAAAAACTTGAGACTGCCACCAACTTTTTTTAATACACTAAATTTTTCGTAAGGTAAAATTTCAAAATCTATTTTGTGTTTTTTAAAATCCGATGCTCCCCATAAGTGATGACCTGCACTTTTTTTAGCAAGCCATTCATGCCAAATTAATTCCATCGGATAGTTGTTGGTAAAGATTATCCGCATAATTGTCGATCGAGTATAGTATTTTATACTTTTGATACCAAAAAAAGTAAAAATTATGGGCAAAACAATTCAAATCGGACAAATTGCACCTGACTTTGAAGCTTGCGACCAAAATGGTAATGCAGTAAGTTTAAAAGATTTTGTTCCTTTTTGGCTAGTTTTGTATTTTTATCCCAACGATCGCCAAAAAATCGCCCAATTTTTCAGCTTTTGAATGCTGGTGTCAGGGCGATTTCGATTAATTAATAATTAGACAGCGTTTTTCAATTAGGCTTGAAGGACAAAATCCGACGCACTCAGTGCAGGAATACCAGTAACAGTAGCAAATTGAGCGCCCGTACCCAAGCCAGCAACCGCCCCATCAGTATTGTAGAGGATTGGTGATTGTGACGGTTGCACCATTGAGGTTGGTAGATTCTGTATCGGTGATTTTTAGCTAACTGTCAACACAGTAAACTTCTTTTTTACGCAGAGCGTAATGCAATCTAGGCGTAACGAATTACATAAAAAATCAATCCTGCAATAGTACTAGTTAGCAGAATTTTCAATAACCTTGGTTGTTGTGGTGGCGGTATTTGCCACAAATCGAGAGTTTTTCGCATACCACCACTGGCTAAGATTTTTCCATCTGGACTAAAGGCTAAAGAATTGGTGGAGTTATTTTTCAAAGTTTGTAGTTTTTGTTTTTTGAGAGAGTAATTTCCATTAGGCAAGAGATTTAATCGCCAGAGAACTAGATGTGACCACATATTTTTAGGATGGATCGAACCAGTTGCTACAAAAAGTCCTCCACCAATACTTTGGTCAGATTCTTTGGATGATAATGCAAGATACTGACCATCTGGACTGAACGAGAAGTTGCTAACACTTTTGTCTTCTCTAAAACCAGGTAAAGTAATTTCAGCTACAGGACTATCGTTATCGTCTTCGATACGGTACAGTGAAATCTTATCGATGCGAGGAATAGCAAGCAGTTTCCAGTCTTGGCTGAATTTAGCTATACCACTCACTTTAAGTTGACGAATAATAGCTCCATCATTTAGTCGATATATAGTAATAGGGTTACTTAAGGTCGCTAAAAGCTTACTATCTGTGCTAATGCTCGTAGTTGAGGCAAATTCGTTTGATATCCTGTAGCGAACTTGTCCATCTAAAACATTCCAAACATCTACAGTAGTGCCTATGACCGAAACAAGCGTTTTACCATCCGAACTAAATATCAGCTTCCCTATTGACTTGCTAATCTGCCTTTTGGTAGGAGGATTAAGTGAATAAATTAATTCTCCATCCTCAACACGCCAGATAAAAATTTCTCCTAAAAAATTCCCCACCGCAATTAGAGAATTATCGGGACTAAAAGCAATACTAGTGGCATAAAAAACCTTGAAAGTACGAACTATTGAACCATCTTTCAGATTTCTTAGTTCCACACTACTATTAGCTCGATACATACCGTAATATGGTTCTACTTTACGTTCCTCTATAGGTCCTGAAGATGTAGCTAGTAATTCACTATTGGAACTAAAAGCAATAGCATTACTAACTCCCGAAAGTTGCCAAGTTTGCAGGGGAGAAGATTTATTTAACAACCAAATACACAAGCAGATTATGAAAATACTTCCAACAATAACCATTTTGTTCATTTTATTTTCACTAACTATATGTATAGATTATTAACAGAGCCAAAATCTTAATCAAACATAAACTTAACAGATATCAATTACTAATTATTGAAGTAACTGCATCCAAACAAAATCTTGAATATTTAACTGACCTAATTTTTTTAGGAGATGATTTTTATCAAAACTAGATGATTTGAAGAATCAATTTTCACTCGATCGCAAGTAGGATAGGTAGTCGATCGTAAACACATATTGTGACTAGAATTACAGACAAAAACAATATTTGAGCTATCGCTGTGTATTATTTACCCAACCTACAAGATCGGCTTTTCTAAATTTACGATTGTAATAGCTAAAACAAAAACAAATTTTGGCGATCGCGATCGATAATTAATTTAGGTAATAATTAAGCAAGCGATGCTAGAGCGGCTCGGCTTGCGCCTACGGCTATAAACTATAAACAATGAACGATGCCTAACGGCTCGGCTTACGCCTACGACAATGAACAATGAACAACATCGAAATCTAAACTGGCTCGATCGCGGAACGAGTGAAATTTTTCCCAACCAGCCAGACTCTGAGGATATTAATGAAAATCTCGTCCGGCGGATCCTCAAAAGCGATCGCCCGTTGCGGATTAAACTAGGTATAGATCCAACTGGTAGCGATATCCATTTAGGTCATAGCATTCCTTTCCGCAAATTAAGAGCATTTCAAGATGCAGGACACGTTGCTGTCGTAATTATTGGCGATTTTACCGCACAAATTGGCGATCCGACTGGAAAATCAGAAGTACGCACCCAGCTAACACCCGAACAAGTCAAGCAAAACGCACAAAGTTACTTGGAGCAATTACGTCCCATTCTCGATTTCGATACACCAGGAAGACTAGAAATTCGCTATAACTCTGAGTGGCTTGCCAAACTAGATTTAAGCAAAATCCTCGAATTGCTTTCGACGATGACAGTCGGGCAAATGTTAGCAAAAGAAGGATTCGACCTGCGCTACACTCAAGGAAATCCGATTTACTTGCATGAATTTCTCTACCCGTTGATGCAGGGTTACGATTCGGTGGCGATCGATGCCGATGTAGAATTGGGAGGCACAGACCAAAAATTTAACATTGCGGTCGGTCGGGATTTACAAAGACATTTTGGTAAAACACCTCAGTTCGGTTTGTTGTTGCCAATTTTGATTGGCACTGATGGCACGCAAAAGATGTCTAAGTCACTAGGCAATTATGTAGGGTTAAAAGAAGATGCCCTTTCAATGTATTCCAAACTAGAAAAAATTCCCGACGCACTGCTAAAAGACTATTTCGAACTGCTTACCAACTTGCCTTTGGACAAACTGCCCGAAAATCCGCGAGAATGTCAAAAACTTTTGGGCGTAGAAGTTGCTTCACAGTTTCACGGGCGCGAAAACGCAGAACAAGCGCAAAAAACAGCCCAAGAAATCGTTTTAGGCGCAAATACCAGCAATAGCGATGCCGTTCCCGAATATTCTTTAGCTGAGCTAGAATTTCCTGCCAAATTAGCTTATGTTCTCAACGTCAGCGGACTGTGTAAAAGTAGCGGCGATGCTAAAAGACAAATTGAAGGCGGTGCAGTTAGAATTGACGGCGATCGCGTCAGCGATCCTCATTTAACTTTTGATTCTGCCAAAGATTTAGAAGGAAAAGTTTTACAACTCGGTAAGAAAAAGTTTGTTCGTTTGGTTCTTTAAAGGGCTTCGAGAAAAATTTTTACCGCAGATATTTGTCCATAAAATTAGCAACTATGACCAAGGCAAATACTTACCATATCTTCTAGAGTTAACTGTGGTAAATCATCCACTCGATTTTCTAGAAAAGTGCCGCTACAATTAATACCATCGTAACGGATGTTCCGCGCTCGTACCTCAGGACTAAGCATGTGGAAAAACTCCATATGAGTCCAACCATTTTTGTAAGTTGTGACCATGCGACACATGTCAGTACCAAACGATGTAATCGGGCATTCAATACTTTCCTGTCCCAAATAACCTATACCACGAACTATATATTCGGGACAGGCATGTAACAGTGTAGACATTTCATTCTCTAGTTTTTTCTCGGTAACGTTCCAAACTTTAAAAGTATGATTTACAGAAATTCCATTTGGAAATAAAAAATTTTCAGACGGGATTATCTCATTGGTAAATTGAGTGTATCGAACTACCCGATCGCCATTATCATAAACATACCAACGACGACCTTCCCAATTTCCTAACGATTTTTTGAATAGCTCCACACCGTCCATATTTTTACTCCTAAATTTTGAGAGAATTGTTCGAGCTAGTGGCGCGATCGAGACAGAAATTTACGATAAAGGTGTAGTCGATCGATGGTTTTAATACTTATATTTTATCTACTCTCTAGGATTGGTTGCAAATATTGTTTAATTTGGTGGCATGGTGCGATCGTATTGATGGGAGTGTATATTTATTGTCTTAAAATTGAATAAGAAAGCTGCAAAAGAGGACTGCTAGCAATATGGCGAAATTAATTGGTATCTTCCTACTAGTTATTTACGTAGGTGGTATTTGGAAATTTTGGAAAGGTTTTTCTCGAACCAACTTCAACCCTAGTTTACCAACCAAGCTGGCTCTATCTATATTGTGGCCTGCTTTGTTCGTTGCTAATAAAGGTTATCGTAGAAACTTTCAAAAAGCCCTTAAGGGAAGGGGATAGGAGTTAGTCCAAGCGTAAAAGATTAGCCAAACGCCCAAAAGCACGATCGCACGGTTATGGAAAACTTCTGCAAATATCTCTTCGATGAGCAATTCTTCGATCGACTAACTACTGAGTATTTAATATTGCTCGATCTGTTCGCAAAGAATAGAGAGGGGAACTTGTGAAAAATATTGACGTTGAAATTGTTCCTCTTCAAGGGCTTCTAAAAAAGTCGTTTTGGCGTTTTGAGCTTCTGAAGAAATTTGAGTGGAGTAAGAGAAATACCAGGATTTGTTTTGATAGTGACAAACAAATCCCGATCGCGCGAGTGCTTTTATACCCAATTCTAGAGTTCGATCGCTCAATGATAATTTTTCTTTTAGTTGGGTTTTAGTAACATTTTTACTAGTGCGACTGAGATATTTAGCTATACCTACCAAAGTTTGCCAAGTTTCTTCTGGTGAGACTGGTTCTGTAAGAGAATGATTTAATGTTAGTGTTTGACCTGCCAAAATTGCTTGTTGGTAGTTTTTTTGTAATTCATCCCAACTAGTGCAACCAAATAACAAAGTTTGAAGTTTTGAATTTAAATCGTCGTGACGGCGATCGCGAAACAATTCGATCTTCACAACTTTACTGTCAAGTTGTTCGTTTTTTGTACTCGGTCTAACATCTAACAAGCGTATTTCGTAACGTTTTTTAAAAGCATTGTAATCGAGTTCGACAATTGCATCGCAATTTTGTTCTTGGGGTAATTCTTCTTTTTTATGTTCCCACCAAAGACCAGGAAAACCTTGACTTGCAGTTTTATCCCAAATATTAAATGTGGTTTTAGTATATTGAATTTCTTTGCCACGCAAATCTTTGCCTTTGTATTGCGTCCAAGTATTACTAAACCAACAGTTTTGAATTAATAATTTTGGGGCAGGATTACCCATTCCACAAGGTTCGAGTAATTTTAGTTCGCGAAATAAATCCATGCCGTCACTCTGTTCTAATTCGGCGACAGTAATAATTAAATCTACGGTAATAACTGACGACAAAGAAGAAACATCGATCTTTTGCTTCAATTGTTGGTTGAGTCCGTCGCGTAACAAAGAAATATTTTCAACTGGTAAACTCAACCCCGCCGCAAAAGGATGACCGCCAAAACGATGTAACAAATGTTCTTGAGATTTAACTAATTCGTATAAGTCAATGTTGTTAACCGATCGCGCCGAACCCCTTGCCAATAAATATTCTGAGGGTAGAGACGCGAGATCTCGCGCGGCGGGTAAACTTTGCGGAGGTAACGGACGTAAATCCCGCCTTGTCTCTACGGAATTCACGGAATTCTCTGCCTCCTCATCCTCAACCCCGCTACTCAACAGTATAGTAGGGCGACCGTATTCTTGAGCAATTTGACCGGCTACTAGTCCTAAAACTCCTCCTTGCCATTGAGGATCTTCGAGAACTATCACGCTAGTGGTAGATAAATCGATGCGTTCTAGTTTCTTTTTGACATCTTCTAAAACTTTTTTTTGTATGGATTTGCGTCGAGTGTTGGCTAATTCCGCTGCTTGTGCCAAACCCTCGATTGCTTCGCGATCGCGCAGAGTAAGCAACTCGACACAAAAGCTAGCATCGCCATGAATGCGACTGACAGCATTAATTCTAGGGCCAATTCCAAAAGAAATATCAGTCGGGCGATCGCCGTTACGCCTGCACAACTCTAAAAGACGGGCAACGCCAGGACGATTTGATGTAGCTGGATTTGAATGTTTTTGTAGCTGTTCGATTCCGAGTTGCGCTAGATAGCGACAATCGCCACTAAGTCGAACTAAATCGGTAACCAAACCGATCGCTACTAAATCTAGTAATGATTCTAGGGGTTGTTGGGGAACTTCTGGCAAAGTTTGATAGAGTGCTTCAATTAATTTGTAAGCAACTGCTACGCCAGAAAGATGGTAGAGAGAATGAGTTTCACTAAAGTAGCGCGGATTGATAATAGCAATTACCTTTGGTCTTTCTTCTGGCAAAGTATGATGATCGGTAACAATGATATCGATGCCTAATTGGCTGGCATATTCAATTTCTTGTAGATTGGTACTACCCGTATCGCAAGTAACGATCAGTGTTGTTCCTGCTGTAGCTAGTTTTTCTATTCCCGAATTATTCAAGCCGTGAGATTCGCTCAGACGATTGGGGATATAGTAATCGAGCTTTTCTTGCTTTGGGAAAAATTGCCCCAAACCATCCCACAATACGCTGGTAGAAGTAATGCCATCAGCATCAAAGTCGCCCCAGATCGTTACTTTTTCTCCAGCTTGGCGAGCGAGTAAAAGTCTTTTCATCGCCAGTTTCATTTCTTGTCCGAAGTCAAACGGACTAGTTGGTTGATAGCAATCTGGATTGAGAAAACCAGGTAATGTTTCTAAATCTTGAATTCCTCTTTGCCAGAGTAGTCGAGCAACATGACGACCATCTGTATTCGGAGTGTACTCTCGTACTGCCGATAAAAACCAATCTGGGATTATTACAGTCGATGCAATTTGCCACTGAGGTGAAGGCATAAAAATAGGGGTTAGGGGTTAGGGGGTTAGGGATTCGGAATTAAGTAATAAGTTTGTTTCCTATTGCAAGAGTGCCTATTGCCTGTTCCCTTTTCCCTGTTTCCTATTTTGAATAAAAACTTTGGCGATCGACAACTACATGCTACAAGTCTTCAAACTCAAAACGTCCTCAACCTAACAAAGGTTTAATTTCAGTAACCAAACGTTTAATTTCTAAAAATAAAAGTCCTTGTTTTGCAGATTGATTTGCCAAAACTAATAACACGGCATCGTTACCACAACCAACTAAAATACTGTATCCTTTTTCCCCTTGAATTAAAATACGTTCGATCGAGCCTCTAGCCAATTCCATGCCAATTCTTTCGCCCAAAGATAGCATTGCAGCAGACATCGCCGCCGTTCTTTCTTCATCCATGTGATTGGGTAAAACTGAAGTAAGAACTAATCCGTCAGGACTAACTAGTGCAGATCCTTCAATATTAGGAGTGCTATTAACAAAGTTTTGGAGTACATTTTGTAAAATTGAAGCTTGAATCATGCTGAGTTTGGGACTGATTTTATCTGTTTTGTAAAGCAGTTCTCGAACACAAATTTGAGATCGAGATAGATTGCTATGCAAGAAGTTTAATTGTAAAGATACACCTTTTGCAATAGCTATTTACTCGCTCTGTTTGACTGATTTCAAATATTTTTTTAAAACTAAATTTTTTAAATAATTAACTGAGAAAAATTACCAAATAAATAATATTTTTTTACTTAAATTTTTGGCGATCGAAATGCTTTACTTTCATTTTTTTGGCAGATAAAATCGGATCGACTGCTCGACTAAAACAATTAAACATTGAGCTACAGAATCAGCGCGATCTGCGTTAACGCAAATTATTGGCGGACGAAGATGGCGATCGACCATTCCCAATGCTAGAGCGATATCGTCTGGTTTCCAGGCATTTTCGCAATCTAGATGAGTTAAACCAATAATCATTGGAATTTGCGTTCGCTGTTTCATGAAATTGAAAATGCGCCTACTCTGACGAAAAAATTGAGGACTGTGAGCATCAATCAAAAGAATATAAGCATCTACTTTACGAATTAAAATATCCCACATAAAATCAAAGCGATACTGACCTGGAGTTCCGTAAAGAAACAAAATTTGTCCCGAATTGAGAGTTATTTTGCCAAAATCCATAGCAACAGTAGTAGTTGATTTCATTAAGGCAGTTTCATCAGTAGCTCGACGATCTGTATCTACTACTTTAATTTCGCTAATCGCTCGAATAAAACTTGTTTTTCCAGAACCAACAGCACCAGTAATTACTATTTGTAATTTTTCCATTAGAATAAACTCCGCAAAAAATTTAGTAAGTTTGGAAAAAATGAATCGCTAAATAAAGATTTTTGTGATGCTTGTTTTTCTGTCGATTCTGCAATAAGAGCGGGTTGGGGATAAGCAGCGAAAGTACTATTGTAGAGAGCTCCTGGTATTTCCTCTACCATACCTGTTACCATCAAGCGAAAAGCAACTTTTTTAATTTGAGCGAGAGATTCGTTAAGTTCAGTCGCGATCGCGCCTAAAGAATGTTTTTTGTTAGCCAATTTCCAAACTTGCCACTCTAACAGCGAAAGTTGTAGATTGGGTTTATCTATTAGCTGTTCTAATGCCGAACTCGGTTCTGGTAATTGTTCGCTGAAGTGTTCCCATTTTTCTAAAACGCGCAAGGCATGAAGAGTAATTTCGATCGCGCTCATGCTTTTGCCTGTCATTTCTAACCAGGGCATCACGAAAGGAAGTTCCTTATCGTTCTGCTCGGAAGAAGTTTCATCAAATCTAAACCAACCATTCGAGAGAGAAAATAGTTGATAGACTTGATGTAATTGCATTTGAAACAATAAGCAAAGCTGTTGGGCTTTGAGAAGTTTCATCTTGTCGAGATAATCACCTAAGGGCATTTGTGTCGGACACAAGCGATCGAGTTTTTGAGTAATTAACTGACTCAACCACCCTTGTTTTTCGATTAACTCGATTAAGCCTCGATGATTGAAACGATTAGTCAGCGCAACTAATCGACCTCGATCGAACCAAAGATAGTAAGGGCCTTTATTTTCCGTGCCTTTGTCAACTCCCAAAACCTGCACGATCAATCTACCAGACTTAGAACCTAGGTCGATAATTTGAAACAATTCTGGTAGCGAAAAGATTTCAAAAGAGCCTCTAATACTCATTATTCAACCACTCCACAGCTTGGAGCGAACAAATCTAGTATTCTTGTTCTACTCGTTAAATTACGCATATAAGGAGCGATCGACGCAAGTTAGCACATAACATTTAAAGATATTAAAACTTTTTGCCATATATGTAAAAGACAGAAGACACAAGGCATTCGTCAAAAGGGTTCGATCGACAAAAACAACTTGAAAGTAATGTAACTAGATGACATTTAAGACGATCGCCCTTTAGATTATTTTAGAATTAATTTAAAGAGTCGCTATGAGCGCTCATAACATATCAAAATCTTTTTTAATATGGCGATCCAACAAAAATTAGAGCAGTTAAAAACTTTATTTGCCGAAATGGATCGGGCATTAATTGCCTATTCTGGTGGGGTTGATAGTACTCTTGTTGCCAAAATTGCCTATGATGTTTTAGGCGATCGCGCTTTAGCGATTACTGCGGTTTCTCCTTCGTTACTTCCAGAAGAATTAGACGATGCTTGTACTCAAGCAACAGAAATAGGAATCAAACACGAGTTGGTAGAAACCAACGAAATGGAGAATTCAAATTACACTGCCAACCCAGTCAATCGCTGTTATTTTTGTAAGAGCGAATTGCATGATACTCTCAAACCCATGGCGATCGCGCGAGGTTATCCCTATGTCGTCGATGGTGTAAATGCCGATGATTTGCAAGATTATCGTCCTGGTATTCAAGCAGCTAAAGAAAGAGGCGCGCGATCGCCTTTGGCGGAAGTAGGCGCAAGCAAAGCTGAAGTCAGACAAATTTCTCAACTATTAAGATTATCTTGGTGGGATAAACCAGCACAACCTTGTTTGAGTTCGCGTTTTCCTTATGGGGAAGAAATTACCATTGCTAAACTGCAAAGAGTTGGACGTGCGGAAGTATATTTACGCAAACTAGGTTATCACAATTTACGGGTGCGATCGCTCGGCGATACTGCACGCATCGAATTACCACCAGAACAAATTGTTGAATTCGTTGGGAATAATAATTTACCCGAATTAGTTTTAGCTTTTCAAAATTTTGGATTTACTTACGTTACTTTAGATTTAGAAGGTTACAGT
The DNA here is from genome assembly GCA_051657945.1 of Xenococcaceae cyanobacterium. Taxonomy (GTDB): domain Bacteria; phylum Cyanobacteriota; class Cyanobacteriia; order Cyanobacteriales; family Xenococcaceae; genus CAZJTL01. The sequence goes on along the minus strand of JBOFLQ010000086.1, from coordinate 43,333 downwards.
AGCGGAAAACTCAATCGAGTACTTACAGAAATAGGGAGTAGGCAGTAGGAGCAGAGGTGCAGAGGAGTCGGAAAAGCTTGCTGAAATGTTGATATTTTCCTTAAGGTACTGACAAGAAAACCTAGGGGAGGGATTATGATAAAAAAACTTGAAAAGCCTTAGTAAAATTTAGATAGTACTTGAGGGGAAAACTGTCTCGCTATGAGCCATAATCTAGAGAAATGCTACAAAATTCTGGGATTAGATTCAGGTGCATCCCTCAAAGAAATCAACAAAGCTTACAAAAGTTTAGCATCTGTTTGGCATCCCGATCGCTATCCTCAAGAAGACCGAGAATTGCTCCAACAAGCCTCAGAAAAGTTAAAAGAAATCAATCACGCTCGCGATTTGTTGAGAGCTTTTCATCGTCAAAAAACTTCTCCCAATACCCAATCGACATCCAGAGCGAAAACATACAGTCAGACTCAGCAACAAGCGAAACGTTCCTATTCTTCTTCTTCCACCCAAAAAACCTATTCTACCAAGACAAATTCGACAAGTTCTCGTTCGGAACAGAAAACTTATTCTACCAAGACAAATTCGACAAGTTCTCGTTCGGAACAGAAAACTTATTCTACTAAGACGAATTCGACAAGTTCTCATTCGGAACAGAAAACTTATTCTACAAGTTCTCATTCAAATGGCGATTCTCCTTATGAGACGCAAAGCTTTCGCGCCCATCAAAGACCGTATAATCGAGATCTCAGTGGTATCGATTTCAGTGGTGCAGATCTTAAAGAAAAAGATTTCTCTGGCAGAAATATGAAAGGCGCTAATCTTCAAGGCGCTGACTTGAGTGATAGTTTTTTACACAAGGTTAATTTAGAGTCTGCTAACTTAACAGGAGCTAATCTTTTTCGCGCCAATTTGTTACAGGCAAATCTGAGAAATGCCATTTTACGAGATACTAATTTAATCGGAGCTGATTTTAGTGGTGCAGATTTAAGTGGTGCTGATTTTACTGGAGCTAAAGTTGGGTTTGGTCAAAAGGTTATGGTTAAATTGACTGGAGTTAAATTGACAGGCGCAATTCTTCCCGACGGCTCAATTCATCCATAAATTTACTGTCTATAAATTAATCGCCTACCGTCTTATTCTGATTAGCTAAGCTAAATGTTTCCAGCTTTTTGCTCGATCGCCGAAATTAAATAATTGGGGATGAATAATTTCTGCTAGTATTTCTGTTGAATCGACTAATCTCGGTCCGGGACGATTAAAATAGGCATTGCCATCGACTAGAAAAACTTTGCCGTTTTTAACTGCTCTTAAGTTCGACCAATTTGGATGCGACTTCAAGACTTGCGATTCTTGTTCGGTACGTTCTAGATCGAAGCCACAGGGCATAATTACAATTATCTCTGGATCGGCATCAATTAGACTTTCCCAGGATAGGTAAGGAGAATGTTCGCCCTTAATACTTAAAAGCGATTTTCCTCCAGCAATTTCAATTAGTTCGGGAATCCAATTTCCTGCTGACATTAATGGTTCGATCCATTCTAAGGCAACAACAGTAGGTAAACTATCAGTGGGAAGAACTTTGATTTTTTCAGCGAGCGCATCAATTCGATTTTGTAATTTATTTAAAATGGGTTTGGCTTCAATTCCAAAAATTTGAGCAACTCGATCGATATCGAACCAAACTTCTTTTAGTAAATTTGGCTGCAAAGAAACGATTTGAGGATGGGAATGAATCAGTTGTGCAGTAGCTTTCTCTACGTCGGCTAAATTAACAGCACAAACATCGCATTGGTCTTGGGTAACGATATGAGTTGGCTTTAATCGTTCTAAAACGGATGTTTTGATGTTGTAGATGCTTAAAGCATTTTGCAAAAGAGTTTTTACTTCTCGATCGATTTGAGAACTTCGATCGTTGCTGTTTAATCTTGCTTCGGTACAAATGGGTAAATCTTTAACCAAGGTAGGATAATCGCATTCGTGAGATCGTCCTACTAACGAAGATGTCAAACCCAAACAGGCGACAATTTCAGTAGCACTGGGGAGAAGTGAAACTATTCTAAAATTAGCATTGTCGCTCATAGAAAATTGCTCGATCGATTGTACATTCACAACTTCATTCTAAAAGCTACGAGCATTATTACCGATCCCAAAAATCAAACTATAGCGCCTAGCGCTAGGGAATAAGCGTACCTTGAAGAAGGCAGAGGGCAGAGGGCAGAGGGCAGAGGGCAGAGGGCAGAGGGCAGAGGGCAGAGGGCAGAGGGCAGAGGGCAGAGGGCAGAGGGCAGAGGGCAGAGGGCAGAAGGCAGAAGGCTCAATTGGTGGGGGATTCAGTTGAGCCACCAATTGTAGACCGCCTCTTATAGGCGGGGGCTTGTACCCAGCCCTAGCAAGACTTCGCGGCTCACCGCAAACTTTCTATCCCACCGATAAATGAACCGAATGCCTCCTGCCGACTGACATCACGCCTTGCACAGATGTGCTGGTCAATGTAGTTTAAAGCTACTAGGGGGCGCGTTGACTATAGCTAGAGTGTTTTTGTTTTTATTCAATAAAAAAACCCAGTCACGCTTGCGGGTAACTGGGTTGAGAATTAAAGGATATGACGACAGAAAAGAATTATTCTTCGATCGCGCCCTTAATTCTTCGTTCTAGGCGATCGATATCTAACTCACCCTCGTCGCGAACAATTCGGCGGATAGTCGGATTAATATTTTGCAGATCGCTTAGTAAATCTTGCAAAATCTCTTGCTGCTGGCGAGACTGGGTGATGTCGCGTGGCTCTTGGACTAAATCCCGTACAATTGAATCTTCTGCACGCGAAGCCACAACTGGCGAGACTTGCCCTTCAAGGTGTACAAATGTCCGCCGTTTTGGTCCGCGCTCCTCCTCAATCGGTACAATCGATGTCACTTGGTCAGAGCGAACGTACTTACCATAACCGAGGTGTACTAACACCGATGAATTTATTTTCATGTATTAGGTCTTAAAACTGCTTAAAGCTGTTTGATGTGATATCTCTATTATGACAAAGGCAAAATGTACTTGTAATCTATTTAGAGAGAGGGTTTCACTAGTTTTTAGTAGTGTTAGCCGAATAGCAATAATTCTCTTATTTTGAATATCAGTTGCTCATAGCTTCAAGTATAAATCTAGATCTTTTTTATGACACCTGCATAAAAATTCGTAGGGCAACGTATCTAAGAATTGTGAAGAGAAAACACACAAACAACAAACAACAAACAACTAACAACTACTTCCATAAGGAAATTATTAATCATGTCTGACAACATCAAAACCACAGCAATTGAATTAAACGACGAACAATTAGATGAAGTAGCAGGCGGCGGAGGCTACGGTTATAGAAAACCTCACTACCCCAAATATGGTTGGGGAAACAACAGCAAAAACATTAACCTCAACCAAAACAGTAATGCTGTTGCCTTCGGTGGCAATGCGAATAGCAGCAACAATGCAGTAATTAATGCCTAATCGATTCTTGGAAAAGCAACTTTATTGACATCACTAACCAAAAAAAAGCGGAGAAATCTAATCATGAGTAACGAACAAATCATTTCCAACAACACAGCAATCGAATTAAACGACGAACAATTAGATGAAGTAGCAGGCGGCTCTTACTATTGCAAACCCCAACACAAACCCCATTACCCCCAATATGGTTGGGGAAACAACAGCAAAAACATTAACCTCAACCAAAACAGTAATGCTGTTGCCTTCGGTGGCAATGCTAACAGCAGCAACAATGCAGTAATTAATGCCTAATCGATTCTTTGAAAAGCAACTTTATTGACATCACTAACCAAAAAAAAAAGCGGAGAAATCTAATCATGAGTAACGAACAAATCATTTCCAACAACACAGCAATCGAATTAAACGACGAACAATTAGATGAAGTAGCTGGCGGCTCTTACTATTGCAAACCCCAACACAAACCCCATTACCCCCAATATGGTTGGGGAAACAACAGCAAAAACATTAACGTCAACCAAAACAGTAATGCTGTTGCCTTCGGTGGTAATGCTAACAGCAGTAACAATGCAGTAATTAATGCCTAATTGATTATTTGAACAGCAACTTTATTGACATCACTAACCAAAAAAAAGCGGAAAAATCTAATCATGAGTAACGAACAAATTATTTTCAACAATTAAATTAAATAGTAAAGTCTAGGGTAATTTATACAAATTACCCTTTATTTTTGATTTTTTGGCTTTTAATTACGAGTGGAATAAAACGGACAAAGATTGAATCAAATTCCCGATCGCGATCGCCTATTAGTAAAAAAAACTAAACAGATTTGTTCGGCAAAATAATCTTTAGATCGCTTCATGAATTTAATCTTAACGTTGAATTGTTTTTGCCGATTGATTGAATAACATGTCTCTAGCTCGATCGGGATCGATCGCGCGATCGTTAACTTCTTTTGCTTTTTCGTATGCCCGAATTGTTGCTGGACGAGATTTAATTGCTTCAAACCAGCGTTTTAAGTTGGGATAATCTTCTAATTTTTGATTTTGACGTTCGTAGGGAACGATCCAAGGATATGCTGCGATATCGGCGATCGAATAATTATTACCCGCTACAAATTCCCTATCGCTAAGTCTTTTATTTAAAACTGCATACAAACGTCCCGTCTCATTGACGTAGCGATCGATCGCATATTGGATTTTTTCGGGCGCATATTGACTGAAGTGATGATTCTGTCCAGCCATTGGCCCCAAACCGCCCATTTGCCAAAATAGCCATTGCAAAACTTCGACTCGATCGCGCGTATCGCTAGGAATGAGTTTACCTGTTTTTTCTGCTAAGTAGAGTAAAATTGCACCCGATTCAAATACAGAAATTGGTTCGCCACCGCCAACGGGTTCGCGATCTATTATGGCAGGAATGCGATTATTAGGGGAAATTTTCAGAAATTCTGGTTTAAACTGATCGCCAGCACCAATATTAATCGGAAAAATCGTGTAAGGCAGTCCGACTTCTTCGAGAAATATAGTTATCTTATGCCCGTTTGGTGTCGTCCAGTAGTAAAGCTCAATCATGGTTTTACTTTTACGCTCCAAATTTCTGTACTTAAATTATCCTAACGTGAAATCAAGATCGGTAATTTTGGGTAGGGTTTGAGTAAATTTTTACCTTGGAAAACGTGAAATGTTTCTGTTACTGCGCCACCTCGTTTAATTGGAACAGTACCAATTTCTTGAAGACTATTAAAATATTCAGAATATCCTTGGGTGACACCAGGCATTTCTACAAATCTTTCTAAAGTTATATAGAGTGCATCACCTCCCACAAAGCGATCGCTATCGAACCAGAAAGCAAAACCGCGCATATCATCCCCCAAACAGGTAATCGGGATTGAAGTTAGCGATCGCAATGCCATGTCAATTAAGCCACCCAAATAATAGGCATTGGTAAAAACAAAGCTAGATTCTGCTAGAGCTTTCATTAAAACGGGAGATTCAGCAAAACCTTTTTGTAATTGTCGTACGTCGATTAATTCTGTGGATGGATCGCCTTTTGGGGAGAGAAAACCACCAAATAAACTATTGTGACTGGGTTTTTGTAACGTTCCCATGGTTATGTGCAAAAGAACGAATAATAAGGCGACTGTAACGATCGTACCCGTACCTTGCAACCAACGACGCACCCAAAGCTTCGATCGCATCTGCCAGTTGGCAGCATACCATCCCAGTAAAATAGTCAATCCCCAAAAGCCTGGTAATTGCCAAGTTGCCAAAATTTGCTGTTTTCCTCCCAAAATTGTAAATCCCAAGGTGATGGGCAGAGAAACCCAGAGAATTAATAATTGTTTTTGTTTGAGATCGTTTGAAAATTTAGAAGAGAATTGTTGCACTAGCGATCGCCAGCTAATCCACCATAAAGGAATTCCCATGGTGGGAAATAAATAACCGATGCTGGCTAAAAATACTAGCGCTACTTTTACGAGGCTATAACCTTCATCAATTTTTGGTGCATCTGGTTTGGGTATGAAACGCCAAAAAAGTTGGAAGCGGAAAGAAAACCAGTCATTTTGTAGATTCCAAAACCAGATTGGAAATAGGGTAATAATAAATAAACCAATTGCCAACCATCCCCAAGGCGATCGAAATACATCCGATCGATCGCGATTTGTCAGACAAAAACCAATTAATCCTAAAGCCAAAATGAAACCGTGATATTTACCCAAACATGCCAAACCAACGAGTATGCCTAAAATTGCCAAACGATATGTAGGACGATAGCGATCTGACAAATCGCCAAAAAATTCGCAAATAGCGCAATATAAACTAGCCGACCAAAAAAAGATTAAGGGGCTGTCGGGAAGAGTTAAAACTCCAAAACCAATTTGAAAAATAGGGATAATTGTCGCGATCGTACATGTTAATTTAGCTACATCTTTACCGAATAATTTTGCTGCACTCAAATACAGCAAAAACAAGCTACCCGTATACAAAATCAGCGTTCCAATGCGGATGGTAAACTGGGAAGCTACCCCAGTCAACCAAATACCAAAACCAGTTGTCAGTGCGACGAGAACGGGATGATCGTAATAACTCCAATCGAGATGTTGACTGTAGAGATAATAATAAGCTTCATCAAAACCAGGATAAAGCCAAAAAGCAATTATGCATCTGAATAAAAATCCGCCAAACAGCAACAATAAAACAAAGCGATCGGCACTTATCAACCATTTATTGGTCATTTCGTTGAGAACATCGGTCTAATAACTCCAAAAATTGTATTCAATTTGCATGAAACTCAGCAAATTTTATTTTTTTAAATCGTCTTTTTCCCCTTTCTCGGTATTAGATCGATATGTTGCTGTCGAACTAAGTTCAATTTTTTTGTTTAGCGTTGGTATGTTTTCTTCTGTTGGTGTTGCTGTCGGCACTCTTTCAGATTTAGCCAACAAAATTTCCGACCATAATTTACCCGTACTAGTTGCAGTTCAGGTATTTGTTTTAAAAATTCCCGAATACGCTTCTTATGCTTTGCCAATCTCTGTTCTTTTGGCAACATTAATGACTTACGGTCGTCTCAGTAATGATAGCGAAATAGTCGCTTTACGTAGTTTTGGTGTTAGTGTTTATCGTCTCGTCGCGCCAGCGATCGCCTTAAGTTTGTTAGTTACAACTATTTCTTTTTTCTTTAACGAATTAGTCGTTCCTACTGCTAACTATGAAGCTAGTTTAATTCAACAACCGTTTATTCCTGACGATCGCGCTTTTGCTCAACAGCAAGACATTTTTTATCCTGAATATGAATTAGTTACTCAAGCGGATGGCGCTAAAAAACAAAGATTAAAAAATTTATTTTATGCTGAAAAATTTGATGGAAAATATTTAAAAAATTTAACGATTGTTAATTGGATGAATCATCAAATCGAGCGAATAATTATTGCCAAATCGGCTACTTGGAATCGACAGCAACATATTTGGGATTTTTATAATGGTTATGTTGACACTTTAGATGCAAAAATAATTTCTTTTAAAAATAAACAATTTGCTTTTTCTAAGATTCCTTTTTATTTAGTCAATGAAGCTCGCGATCCATATGAAATGAATATCAGTCAAGGATTAAACTATTTAGAAATTCTCAAATTCAGTCAAGATGAGAAAAAAATCTTGATGCTGAAAGTTCGCATTCAACAGAAATTTGCTTTTCCTTTTATTTGTTTAATTTTTGGCGCGATCGGTTCGGCTTTAGGAATAGCATCTCAAGGAATTAATAGAAATAAAAGTTTTGGCGTAAGTGTTATTGTAATTTTCTTATATTATTTGCTAGGTTTTTTAATCGGCGCTCTAGGATTAATTGGTGCTATTTCTCCTTTTTGGGCGGCTTGGTTACCCAATTTTTTAGGTTTGGGAATGGGAGTAAAATTATTAATAAAAGCTTCTAGTTGATCGGTAATAATTAGCGCTCGGTGCAGCGTTGCCCTATAATTCCAAATTCTTATTGATGATTACTTCTGCTTGCTGCCAATTAATAGGTTTAGCCAACCAATATCCTTGTGCTTCATCACATCCCAATTTTTTTAATTGAGTTAATTGTTCGGGTGTTTCTACTCCTTCAGCGATCGCTTTCATTCCTAAAGAGTGAGCGAGAAGAATAATCGTATTAACTATTTGAGAATTTTCGCCCTCAGCATTAATGCAACTGACAAAAGAGCGATCGATTTTGAGAGTATCTATAGGAAAACGATGCAGATAACTTAAAGATGAATAACCAGTACCAAAATCATCAATACTCAACTGAACTTTGTGTTTTTTGATTTGCGAAAGAAGTTCGATCGTTTTTTCACCTCGATCCATGAGCATAGTTTCAGTAAGTTCTAGTCTGAGATATTCGCCATTTAAATTAGTATCAACAAGAATTTTTTCTAAGCGATCGATAAAATCGAATTGTTTAATTTGTCGGCTAGAAAGATTTACGCTCATTTGCAAAGACGAAGCAAGAGAAAACTTTTGTTGCCAACTATGTAATTGTTGACAAGCTTCTCGTAAAATCCATTCACCAATTGTTACGATTAAACCTGTTTCTTCTGCGATCGCGATAAAATCACTAGGATAAATTAATCCTTTTTCGGGATGTTGCCAGCGTAATAATGCTTCAAAAGCGATGAGTTTTCCAGTTATTAAAGATACGATCGGTTGATAGTAAAGTATAAACTCATTTCGTTCCAGAGCAAAACGTAAATCTGTTTCTACTTGCGAAAGATGGAGCGTCTGAGCATACATTTCCCGATCGAAAACAGCATAACATCCTTTTCCCAAAGCTTTAGCGCGATACATGGCAATATCGGCATCTCGCAATAACTCTACGCAATTTTGATAAGTTGCAGAACCGAAAACAATGCCAATGCTAGCACCAGTAAAAACTTTACGCTCATCTAAATAAATGGGGCAGAGAAATTTTTCTAAAAGTCGTTCCGAGATCGCGATCGCATCACTACTATTTTTAAGATCGTCAAGAAGAATGACAAATTCATCTCCACTCAATCGAGCAACAGTATCCAATTCACGAGAGCATTCTTGAAGTATACGAGCGATCGCAATTAGAAGGCGATCGCCTACAGAATGTCCCCAACTGTCGTTAATAATTTTAAAGCGATCGAGATCGATAAATAAAACTGCAAATAAATAATTTGGATTTCTTTTGCTGCGTTGTAGGGCTTTTTGCAAATGCTCCGTTAACAAATTACGATTGGGTAAACCAGTCAAAGAATCGTGTAAAGCATGGTGAAGCAGTTGCTTTTGAGTAAATTCGTGTTCGATAATTTCTTGATTGAGCTGGTCGATAAGTTGTTCTAGTTGTGCGGTTCTTTGTTGTACTTTTTGTTCTAGTTGGTTATTTAATTGATAAATTGCTGCTTTAGCAGCTTGTAAATCTAATTGATGTTTGACGCGAATTTTCACTTCTTCTACCTGAAAAGGTTTGGTAATATAGTCTACACCTCCAACCGAAAAAGCTTTAAGTTTATCAAAAACATCATCCAACGCACTTAAAAAAATGATGGGAATATCACAAGTTTTTTCGTTTGCTTTCAATTTTTGACAGACTTCATAGCCATCCATATCTGGCATTTTAATATCGAGTAAAATCAGATCTGGCGGCTCTTTTGTAGCCGTTATCAACGCCATCGAACCATTTTTAGCACAGCGAACTTGATAACCTTTTTCGCTCAGTGACGCAGATAAAACCCGCAAATTATCAGGAGTGTCATCAACTACTAAAATATTTCCAGAAAAAGAATTTAATTCACTTGTATTCATAGATTAACGGCTGCTTGAGCGAGATTCATAATGCGATCGAAATCAAAGTCATTTACTTGTTTTTGAATGGCATTACCTAAAGCCTGATGTTCTTTGGGTATTTGGGATAGTAATCGAGCAATTAATCGATCGTCTAGCAAAGATGCAGCCTCAGAAAGTTCGGCTAGCCATTCATCAGACATAATCGCCAAAGCTTCAGCAGTTAATTTTTCTATCTCTTCAAACTCTGATAAAGCCTCTGAATCTAATTCTTCATAGACATAACGCACGCCTAAAAATTCAGCCATCTTCTCAAAAATGACTTCTTCTTGAAAAGGTTTACGGACAAAATCATCACAACCAGCCGAGAGGACAACAGATTTTTCATCTTCAAAAGTACTAGCGGTTAAAGCAAGAATTACTGTAGCTTGTCCTTGAAGGTGAGATTTAATCTTTTGAGTCGCTTCATAACCGTTCATTACTGGCATTCGCATATCCATCCAAATCAGATGAGGTTGCCATTGTTGCCACATTTCTATAGCTTCAGATCCGTTGCTTGCTTCTTTGACTTTAAAACCGATCGGTTCGAGTAACTTTAATAAAAGTTGTCTGTTTTCTATGCGATCGTCTACGACAAGAATGCGATATTCTTGTTGGTTTGGTTCGAGTGCAATGACTCTTCGAGTTGGTTTTTGTCCTTTAATTTTGCTAGCTTCACTAATTAAAGCTTGGATATTAAATTTAAAAACACTTCCCTTACCAACTTCAGAACTAACAGTAATTTCTCCTCCCATCAGTTCGATAAATTTCCTACTAATAGGCAAACCTAGTCCCGTTCCCTGTTGAGATTGTTTACCTGTTTCCGTTTGAGTAAAAGCTTCAAATAAATTATTTATTTCTTCTGGTGCGATACCTGCACCAGTATCTTCAATCTCGAAAATAAGGTTATATAACTCAACAGAAACTTTTTGACTTTTGACTTTTGTACAGACGCGACCGGTCGCGTCTCTACGACTTTTGACTTTTAGAGTCACACTACCTTCATTAGTAAACTTAATCGCATTGCCTAATAAATTAATTAATACTTGACGGAGTTTTTTATCGTCGGTGTTGATGTATCGAGGCAGATTGGGATCGCGATCGATAATCAAGTTTAAACCTTTAGATTCTGCCTTCAGAACCAACATTTCTTCAATTAGCTCTAAAAGAGTATACAGATCGAAATCAGTTGGATACAGAGTCATTTTTCCCGACTCGATTTTAGCTAAATCTAATATGTCATTAATCAACGAAAGTAAATGTTCGCCACTGCGATTAATAATGCCCAGATTTTCTTGTTGCCCAAGAGTAAGAGATTTTTCTCGATTCATTAATTGGCTAAAACCGAGAATGGCATTAAGAGGAGTACGAAGTTCGTGACTCATATTAGCTAAAAATTCGCTTTTAGAACGATTGGCTAATTCAGCAGTATTTTTAGCCTGTTGTAGTTCGGCAGTTCGTTGTTCGACACGAGTTTCTAATTCTTGATTGGCGTTTTCTAATTCTTCATTAGTGCGATCGAGTTTTTGATTGATACAATCTAAATTGGCAAAAGATGCTTGTAACTGTTGCGCCATCTCATTAAAAGAGTTGGAAAGTACACCCAGTTCGATAATGCCTTTGACTTCTACTTGTTGGTTGAAATCTCCAGAGGCAATGGCAACGGAAGCTTTATTGAGACGAAGAATCGGTTGAGTAATCCAACGAGATGTAATTAATCCCAATCCCACAGCTACTACAAGCGCCAACAAACAAAGGATAATGGTTGTTTGAGTGTTGGCATTTATTTGCGCCATAAAATCTGATTCGGGAATGACAACAATAGTTAACCAATCTATTCCTCGAAGATCTTTTAGTGGTTGCACATAAACGAGTTGCCGTTCGCCATGAATTTCAAAAGTTAAGCGATGATTGGACGTAATTTGTCCAAATTCGCCAAACTTTTGTAATAGATGTTTGGCAGTCGCCTGAATCAAAGGATCGCGGCTTTCTGTAGCAAGCTGTCGAACTTGTATCTTGTCTTTTTCGATGTAAGGCGGTTCCGAAGTTGAACTTGCAATCATTTCCCCAGAACGTTCTAAAATAAAGGAATGTCCCGAGCTGCTGACTTTTAGCTGGCGGAGAAACTGACTAATTTGAGACAAGAAAATTTCAACTCCTAGTACACCTTGTAATTCGCCTGATTTGCTGTACACAGGTATGCCAGCTTTAATTTCCAAAGCCGATGCACTAGAAGATAAAGAAACTTTGCTCCAAGCTGGTTGGTCTATTCTTTTTGTTGTTGTGTCGCTAGATCGATCGAGTAAAAAATACTCCTTGCTATCAAATTCTTTACTTTTAATTAGTTTGATACGACGACCCCGATCGTCAAGTTGGTAAATATTTCTATTTTTACCTGTGGAGCGATCTTTAACTTTGGCAATAAATTGACCATTATCAAGTTTTTGAACTCCGATAAAACTGCCAGAATTGTCTACATAGTAAAGATAGGGAACAATTCCATGAGCCTTAATTTGAGCAAAAAAGAATTTTTCTAAAGCTGGTTTATCTTGTAAATTCAAATTTCCATTATAGACACTAGAGAGCAAAACTTGGTTAACCAAATGGGGTGTCTCTAAGAAATTGATTGTTTCTTTCTCCAAGCGATTGGCAACTTCTTCTTCTAATCTATTAACCAACTCACCTACTGCTTGTTGTCCGTTTTTAAATGAAAGATAGCCTACCAATCCCACTGCACCAAAAACTTGCAGCACAAAAGGCAAAACTAAAATTAAACGTAGGGGAAATCCCTTAGATTTTGTAGATTTTTGAATATTTGCTGCTTCTGGCGACTCGATCGAGCTAGACAATTTCATATCAATTAGAAATTCGCTTTTCAACTATCAAAGTTCCCAAAAATTCCTTTTAAGTAACATTTATTGGTTCGATCGCACAAGAACTTAAACAATTTGCTTTGGGAATTATCTGATTTTTCTGGGCGGTGTTAACAGAGCGATCCCTTATTAGCGTAAGCTTAAAAATTAATACGCGAACAAATAACATCGTATTTGTTAAAAATCTATTTTTAAGAAAAATGACTATTACGCCTGAATCGGTACAACAATTACTCAATTCAGAAGATCTTGGCGATCGCTTACAAGGTGTCAATCAATTGCGAACGATCGAAAAAAATACGGCTTTTGAAATGCTCAAACCGATGGTTAACGATCGCAATCCTCGCGTGCGTTATGCCGCTGTCAGTCAATTAGATACGCTCGGCAGACAAGATTTAGATACATCTTTAGCATTGCTACGCGATCGTCTCCTAAACGACGATGAACCAGATGTACAAGCAGCCGCAGCCGATGCGATCGGTGGTTTACAACTGACCGTTGCTTATGAAGATATTGAAAAGGTCTATCGCGAGACTTCACAATGGCTGGTTCAATTTAGTATTATTGCAGCATTAGGCGAACTTGGCGATCCTCGCGGTTTCGAACTGCTTAAAGAGGCTTTAAATTCGGATATTAACTTAGTACAAACTGCGGCAATTAGCTCCCTTGGAGAATTAGGCAATGTCGATGCCGTCCCTTTCCTAACACCTTTTGTCAGTCATGAAGATTGGCAAATACGTTATCGTCTAGTACAAGCGCTCGGTCATTTGGGTGGTTTAGAAGCTAATTCAGCTTTAGAAATTTTATCAAATGACGAAATAGAACAAGTTGCTACCGCAGCAAAAGAAAATTTAGGGGATAAAAAGTAGGATAAGGGGCAAGGGGCAAAGGCAAAAATAATGAGTAATGAGTAATGAGTAATGAGTAATGAGTAATAACTGACTACTTGCTACGCGGCACACTTGCTACTTGCTACGCGGCACACTTGCTACTTGCTACTTATTACTTGCTACTTTTCCCCAATCTCTATTCCCTAATCCCTAACTTTGTCTACCCTGTCACTATCTCTTACTCTTCTGTTATCTGTTAGCTCGATCGAAGCGAATAATACAATCGCTCAAACTCTTTTTCCCAGTATCTTAGAGAGACGAATCGATCGCGCTGGCGAACTGGAAAAATTATTGCGTCGAGGAGGGGAATATGTAAATTCGGGAGACTACGAAAAAGCGATCGAGATTTATCGACAAGCTGCCGAGATCGACGACAAAAATTCTAAAATCTATTCTGGAATTGGTTACGTATATACCCAACAAGGAAATTTCCCAGAAGCTGTAAGAGCATATCAACAGGCGATCGCCCTAGAGCCAAATAATGCTAATTTTTACTATGCTCTCGGTTATAGTTTTGCCAATGCGGGAGATAATTCTCAGGCGATCGAGGCTTATTCTCGCGCCATCGATTTAGCATCAACCAAGCTCGAAAATTACATCGGTTTAGCTATAGTTTTGTTGCGTCAGCAAGAATACGATCGAGCGATCGAAATAGGCGATCGTATTTTTCGTCTCGATCCAAATAACCAAAAAGCCCATGAAATTAAGGGAATTGCTTTGAGAGGACAGGAAAAAACTGCCGAAGCAATTCAATATCTAGCCAAAGCATCAACTAAATTTCCCCGCAACGGCGACTTGAAAATGCAATTGGCGATCGCCCATTTCGAGCAAAACGATTGGCAGACAGGATTTGAGATTCTGCAAAAAGCGACAACTATCGACCCCAGCAATGCCAAAATTCCGCTGACAATTGCCAAAGCTTACAGAAAGCAAAAAGATTTAGATAGCTCTTTACGCGCCTATCAAAAAGCAGCAGCGCTACAACCAAATCTAACTGAAGCGATTGAAGGTATTGGCGAAATTTATCTAGCTAAAGGCAATTATATCCAAGCGATAATTACTTACAAAAAATTATTAGAAATCGATTCTGACAATCCTTCCGCTTACTATTATTTGGGTTTGGCTTTCAAAGCCAGGGAACGTAACAATGAAGCGCTCGAAGTTTGGCAAAAAGCGCTCGCTCTCTATATACAAACTAACGATGAAGAAGGAATCGAGCAAGTACAAACGGCAATAGAAGAGTTAAAAAATAAAGTATAGTTATGCAATTCGCAATTTACATTCTAAATTGGGATTAATTATCGATCGATATCTACAATAAGTCTTGTTACTTTTTTTATTTTTGATTGATAATTTTATTGAAAATTATTCTTGCGCCTGTTTATGCAGCTCAGATTTTCCCAGGATATTGAAACGCTTCTCAAGCGTTTAGCCAATCAGCCTTTAACCATTGGCGATATTTTAGCTCAAACTTCCGAACGCGGTTTTAGTTTGCTGATTGTTTTATTAGCGCTACCGTTTTTATCTCCTGTAATGCCCCCTGGATTATCAACTATTGCAGGAGCTGGGTGTATTTTAATTGGGTTGCAAATGGCTTTAGGCATACGCAAACTCTGGTTACCTCGCAGGATTTCTCGCTTTCAATTCCCTTCTAAATTTAGTTCGCAATTATTAAAAAGCTTAGAAAAAGTTACTAAATTCCTAACTAAATTCGTTCGTCCTCGCATTTCCCAGCTTGCTGAAAATGCTTATGTTTGGAGACTCAATGGACTTTGTATTGCTTGGCTTGCCATTTTATTATCTTTGCCTATTTCTTTCATTCCTTTTAGCAATACGATTCCCGCAGTGGCAATTTTAATTTTAGCTATTGCTACTCTAGAAGCCGACGGATTGCTACTCGGTATTGGTTATGCATTAACTGCTATCAACACGCTATTTTTCGGCGCGATCGGTTATTTATTATGGCAAGCACCTCATGTATTGCGTGAGTTGCTGCGATCGGTAGGAATTAATTTATAAAACCCTCGAGTGGAAGAGAAATTGTTCGATTGCGCTACGCATTGCTAGTGCAATTTTTTTTTCAAAAAGAATTCCTACTTCTGTAGCGTAATAATTGGATAATGACCAATGGTAGTTAGTAGATGGTAGTGGTATGTGTTCGATCGAAATGCGTGAATCTGCGTTCTTGTTTTCTTTTGGTTTGCTTTTTTGACCGTTTGGACTAGTATCGATAACCAAAAGTTTAAAATATAGATTGGGAAATTTGCGCTCGATAATATCTACTAATTCTTGAGGATAAATATCATAGCTATGAATGTTTAAATTCAAAATAAATAAAATTGAGCTTTCTTTGAGATAGCTGTAAAAGTTATCGATTCTTTGTTCGTATCTCTTGCGAAATCTTTGAAACTCATTTTCTTGCCAAATAAAGCCATTTTCATGGACGAATTTACATGAATATTTTGTATTAATAACTATGGTTTGATTGGAAGTATTTTTATGGCGAACTAACTCTAAATATTGCGGATTTAAATAATCGTTAAAATCATTATCGAGTAACTGACAAATATTACTATAAGAGTGAAAAGCTAAATCGAAAGGACAGGATAATTCTCCTTGCGATCGCGAAGGTTTAATTCCCCATCTCGTCGCAATCGTTCTTGGTAAGCAGTCAAATCCTAGAGAAATTATTTTGCAATTAAGATTGGCTAACTCTGCTAAATTCTTCTTTCTCTCTCGAAAATTAATCCAAGCAAAATTAATATAAATGTCATCGGGTTTTAAATCTTTAGCTTTTTGCTGCAACTCGATCGCTCTTTCTAATTGTCCTTGTTTGGCGAAGATAAAAGATAATTCGTGATAGGATTCAGCAAAATTAGGATTTATTTGTAGCGCTTTTTCTTGTGCTGCGATCGCGTCTTCTAATTTATCTTGTTTGATACAAACTAAACCCAAACGATAATATGATGCGAAATTCTTGGGATTGTGAAGATCGAGAGCGATCGAGTTTTGATAACAAATAATAGCCAGTTCGAATTTTTCTTGCTGCTCGTAAATTTTACCCATTAAATGATAAGCCCAAAAAAAACTAGCGTCATGTTCGATAGTTTGATGACAGTAGTCGAGAGCTTCTTCTAAATTGCCTTGTGTTTGAGCCGCTTTAGCTTTTTCTAGAGTTTCTGCGGCATGAGTTGCATTTAGGTTACTGACCATACTTATTGAGCGAGCAAATTACAAATACTTTTCTTGATAAGCTCTCACAAGTTTAACCGATAAATTTGAAGGTAGTTTTTTGACGTGAGAAGAGATATTTTTTACTCGATCGCGATCGTCAATAATTCCTAAGTATTTTAAAGCTTTATTAATTTCTTCTTCTGTATTTTCAACTAATTTTTCGTACTCCATAACTAACGGAAAAATTTTATAAGTTTCTATAAGTTTTTCTAGATAAGCTTCTTGTTTTCGTAAAAATAAATAATTTTGATGAATTTCTTCTAAATGAGAGTCGTTAAAATTTATTTGTTTTAATCTCTCTGCATAACTTTTACTTTGTTGTTCCGAACAAATATGCCAAACATCTGTTTTCTGTGCCAAAAAGATAGAAACAGCTTGAGCGATTTTGTCGCGTCTAATTAAATAAATAAATTTGGAAAATTCTTTTTGACAAACAGTCTCAAAGTTAGATCGATCTTTCTCAAAAACTTGCAGAAAATGGGAAATTATTTTTGTCCCAAACACTTCGTTACTGGTGACTTTAAAGTTTTTAATTGCTTGTAAGTATCGTAAATAATCGAATCCACAGTATTGACTTAATACTGCACTAGGTTGTCTGAGATGTTCGGTAGGAAAACCAGCAATTTGTGTTGATTGTAAGGTGGCACATAAAAAGGTCGATCCAGAACGAGGAGTTGTTAAGATAGCATAGGAGATTTTGGGAGAGTTAATTTGGTATTTAGATATGTCTAATAAATGCCGATTTAACATCAGATTTACAAAAACATCAGCGAACAACCTTAACAAGGGTAAGTTTATTTTTAATTCGGTAAGTAATTTTTGCAACTCTCGATTGAGAACATTTTCATTAGTAGCAGAGGCAATAATTATGGCATCGCGATCGTCTAAGCGATCGCGATTGTTGGTTAGATCTTGTTTGAGTTTTGTATTGGCAAGAAAATAATAATTACTATTTAAAGGATTTATTTTTGCCAAGCAAGTTTGTAAATAATTAATTGTGTCGGTTTCGCCAATAAAAATTAGATTTTTTTCTTGGGCTAGTTTTTCAAGAAAATTAATTTCGGCGAGATTGTTGAAGATGGTTGCTATTTCCATAACATAGGGGATAGGGGATAGGGAATAGAGAATAGGGAATAGGGGATAGGGGATAGGGGATAGGCGTACCGTCAACAGGCAAAAGGGATTAACAATGAACCATGAACTATGAACAAATGAACAATCAATCGAGAATTTGTTTTAAGGTTGTCGTAAAATGTTCGGGAGAGCATTCGCGATCGACTTTTTTGAAAGCATTTTGTCTTAGTTGCATCCAAAGGTCGGGATTTTGGTAAAGTCTGACGCTTTGTATGGCAAATTGTTCTGCACTGTCTGCTATGAGTAATTCAGATTCGTGCGTCCATCCCAATTGATTGGCGATTAAAGATGTTGTTATTACTGGTAAACCGTGTGCTGCTGCTTCGTGAATTTTGTGGGGAATGCCAGCAGCAAAACGTGTTGGTGCGATGAAGATTCGAGATTGGTTGTAGAGGTTAGTAAGATCGTCTACTTTCCCTAGCATCTCGATCGCAGGGTTGAGTAAATTTTTGACTTGTTGGTTTAGTTCTTCTACTGTATTCGTGCCAGCTATGACTAAGTTTATATTTGCTCCCAGTTTGTTTGCGATCGCGGGAAAGATTGTTTCAGTTAACCAGGCGATCGAGTCTGCATTGGGAGATTCTAATTCGTAAACCGAACCAACAAATAAAAGATTTTGGCGTTGTTGGAATGTATTTGGAGTCGGTGATAATTCTAGAGAATGTCCAATGACGCTAACATTTTGATATCCATAATCGAGAAATTTTTGTTTTTCTGGTTCGGATACTGAAGTAATTATCTGACTTTGTTTGGCTAGTTCTAATTCTTCTCGGATTGTTTTTTCTATATAGTCGAGAGAGAGTTTTTCTCCTCGCAATTTTTTCTGTTCGAATTCACGCAAACAGAAAAGTGCTTCGGCATCGTAGATTATTTTTACTCCTTCAAGCAAATTTTCTTTAGAGAGAAGATAGTTGAGATGACTTATGTTGTGTGGACGACTGACAAAGAGAATGTCGTAGTAACCTTTTCTATCTCTTAAAAATTCTGCTAATCCTGGTAAACCATAACCGATCGCAACTTCAACTTCTCGATCGATATCGGCGTAAATGTTTAACCAGTCTTCTTGCTGGGAATTATCGCTGGGATAAAATGTCACCGCATTTCCCAGATTTACCATATTCTTTAAAATAACATGACTGCGCGTATAACCAGAACCTAAATATGGATGAGGGACGCGATCGTCGATAAATAAAATGCGTTTACGACTATCTTTAGTAGTGCGAGCCAAACAAAGATTTTGTCTATTTTGTGCGTACCGATCTTTTAACCAATCTCGATGTCGATCGACAAATATTTTGTGATTTTTTTGTTGTAATTCGATCGCGCGATTGCTAGAACTAGAACTAGCAAATTCATAGTGAAAAATACTAACATCGGGGTTGTAAATAACTTGTTTGCCAATTTTATTTAATCTGACACAGTAATCGGTTTCTTCGTAATAAGCGGGTTGATAGGCGCGATCGAAACCATCTAGTTGTAAAAAAAGTTGACGACTAGTTAATAAAAAAGCTCCCGAACAATAATCAACCGATCGCTTGAAATTGTATTCGGGTGAGTCGGGAGAATCACCGCGACCGTAACCCAAACAAGAACCATCTTGCCAGATAATACTACCAGCTTCTTGCAACGTTCCATCTGGCAAAATAATTTTACCGCCAACAGCACCGACATCGTCAGAAGATTCGATCGTTTTTAGTGCGGCATTCAGACTGTCACCTAAAATTTGTGCGTCGTTATTGAAGAATAATAAATAGTTACCTGTTGCTTGTTGACTGGCTTGGTTACAAGCTAAAAGAAAGTGTTTGTTTTCTGTATTTAAAATTATTTTAGCGTTGTCGATTCTTTCTAAAAGTAATTTAGTTTGGTCTGTCGAAGCATTATCGACAATAATTAATTCATAAGACTTAAAATTATTTCTCAATAGAGAATACAGACAACTCAAAGTTAATTCAGCGCGATTGTATAAAATTACAATAATGCTTATTTTCGGATACTCGATGTGAGGAAAATTCAACCGTGCTTCCGAACGCAAAAAATTCTCTAAAGTAATTTGATTTAAATTATCTAAAACTTGTTTGGCGATCGTCAGTGAAGAAGACGACCTTACTAAAATATCATTCTTAATACCTTCTCGATCGCCAGAGCTAAATTGTAAAATTCGTTCTAATTTTTCCAAAATTTGAGGATATTTCGGATTAATTTGTAGCCCCATTTGATAGGTAACAATTGCCTCATTTATTTTTTTTTGTCTGACTAAAGCGTTACCCAAACCCAAATATAACTCAATGTTTTTTGGTTGTAATTCGATCGCTTGATAGTAATTTTCCAATCGATCGGGATTGTTATGAATTGCAGCTTGAAAAGAAACAAAAAGAGCCTCGCGATCTGACTTAGCACGCTGTTGTAGTGCATCACCGAGTTTGCGATAAATCTGCGGTAAATCGGCATTAATTTTTAAAGCCCGTTCGTAAGCAGCGATCGCCTCATCAATGCGATCGAGCTTAATTAAAGCATCACCTAAATTGTAATAAGACCATTCAAAATTAGAATTAATTTTAATGCTGCGAAGATAAAGAGTAACTGCTCGTTCCCATTGTTGTAAATTCAAAAAAGCATCACCACAATAATGATATGCCTTCCAACAATTAGGTTCTAACTGCATTATTTTACGATAGCAAGCAATTGCCGCTGTCAAATTTTTTTCATCAATATTTACCTGTGCTTTGTTCCATAAATCTTCAACCAATTGAAGCTCTGTAGAAATAATATTGTTATTTTTAGTAGTCGAATGATTAATAATTTGGTCGCTCATAGTTCATTGAAAATATATTTAGAGTTAGGTTTTTGTAGATAATAAATTAAAACTTCTTACTAGCTCGACAAATTTAACTTGAAAATAGGTTTGTTGCTAAAATTATAATTTTTTATTAAAGAGTCCACAGATAAACAAGGCGGGTACCCGCCGTGCAGATGTAGGCGTAAGCCGTGCCGTAGGCTACACAGATAAAATACAGATATGACGGATTTATGCAAAAAGTTTAATGATGTATTTAAATTGAGTAGTAAAAGATAAAATTGACTAAGATATCTGCGTTTATCAGCGTTCATCTGTGGACTCATTTTATTTAATTAATACTGAGATGTAGACTAATTTTTGATGCAAATGTTTCTGTTCTCAAAGCACGGATTCAGACTTTAATCGATCGCCCCGATAGAATAAAAAAGAGCTAGGGGAACAAGAGAATGGATTTAATTCTGTGCCATCAGACAGTAGATTTTGATGCTTTGGGTGCGGCGGTAGGACTGACTAAGCTGTATCAGGGATCTAAAATAGTATTGACAGGAGGAGCGCATCCAGGAGTAAAAGATTTTTTAGCCTTACATCGCGATGAATTTGCCTTGCTCGAGATGCGTAGCGTCGATCCCGATAAAATTCGATCGCTGTTAGTAGTGGATACACAGAAGCGCGATCGCTTGGGTAAAGCCTCCCAATGGTTCGATTTACCCAATTTAAGTTCGATCGCACTTTACGACCATCATATAGACGCTGAAGCCGATATTTGCGCCACAGAAACTCAAATTGAAGCAGTAGGGGCGACTACTACCTTAATTGTCGAACTATTAGAGAGAGAAAATATTCAACCCAACCCTTTTGAAGCCACGGTAATGGCATTGGGCATACATGTCGATACTGGTTCGTTAACTTTTGACCAAACAACCGCCCGCGACGCTAGGGCGCTAGCATGGTTAATGGAAAAAAATGCCAACATTAAAACTATTTTTGAATACGTAGAACCGAGTTTATCGCCCCAGTTACAAAAATTACTCAAACAAGCTTTAGAAAAAATCCAAAAAACCCAGATAAGAGGTTACACGATCGCCACAATTTTACTAGAAACAGAAAAGTTCGTTCCTGGTTTATCTAGCCTCACCGAAAGAATAATTAATTTAACCGAAACCGATGCCTTATTACTCGCCCATCAATACGAACGAGAACCAGAATCAAATCGATCGAAATTAACTGTTATCGGACGATCGCGCATAGATGAATGCGATCTCAATCGGCTTCTCGAACAATTTGGCGGTGGCGGACACGCACAAGCAGCTTCGGTATCGATGAAAGATGTGGATGCCGAACAAACTCTAGCGTTTTTTTTGCAACAACTAATCGCTCAAATTCCCCATCCGCCGATCGCCCTAGATTTAATGTCATCGCCAGTACGCACGATTCGCCCCGATACAACCATCGAACAAGCACAGAGAATTTTATTGCGTTACGGACATTCGGGACTCTCAGTAGTGGACGATCGCGATCGCCTGGTGGGAATTATTTCTCGTCGCGATCTAGATTTAGCCTTGCACCATGGTTTTTCTCACGCCCCCGTCAAAGGATACATGAGTAAAAATCTTCGTACCATTGCCCCCGATACATCTCTACCCGAAATCGAAGATTTGATGGTTACTTATGACGTGGGTAGATTGCCAGTTTTAGAAAATGACAAACTTATGGGCATTGTCACTCGTACCGACGTATTGCGCCAACTACATCGAGATAGAGAACATCAAAAAGAACTAAATGGCGATAAATTACCGCTAACTGCATGTTTGCTACCTTCAATGCGATCGAGGTTAGCCGCACCCATGTGGGAATTGCTCGATCGCGCCGCCAACGCAGCCAAAGAAAAAGGTTGGCATCTTTATCTAGTCGGTGGTGCAGTGCGAGATTTACTTTTATCAGAAACAGAAAACGAACCATTATTACTGCAAGATATCGACATGGTAGTCGATGGTTTTCATCGTGCTGCTGACAATGGCGCAGGCGTAGAATTAGCGTCTACTTTGCAACAAATTTATCCACAAGCTCGTTTGGAGATTCACGGCGCATTTCAAACTGCCGCATTATTGTGGCATAAAGACGAACAATTCGGTTCTCTTTGGGTTGATATTGCCACCGCCAGAACCGAATTTTATCCCTATCCCGCCGCCAACCCAGAAGTAGAAGCAAGTTCGATCCGTCAGGATTTATATCGACGTGATTTTACGATCAATGCATTGGCAGTGCGTTTAACTCCTCCGAGAGAAGGAGAATTATTAGATTTTTTTGGCGGATTATTAGATTTGCGATCGCGTCAAATTCGCGTCCTCCATGCCAACAGTTTTATCGAAGATCCGACTCGTATTTATCGCGCGGTACGCTTTGCTGTTAAGTTACAATTCGAACTCGAAGCACAAACAGAAGAATATATTCGCTACGCGATCGCCAGTGGTGTTTACGAAAGATTGCGCTTAGAAAATCGTCAAGCACCAGCATTGACGACGAGATTGAGAGCAGAATTACAATACATACTCGAAGCGCGTTACTGGCAAAGAGCGCTAAAACTACTAGCAAAACTCGATGCCTTACACTGTCTGCATCCTCAATTACAACTAACCGATGCATTGTGGTGGCAAATTCGTTGTATTTCCCATTGGTTATATTGGCTCGATCGCGAAGAAAAATTCGAGCGCTATTTAATGAGATTAGAAGTTTTAATTGCCTCTCTCAAACCAGAAATAAGAGGGAAAGTAGCCACCAATCTTCAGTTACCAAAAGACTCGATCGAACTATTGGATAAACTAGACATTCTAGAGACTCAGCTAAACGAACATCTTCCCCATTGTCAACTTAAGAGCGACATCGTCAAACTACTACGTAATTACAAAACAGCAGATTTAATTCTTTTTGCCGTCAGAAGCAATCGAAAAATTAGAGGTATTATTTGGCAATATGTAACCGATTGGTCGCAAATAAAACCGTTTTTAAATGGTAATGACCTCAAATCTCTCGGTTACAAACCAGGACAGCAATTCAAACAAATTTTAGAAGATCTTTTAATAGCTACTTTAGATGGGAAAATTTGCGATCGCACAGAAGCTGAAGCATTTTTACAAGAACGCGACTTCGATCGATTGTAGAAGTAAAACTTATTACTGGTGAAATTGTTTACTTCAACTTCAGTTTATTTATTCCAAGTTTCAATTTACAACTAATTTGGATGGAGACAATAAATTACTTACGACGTATCGTATTTAAATTTCTAAGTTGACTTATACAGCGTTTATCAATAGATCGGTTACAAAAAATTTATTGATTCTTTTCTTATTACCTATTTCCTTTTGCCTTTCATCTACCAAGTGTATTTCGCTCGATCGAGAATTGCTATATTGTTTACTTCAACTTCGGCTTATTTATTCCAAGTTTCAATTTACAACTAATTTGGATAAAGACAATAAGTTACCTACGACGTATCGTATTTAAATTTAAAGTTTTAAATTTAAAGGGCAATCGAACAACAATTAAGGGCGAGCGAGATAAGAAAAATACTTACGACGTATTTCAGGGCTACCAAATAAGTTATATATTCGAGCGAGAAAATCCTGGGTAATACTCAAGCAATACAATCGTAATGACATTTACTGTTGAGTTAACTTACATCAAAAAAGAGGTTGCTCGATTGAGATCGCTATAAACGAGCAAAATTATTTTTTATCTTAAATGTAGAGGTCGTTCCTGAAAATAGACACACGAATTCTGCAAAACTCCATTTTTATGGTACTCAAACCCTTACAAATTCGTCAAGATCTTAAAAAAAAACACCACGATTTTTGGTCGTTCTAGCGTATGAATTTATATTAAGCAACAAAATCGATGAAAATATTAAAACTAAACTAAGAATTAATCAAAGTCAAAGCAGTTTCTTTTACTTTTTCGGGATCGATCGTTTGGTTTAGCTCATCCCGATCGTATCTACCCTCAAAGGCTTCTAGAGCTGCCCTTTCGATCGCAGCTTCAAACGCTTCATCAATAGTTTCAATTAATTCATCTTCACTGGCATAGTAACCGCCAGATTTCCGTCTTCTGTTACTACGCTTAATTTCTCTGACTGAATTATTGATGGAAACATCCCACGATCTTGTGGTGCGCTGTTCAGCTTGTTGTTTGATTAAGTGAACTAAGAGGATAACTGCATAGCTATAAATTTTGTTGAGTTTATCCTCTTTAGACATCTCTTCCAATTCACCAACGAGTTCTAAAGCTTTGGTGTAGTCTTTTTCTTCGATGTATTTTCTTAAAGTAATTAATTCTTCCATTTTGGGATTTTTTTGTGTTCGATTAAATGTAGAACCATCAAATGGTGAAGATCGCAATAGCCAAAGCTGCATAAATAACCATGACGATCGCGAAAGCTATGGAGAGACTAAGGATCTAACACTATTTCAAATTCCTCTTCAGCAATATTTTCTGGCAAACGATTTTCTTGAAGAGCATTCAACAAACTCATCGGTTCGCAGCTAAATTTTACCGTTTGAGGCAAACCTTCAATTAATACTCGATAACTTGCCAATTCAAAATTCAACACATCATCCAAATATGGAACATTGAGATCGCTTACCTTTAAATAATTTGCTAAATTTTTTGCCTCTTCTGTAGCAAACATTTCAGGTGGGGTAGTTTTCCAAAATTCTTTTAATAGCTTGCGGAAATTTGGTTTGCCCAGACTAAGCATTAACAGACGAGTGCTTAATTTCAAAGCATCAACAGCCGTACCGCCGCGCATACTCGAAACCAAATATTGTAAAACTTCAATACCTCGATCGCGATCGAATGTTTTCACAAACTCCAAATTTGAAGATCGATCGGCAGCTAAACAACCCAAAGCCTCTTCCCATTCCAATGTAGAAGGTAAAGCAAAGATAACCTCCTCTTTACTCTCCTCTGCGTACGGCACTTTGTATGGCGAAGTAAATTCGCCATCCGTGCCTCCTCTGCTCGGTGCGCGTTCCTTTGCGGATTGCAAATTCCGCAGGGTCGCACCGCTCTGCGCGATTTGATTCAATTTACTCATAGACTTTAAGTCGATATGACTTACTCGATCGAGCGATCGCAGATTCCATAATTGCTGCATTTGCCGAATTTGTTCTAAAAGAACATCGATGGAAAAATATTCAGTCTGAAGATAATTTTCTGATATTTCCCAAAAAATTGCTTTGAGATTGGGAAGAGTAGGAACAATGGATGCTGCCAATTCCATTACAGAAGTTGGTACTATACCAGAATGAGCATCTAACCAATATCCCCGTACATATTGACCGCCAGCTAAATGTATTTCCCAAATGCGATCGCTTTGAAGTTGGGAAATTACATCTCGCACTGAAGATCGACCGTTTTTTTCGTTACACCAAAGATTGTGCAAATCGAGAAGAATGCCACAATCAGCAGCTTCAGCAACGGCAGCGAAAAAATTACCATCACTCATCTCGCCTGGAAGCGGTTGCAAATAATTAACACCAGTCTCAAAAGCGAAAGGAACGGATAAACGATCGCGCAAGTACTTAATATTTTCAGCAGCTATTTTCACAGCTTCAGGAGTTTGTAAAGGTGGTAAGAGAAAACCTGTATTAAATTCTCCTTCCCGATTGCGAGTGCGATTAAAACTGAGATGTTCGCTAACCCAAACAGATTTAATTGCTTCGATCGACTCAACCAGACATTTAATATAATTCTCATCTAGAGGCAAAGTACCGCCAATTGGCAAACCAACACTGTGAATGATTTTAGGCTGTCGATATTGGTTGATGCGATCGCTCATTTTTTTATCTAGGCGGTAAGGATTTTCGGGCGATTGCGTTTTCAACCAGAATGGTTGTGGTTCGATTTCGATCGCCCGAATCAATTTTTGTCCCGCCTCTAAAAGAAGTTCGAGACTGGGCGTGTAGACAACACCAATTCCTAACTCTGGTAAGTCAACCATGTCTCCAACCTCAATAATATTAAGCTAGTTCTTTGCCGATCGGATGGCAACCTGATAAACAAGCTAGACATCCGCCACCCCCAGGTGGAAACTTATCTATGGGAAGACGAATTGATTTAGGTGCGCTTTCGCCTCCCTGAATTTTTTCCAATTCTCGATGGCTTCGCACTCCCTGCGGGAGATCGTCTAATTTTCTGAAATTTTGTAATTCGTCATTAACCAAATTATCGATGTTGATGTCACTCATTGAACAAAAAGCTCCAAAATAAAGACTATTTCCTTTTTAAGGCTGAAAAAAAAAGCTCCAGAAGAAACATCTTCTTGAGCTTTCTTAATAAAACGAATAATGACGCAATTTTTTAGGTTTGTCTAAGCAGTATCCAAAGCTATTGCCTATTGCCTATTTCCTGTTTCCTTTACTTACAAACTAGAGACAAAATCTTTGATTTCCGTAGCTTTTTGTTCTTCGAGTCTACTCAAACCTTCACCAGTAATCAAACGAGCGCCACGACCGCGAGTAAAATAATTCCATCCCCATTGAATTGTAACCAGTAGTTTGTTGTCAAATTCGATCAAATAGTAAATGTGAGCGAATACCCAAATCAGCCATGCGACAAATCCAGTCAGTTTTAAACCAGCGACGTTAACTACTGCGGCATTTTGTCCGATTACCGCCAAACTTCCTACATCTACATATTTAAATGGTTCGATCGCTTCGTTTTGAAGTCGCTTTTCAATTAAATTAGCTACGTATTTACCTTGATTTTTAGCAACTGGTGCGATTCCTGGTAGAGGCTTGTCTCCCTGATGGGAAAAATTAGCTAAGTCGCCAATCACAAAAATATTGGGATAATTCGCGATCGTCATATCTGGTTCGACCATTACCCTACCAACGCGATCGAGCGCTACGCCAGTTTTATTTGCTAAAGTTTGTCCCATGGGGGAAGCTTTCACTCCAGCCGCCCACAAAATGTTGCGAGTAGGAATTTGACTGGTTTGTTCGCCCTGACGGATGGTTACCAAACCATTAACAACATTGGTAACCATCGTGTTAGTCAGTACCGTTACTCCCAACCTAGTTAGAGAAACTTCTGCTTTAGCTGAAAGTTCGGATGGATAGGGAGGTAAAACGCGATCCATTCCTTCGATCAACAAAATGCGCGTGCTAGCTGTATCGATGTTGTGAAAATCATTTTTCAGCGAACCATGGGCAATCTCTGCGATCGCTCCTGCTAATTCTACACCAGTAGGGCCACCGCCTACAATTACAAAAGTCAAACAAGCCTGACGTTTTTGAGGGTCGGACTCTTTTTCAGCAGCTTCAAATGCCATAAAGATGTGATGTCTAATTGCTAATGCATCTTCAATGGTTTTCAAGCCAGGGGCAATATCTTGCCAGTGGTCGTTCCCGAAATAATGATGACTTACTCCAGTAGCAACAATCAAGCTATCGTATTCAATTTCTTTATCTTTTAAAATTAATTTTTGGTTATCGGGGTCGAGATCGACTACTTCATCTAACAAAACTTTAGTGTTTTTTTGGTTTCTCAACACCAATCTCAAAGGCGAAGAGATATCTGCTGGCGACAAGCTTCCCGTTGCGACTTGATAAAGTAGCGGCTGAAAAAGATGGAAGTTGCGTTTGTCGATTAAAGTAATTTCTGCGGACGTTTTGCCTAAAGCTTTCGCCGCATACAGTCCGCCAAAACCACCGCCGACGATCGCTACTCGATGAGAAGATTGTTGTTGTTGCATTTCTACCATGAAGTAATTTTTTTTCTTAATTAACTTGGTGAGTTTTGTATTCTATTCTTTTTTAAGATGTTTTTTAAAGGTTTGAGTTATGCCAGACACTTTAAATTAAAGCAAAACTAAAATTGTTTAGTTGAGTATGCTTTATGTTATCTAACTCACCATCTAAAAATAGACAAAGCTTTAGCTTGGCAAATCAATAATCTATTAGCTAATAGCACCGAACTATTTTGTTTATGCACGACTAATTTAGTGTATCTTTTCAAAATCGAACCCAAGGTGATTATTGTTACAAGTTAAGTTTTTCTCTAGTTTTCAGTTGGCGAATCTATATAATCGCTCGTGGCTTAAATTTATTCTTAAATAGTTGTTGAAAATTTTATTAAAGCTATTTTTTTTTCAAAATACAAGGATAAGTTTACAAGATGCATTTTTTTAAATTTTTATTGGCAATAAATAATTTGACGCTCGCTAATTCTTGCTTTTTTCAGCTAACAAATATCCACAAATTAGACCGACAATACTAGCAATCATATCTTGTAAACTAAAAGTGCGAAGTGGAGAAAGAGACTGCAAGCATTCCTCTGTTATTGTAAATATTCCGAATAATAAAGGCCACAAAGGAAGCGAAATTGATTTTAATTTTAACTGACGTTTTTGTAGAGCGCGATGACCTAGATAAGTTGCAATACCATAAAGAATAAAATGTAAAAAAGTATCGTAACAAGGAATTTTGACTAATTGAGATGGAAGTTTACCAGTATAAGCAAGTACAAGAATTATTGACAAAAACAAAAAATAAATTGCACTAATGATTTTCCAATGAATATTTTTGGAGTTTAGTTTAAGTTGTTTCATTATTAGTGATTTATAATTTCGTTTACTCCTTCAATGATATTGGTAAAAATATTGTTAGGGTACGATCGAAATTTTTAGTTACAAGAAATGTAACGATGTAACTACTGAGCGATCGCCCATTCAATACTAATTGCTAACTCGTAAAAGTTAACGGAAATATTATGCTTTTTAAAGATAGTCGTGATTATCAAATACTTTTTCTATCTTTGTTTCTAGGTTTGGGAATTGCTACAAGAGATTGGAGTTTGCAACCTCATTTAATTTTAGCAACGATCGCTGCTAGTTTGGGAACGCAAATATTGTGTTCGATACTTTTCCCATCCGAGAAACAGCAAGAATACATGCCTTTTGAAAGAAGCATTCCGAATTTATTTGATTTTTGTCGTAGCGCTTTAATTACTAGTTTGGGACTTTGCTTGTTATTGAGAGCAAATGATTGGAAAACAACTGCGATCGCTGCTTGTTTGGCAATTACCAGTAAATTTATATTTCGTACAAACAAACATTTTTTCAATCCTGCTAACTTTGGTATTATCTCAGTTTTAATAATTACAAATGATGCTTGGGTTTCCCCAGGACAATGGGGAACAGATTGGTGGCTGTTGGGCTTATTTTTATGTACGGGAGGAACAATTTTAAATAAAGTAGGTCGTTGGGAAACATCGATCGCTTTTCTAGTAACTTATGCAGGATTAGAGGGAATACGCAGTCTTTATTTAGGTTCGACTTGGGACGTATGGCAGCATCAATTTACCAGCGGTAGTTTGTTATTATTTGCCTTCTTTATGATTACCGATCCCCGTTCAATTCCCAATGCTTTTATGAGTCGATTAATTTGGTCGATCGCGATCGCTTTTCTCACTTTTATTTTGCGCGATTACTTTTACTTACCGACAGCAATGTTTTGGGCATTATTTCTCATGTCACCACTGACAATTTTTCTAGATTCAACTTGGAATGCTCCCAGATTTAATTGGAAAAACACTCAAAAATCTTTCCATCTAGCTGAGTGACTTATTGCTATTGCAAGAATGCCTGTTATCTATTCTCCATTCAAAATGAAAATATTTCGTTCGTTGTTATCAATCGCGATCGCTATACTTATTACGTTTTCGATCGCTAAACCAGCCTTAGCTTTTTGTGGATTTTACGTAGCCAAAGCCGATACTAATTTATACAATCAAGCGTCTCAAGTAGTTATTGCTAGAAATGGTAGGCGTAGCGTTTTAACCATGGCAAATGACTATCAAGGAGAAGTAAAAGATTTTGCCTTAGTAGTACCCGTTCCCGTCGTCTTAAAAAAAGAACAAGTTCACGTCGGCGATCGAAAAATTATTGAAAGATTGGATGCATTTAGCGCACCCAGATTAGTCGAATATTTCGATGCCAATCCCTGCGACGACGTTAGGTCTTCTGAATCTATAGCATCTGCGCCTTTCTCAGAAAGAGGTATACAAAACATCGAGAAGGATAGTAGCACTTTAGGTGTAACTATCGAAGAAAAATTCAGCGTTGGCGAATACGATATTTTAATTCTTAGCGCCAAAGAATCGAATGGTTTGCAAACTTGGTTGAACCAAAATGGTTATAAAATGCCCAAAGGTGCGAGTAAATTATTAACGCCATACATTCGTCAAAATCTCAAATTCTTCGTTGCTAAAGTCAATCTCAAAGAATTTGACAGCAAAGGTTTTCAATCTTTGCGTCCTCTCCAAATAGCTTTTGAGTCTCCCAAGTTTATGCTACCAATTCGCTTAGGAACAATTAACGCACAAAACGAACAAGATTTAATTGTTTATTTGTTATCTCCCAAAGGTCAAATTCAACTTACCAACTACCGCGCCGTCAAAGTGCCTTCCAATGTCGATATTCCCGAATATATCAAAGATGAATTCGGTGATTTTTATAAAACAATGTTTCAAACTGCTTACGAAAAAGAAAACAAAAAAGTTGCTTTCGTCGAATACGCATGGGATATGAGAAACTGCGATCCTTGTTCTAGCGAACCTTTAAATTCAGAAGAATTGAAAAGCGCTGGCGTATTTTGGCAAAAACCAAACGAATTTTCTAATGTCTTCATCACGCGCTTGCACTTACGCTATACACGCGATCGCTTTCCCGAAGACTTAAATTTTCAAGAAACGAGCGATCGCAACTTATTTCAGGGACGTTATCTCATCAAGCATCCCTACACGGGAGAAATGAGTTGCAATGCTGCTAAAAGCTATCGCAACTCCACCAAACAAAGACAAGAAAAAGAAGCACAAACATTAGCTAAATTAACTCGCTGGGATATAAATAAAATTCGCAGCAAGATTAATTTCATATCGGTTAAAAATAGCTCAAAAAGGAGTTAGGGATAAATAATAAGGTCATTACTTTTGACTTTTGTACAGACGCGAAATTTCGCGTCTCTACGACTTTTGACTTCCCTACTCCCTATTTTCCAATTGAGCATCTGCCTTGTATGTTACTTCTTCTACCTGTCCGGGTTTTCCTAGCTGTTTGGACTCATTTTTATCTTTAAGCGTCACAAACACACCCCCTGCGTTACCAGCGCGAATAGTGAGTTGTTCGTTAGCAGTCCAAGTTTTACGAGTACCACCATCGAGAAAGCCTTCAAAATCTTTCTTACCGTCTACCATTACCCTAACCCAGCATCGATCCTTGACATTAACATCCACCACAACCAATTTAGTTGCTCGATCGTTAATTGGTTGAGATATTGTCACTGATTGAGGAGATTGAACGACTGGACTAGTCGTTGAAAAAGAAGATTGTGTTAATAATTCTTCTGGATCTTGTTCTCTATTCGCCTGTAAACTCGATGGTTCGACTAAGTTAGCCAAAAATTTCACCGACATGACGATCAGGAGAATATAAAAAATATATAAATGATACGGGCGTAATTGAAAAGGTAAGCCAAACTGGAACGATGGAAGAGATGGTAATTTTTGAGATGTTTGAGAGTTAACAAGTTGTTGTTTGACTTGAGGGGGAAGTGCTTCTGGAGCAACATTTAAATCAAACTCTTTAGCAAACTTCGATCCATCTTGACCGAGAGCAAGAGCGAATTTTTTGATGAATTCTCTAATGTAAACCGGTTCTGGCAATTCTTCCAACTGTCCTTGCTCGATCGCTCTAAGCAATCTTGCTTGAATAAAAGTTTGTGCTGAAATTGCTTCGATCGTTATGCGTTTTTCTTGCCGAATTTGGTATAAAAGAGAGCCAATTTCTTGTAATTTTTGTAATTGTTTCTGCTGGGAATTGAGGTTAGGCTCTGCCATGAATTATGCTCCTAGATGGGTGCCGCTAATTTGTTGAACTGGGGAGTAGATTGTTGTTTTAAGTGACGAATTTCTGAATCTGTTAACAATCGATAATTACCAAAAGGTAATTTTGGTTGTCCTTGCGGCTGAAGTTGAATCGAACCGATCGCAATTCGATGTAGTTCGATAACTTCAAAACCAAGTTGTTCTGCAACTTTACGAATTTGGCGATTTCTTCCTTCTTTTAAAACTATTTCTAAAAGAGTTTGTTGTTGTCTACGTTCGATAACTTTTACTCTGGCTGGCAGAGTTTTTTTGCCAAATAACATGATGCCCGTGCGCCATTTCTGCAAAACAGATTCTGATGGGTGAGCGTTAAGCAATACCTGATAGGTTTTTGGTAAATGGTATCGAGGATGAGTGAGGTTGAGTGTTAATTCGCCGTCGTTAGTTAGCAGTAGAGCGCCAGTGGAATCTGCGTCTAGTCTTCCGACTGGATGTATACCTTGTCCTTGTTTTAGTTTAGCAGGTAGTAAGTCAAGCACGGTAGGTCGATTTTGAGGATCGGAACAAGTGGAAACGTAACCCGCAGGTTTATTCAACAAAATGTAAACTAGTTGAGGACGATGAGAAACTTTTACTTCTATGCCATCGACTTCTAGCCTATCTGTGTTTATGTCTGCTTTATCTCCTAAATGCACCTTCGCGCCGTTCAACTTTACTCGTCCTTCGAGAATCATTTGTTCAGCCTGACGGCGCGAAGCAATCCCCCACTGCGATAAGATTTTTTGAACTCTCTGAGCCATTCGGCTTTACTCCCAAGATCGGAAAACGCATATATTTTTCAGAATAATCGTTATCGTTGGTCTAGGAAAATACACTCAGATAGTTCCCACAAATGAAGCAAAATATAAACCCCAGTCAATATAAAATTACAACTTAGTAACAACTGTTACTAGAAGTAGACGGAAAATCTTAAGTTTTAAAGTTATAGCGCCAACTATGGGGTTAGAAACCTACCAATTATGATTAGCAAAGTACTTTCTGGTGCAATTAAATTATTCTTGCGGACACAAGTCGATCGCGCTGAAGAATTAAAGATTGAAATTACTGGCGGCGATCGCCAAATACTCAAGGGTTACATTCCTAGCGTTTACCTCAAGAGTAATTACGCAGTTTATCAAGGCATTCATTTGCGAAGAGTGCAAGTGACGGGAGAAAATATTCGCGTCAATCTTCCGCAGATTGTCAAGG
Source organism: Xenococcaceae cyanobacterium (assembly GCA_051657945.1). Lineage (GTDB taxonomy): Bacteria > Cyanobacteriota > Cyanobacteriia > Cyanobacteriales > Xenococcaceae > CAZJTL01. The sequence goes on along the minus strand of JBOFLQ010000086.1, from coordinate 9,465 downwards.
GTAAGCCGTTACAACTTTTAGAGCCAGTACCGATCGCAGGAGATTTCTGTTTGCAAGAAGACGACTTACAAGCTTCTTTGTCTTCTGCTTTGCTAACTCAAGGTTTGGATGAGTTTTTAGCAATCTTACTAGAAGCCAACGGGGTAAAAAACTCGATCGCCCTGTTACAAAATTATCAACTTATTTGGGTCAAAATTGAGCTTAAACAAGAGTTTGTCAGTCTGCTTGGTAAAATGGTCGATCGAGATGGTAAAGAGCATCCTCTGACGATTAATACAGGGTTGTATTTAAGTGACAGTCATACTTTAACTTTTTATCCCTTGCAAATCTTCGTCGATCCCGAATTACTGACAACCAGTCTCGATCGCTATGAAATCGATCTAGGTGAGGAAGTAGTATTGGAGGAATTAGACTTGCGATCGGGTCAAATTTCTTGTCGCGGAGGCTTAACGGTTTTACCGTGATGAAGGCAGAGGGCAGAGGGCTTTCTTTGAGTAATAAGTAATGAGTAATGAGTAATGAGTAAAAACTTGCTACTTGCTACTTGCTACTTGCTACTTTACAAAGCGAACCATATTCCCTATTAAAATTACATTCGATCTAAAACTGAAATTCCTAGCAGAGATAATCCTAACTTAAGAGTACGCGCAGTTAAATCGGACAAAATTAATCTAGAAGTTCTAATTGATTCTTCTGCTTTTAGTACGGGACATTGTTCGTAAAATTGATTGTATTTTTTGCTTAATTCGTATAAATAATCACAGATGCGATTTGGTAGTAAATCTTGTTCGACTTCTTTGAGAATTTCGCTCAACTGCAAAATATGTTTTGCTAATATTAATTCTGCTTCTTCGTCGAGCAAAACTTTGGCGTTTGCATCTAAATGTTCGAGATCGATATTGCCTTCTCGACTAATTCCTTGAACTCTGACATAAGCATAAAGCATATAAGGCGCAGTGTTACCTTTGAGAGCAAGCATTTTGTCGTAATCAAAAATATAATTACTAGTGCGATTTTGACTTAAATCTGCATATTTAACCGAACTCAATCCCACTACTTTAGAAACATTATCTTTAAACTCTTCAGTTTCCTCTCTACCGTCTTCAGCCAATCTCTTTTCTAAATCTTCACGTACTCGAATTATTGCTTCATCTAATAAGTCTTTTAATTTAACTGTTTCCCCGGAACGAGTTTTTAATTTTTTACCATCTTTTCCTAAAACTAAACCAAAAGGAACGTGAACTATTTCTATATTTTCTGGTAACCAACCAGCGCGTTTTGCTACTTGAAAAACACTAGAAAAATGATTTGCTTGTCCTGCATCGGTAACATAAATAATTCTGTTTGCACTGTCTTGTTGCAGTCGATATCTTAATGCAGCTAAATCTGTAGTTGCATAGTTATAACCACCATCAGATTTTTGCACGATTAAAGGTAAAGGCGCACCATCTTTGTTGGTAAATCCTTCCAGAAATACGCATTTTGCACCTTCACTTTCTTCTAGCAAACCTGTTTTTTCTAGATCTTCTACAACTGTTTGCAGTAGAGGGTTGTAAAAAGATTCGCCTCTTTCGGTTAATTTAATATCTAATAAGTTATAAATAACTTGAAATTCGCGACGAGATTGCTCGCAAAGTAATTGCCAAGCGTGAAGGCTATCTTCTGCACCAGCTTGTAATTTAACTACTTCATTTCTAGCGATTTCTTTAAATTCTTCGTCTTCATCAAAGCGAATCTTTGCTTTTTTATAGAAAGAAACTAGATCGCCAATATCTAAAGCATCTGCTGTGGTTAAAGCATCTGGATAAGCTTCTCTGAGATAGGCGATTAACATCCCAAATTGTGTTCCCCAATCGCCAACGTGATTGAGACGCAAAACGTCATGACCTTCAAATTCTAGAATATTGGCGATACAATCTCCAATAATCGTCGATCGCAAGTGTCCGACATGCATTTCTTTAGCGATATTGGGACTGGAAAAATCAACGATAATTTTTTGGGGTTGCTTGACTCGATCGATACCCAAACGAGAATCGGTTTGAATGGCGCTAAGTTGCGTTTCTAAATAATTTGGTTTGATGGTAAGGTTAATGAATCCAGGGCCAGCGATTTGTGGAGTTTCGCAAATTTCGTTAACCTCTAAGCGATCGATAATTTGCTGCGCGATCGCGCGTGGTTGTTGACCTAATTTTTTTGCTAAAGGTAAAGCGACATTAGCTTGATAATCGCCAAATTTGGGATTAGTTGCAGGTACTACCAAAGGATCGATATCTGCAAATTCATCGCCAAAAGATACAACCAAGGCTTTGCTAAATAAATTTTTTAATTTTTCGTTAATAGAAATCATAGTACTGAAGGCAGAGGACGGAGGAGGCGCGGATTCTGAGGAAATCTCAGAATTGCATTGCGCCGTGGCAGAAGGAAGAAGATAAATCTAAGTTTTTAGTACAGATCCTCATTTTATAGTGACGCGGAACTTAGTTGTAGCTGCATTGTTTCTTATTCCCTATTCCCTTTTTTATTTGCATTTTATGAGAGGATGTCTAAAAAGTAAAAGCGTGTTTATATTTAGTCTCTTCTATTAAAGGATAGATTTTTTATTAAATATTTAAAAAATACAGCCTAACTTTAGGGTGATTCCCGAGCTGACGAATTTATCTAAAGATAGTAAGTAAACAAACAAATTGCTTAAATAAATTTGTAATTAAGCTGGAGATAATCGAAATGAAAAACTTGAATTCACTAAACAAAATTGTATCTTACGGACAGAAAATATTATTAATTAGCTGTACGCTCGCTGTAGGTTCGTTAGTTTGGTTGCAAGTATTTACTGCAAATATTCCTGCTGCTAATGCGGCAATTTTAAATAGTAATGCAAGCGATCGAGTTATAAGTATGGACAATCCTGTCGATAAAATTAAAGGCAAAATAGAAGAAAACTTTGATTCGACTAAAAATAACTTAAAAACTCTCGAAAGCCAGCAAAACCCAGGCGAAATTCAGCAAAAAAACCTTAAAACACAACAAAATATCCAAGAAGGTAATCCAAAACTATATAATGCTAGCTCGGCTATCAGAGGTACAGCTAAAGACATTAAAGAAGATGTGAAAAACTAAAATAGCGATCGTAGTTTTTAAAATCGTTAATTTATCGACAATAATCGAGCTTTCCTAGTTGTTTAGAGCGTATTATTTAAATAATGATACGTTCTTTTTTTATATATTCAATTGTTTTTATTTTTTATGTTTTTAATGATTGCTTTTGTCTTGTAATTTAGATTTAGCATGACTTTTTGTCATGACGTTTCATGAAATGTTTTTACGCTAACTTTTTATTATTACTTTTGATAGAAGAAAATCAATTGCCTAAATAGCTAACATGTAATCGTGATTTATTTTTAATAAAATAATTTTAGGAGAAAACAAATGGGTATCATTGCTTGGATCGTTTTAGGATTAATAGCAGGGGCGATCGCAAAACTTATTTATCCAGGAAATCAAGGTGGTGGGATTGTTGCCACTATCATTTTAGGAATTTTAGGTGCTTTAGTCGGTGGTTATCTAGGTCAAACGTTGCTGGGAAGTGGTTCGGCGGCAGCGGCATCGGCTGGGGCATTAAGCCTTGGCAGTATATTTTTTGCCGTTCTCGGTGCTATTATCCTAATTTTCATTTGGGGTTTAATCGCTCGTCGTGCTACCTAAAATGTTCGATGTAGAAACCTTTCTATATAGGAACGTTTCATAAAACGTTCCTACATATAATTTAAGATCGCTGCCCAAAACCTTTGGTATTCTTAGCGACTTTTTTATCTTTAGCTTTTGATTTGTTGACTTGTTTGAGAGCTTCTTCAAACAAATCGTGTAAATGTTGGGGTACACTAGCTATTTCTGGTAATTCTGGTTGTAGGGGTTTTTTAAATTCCCGCATTATATTTTCTAGGTTGTTTGGCAAAGATATTTCGGGACGATTTAAAACTAGTTGCAAAACTTTTTCTAATTGAGTGGGGTATTCCTGCTGTAACTGTTGCCAAACGAAATAATTTATTTGTGGATCTTCAAGGTATTTGCGAACCAATAAATCGTAATTGGGAAAGGTTTTAACATCTTCAGTTGCCAGCATTGTTTGAAATTTAGTGTAGGTTGGCAACAACATTTGACCCCAACGAGGATGAGAAAAACTCGTAACACTTTGAGCCTTTTTAATTTCGTCTGGTAAATTTATTTTGGGCATTGTCATCGAAATTTTGGCATTGCTGTTAATAGCTTTAGCTACTAATTCCGAGTCCGCACCCAATTCGCTTGTTGCTGCTTTAATTTCTTCTTCATCTGCACCAGATTCTTGTAAAATTTCTCGAACAGATTTAGAATCGTCAATTCCCGCATCTGCAAAGCGTTTTTTACTCATTAACGACTGAAGTTCGTTAATTTTTTGATTGAGTTGATATCCAGGAAGTGTAACGCGATCTTCTCCAAAAAAATCAACAAATTCGTGATGATATTGCGCTACAGATTCCCAAGCTTGTTCGAGTAATTCTGGCGCATCGCTGTAAAGATGCTGTGGATAGTTTTTTTTGAATTCACCAATGGCAACAGCTAATTTGGGTTTGCTCAATTTACCCTTTCTAAGAAGATCGCTCAAAAACATCCATTCATTCGATCGCACAGAAATCGGTGAAATTCTGGTGATAAGAATGTCTCCAACTTGCCATTTTTCGCTTTCGTATCCGACATGGCGATCGAATGAGACGACTCTGTAGTTTTTGGAAGTCAGCCAATTCATCAATTCCATGCCACCAGGAAACAACTCGACGATCTCGAATAAACCAATAAAACTATGTTGCCAGTTATCGAGTAAAGCGCGATCGCTTGGCGTAAGATTGGATTGCTCTTCTAAAAATAGCTTTAAGGGAGTTTTGTCGCCAACTTTTCCTTCTAGTAAGAAAGTATCGATGAGTAAATTTTGCTGTCTGATATCTTGAGTTTCTCTACTGCCGCGATCGGCTATATATTTTTCAAAAGCAACTGCTAATTCTCCTTCTGCGTCGTAGACAAAATCAATTGAATCTTGTTTGAGTTGTTCGGCTCGCTCTAAGATGACATCCACTATAATTTACTCATTTAGGTATAGACTCTTTCTCAACATAGCGATAAAGACGTTCGATCGCATCTTTTGTCAGATAGATGTATTTTTCTATCTTTAGGAAGAACCGATCGAACCCTTATTTCAGCAAACTAGTAAATGAAGAATTTGAAATCTTGAATTCTTGCGCACCTCAGATCCCATCGTAAATAGGGAGATGATGAAGTTTTCTTCAAATTCTCCCTATCTTTTTTTTTTAATATTTTTATTTAGATAATGATCGATATTCCTTCTTGGTTGGCGATCGGTGCTGTTACATTTATAGTGGCGATGAGTGCTAATTTGCTCTCCTCAGAAGATATCCGTTGGTTTAAAAGATTGCGCCGTCCTAAATGGCTGACTTTTGAAGGCGCAATTCCGATAATTTGGATTGTTATTTTTATTTGCGGGGCTTGGTCTGCTTATATAGTTTGGGAAAGAGATCCGGGTAGTATCAACACCTGGCTTTTAATGGGCTTGTATTTATTATTAGAAATAGCGATCGTCGCTTATAATCCAGCGATGTCCAAACTCCGTAGTCTCAAAGCTGGTACTAATGTCGGCGCGATCGGTTTTGTAATTGGTTTGTTGCTGACAATAATAGTTCTTCCCATTTCAATTTGGGCAGCTTTATTGCTCGTTCCATATCTATTATGGGGTCCGATCGGTACTTACACCACTTGGAAAATGATGCAGCTTAATCCTGAAGAAAAATAGTATTAGGAGTACAGACGCGAAACATAGGAGTAGAGACGCGAAATTTCGCGTCTCTACATAAATATAAAATTAGGAAATAATATGAAAGAATCAGAACGATTTAGCAAAACTTTTTTTAATGCTGTAACCGTCCTTACGGAAACGATCGCCGACGCAACTACTCAAGCTACTAAAGAAGCGATTCAAACCAGCAATCGAGTTGCTACAGTTACCGCAAAAGGAACGCACGATTTTCTGGAAAAAACTACAGAGCAAACGGGACGTGCGATCGAATCGTTAGAAGAAAATCCTCTCGTCAAACTTGTGAGCAAATTTCCAGGTGCTGACTGGTTAATGTCAATTATTGGCAAAGTAGATGTCGAGAAAGTAAAAATAAATGTCGATCGCTTGAAACGTCAATACCCTCAAGAAACAAACACTCAAATCGCTCATCGTTTGATTGTCGAAAAAGCATGGCAAGCTGGTAGATTGGGATTGGTAGCAAATATCATTCCACCAGTGGCGGCGGCTTTGTTTGGGATTGAATTGGTAGCAACTGCCAAACTACAAGCAGAAATGGTTTATGAAATTGCCGCAGCTTACGATTTAGATTTACAAGATTCAACCCGTCGCGGTGAAGTTTTAGGGATTTTTGGTCTTTCTTTGAGTAGAAATGCTCTCAAAACTGGATTGAGTTTTGCTGAAATACTTCCTGGTGTAGGTGCAGTAGTAGGTGCTTCTACTAATGCGCTAATGCTTTATACTTTGGGATCTACTGCCAGTCGTTTTTATGAAGAAAAATCGAAACATAAAAATTCGGGCGATCGAGTAGGGCAATTTAATTCTACTCAACCAAAAAATATAGATATAGATTAATAAAAGGGAATAGGGAATAGGGAATAGGGAGTAATGAGTAACTCGTCATTGAGTAATGAGTAATGAGTTAACAGCCAATATTTACTTACTACTTGCTACTTTTGCCCGTTGCCCGTTGCCCGTTGCCCGTTGCCCGTTGCCTGTTCCCTGTTCCCTGTTCCCTCTACCGCAGGTCGTTGAAACATTTTCAACCGAGACTGTATTTCAAACTCAATAACTTCAACCACAAAATAGGATAGCGTTTTTCTAACCAAGGTTGCGATCGCTTCAACCAATTGGGAAACCATCTTTTTAATAAAGAATTTTTGGCAGAATCAATAGTAAACTCAAAATAAGCTCCCAACCAACGCAACAAATCTCGACTACCTGCCATTTCCCAAATCCAGGGAATTAAAGCAGGGTTTTGTCTGGCAGCTTTGAGTGCTAATCGATTGAAAGTTAACCAATCAAAACGGTCTTTAATAAAAGTATCAGCTACTTCTTGCGGTTCGTTGGCAAGAAGTCCAAAAAAAGTATTTAACATGGAATTGATTCGCTGTGGCGGAAGTGTTTTCCACGTTGGTACCATCATTCCTTTAGAAAACATCCACGTTACTGCAACATTACTTTGATAGGCGCGAATTTGGTTTAAATGTTCGGCTTGTAATAAATCATGTTGGAGAGCAGTATTTAGAAGAGTAGTTAAACGAGATAGATTGCGTACTAGCGAACCAAAACCAGTAAAAACTAGAGGAGATTGTAAAGAAGCAGCGTCACCGATCGCCAAAAGTCGATCGAATGCCACACTGCGATCGCTGCTACTGGTACTAAAATGCCCTGGAATATAACCAAAGGTCGCTTTTTTCCAAGTTAATTTCTCCATTTCGCAGCGTCGATACTCTGGTAGGATACTGAAGAAATCTTCGTACATCTCTAGTAACGAACCAGGGTTATCGGGATGAACTTCATGATAGTGGAATAAATAAATAGTTAACTCATCTCCCTCAGCAGGAAATAACTCCCAAATTAATTGTCTTCCACGGGAAATATCTCCGTGAGAATTTAAAACGTCTCCATAAGTTGCATCCCATACCGATGGCGCAAAACCTTCTACCACTGCACCCACTGTCGGGCAAACGCTGTCGAAAGTTCGACCTCCATTTAATTGCCACGCGATCGGGGATGCAGTACCCATGGCATCGATTAATAAGCGTGCGCTTGCGTTTTTTAACTCTCCTGTTGGTAAGTGTGCTAATTGAACGATTACTTCTTCTGAAGAAATATCGGCACGAATAAATTCAGTTTCATCCCAAATTTCTCCACCCGCATCGCGTAACTTTTCACCGCATAACTTGAGTAACTTGGAGGTGTCGATCGCGATATTTAATACTGTTGGTGTGTGTAAAACTGCTGCTTTAAGATGCGGTGGATTATTGCCATCGAAAAATTTGCTGAATCCGTCTTTGTATTCTCTAGCAATAATGCTTTCAAATTCTTCGGTTGTAAATAAACCCAAATCGATTAAACTTTGAAATTCCGATCGAGAAATATTCCACTCCCGATTCATTCTTCCAAACGCCAATCTTTCCACCAGCAAAACGCGATAACCCAATTTCGCCATTACCGCCGCATGTATCGATCCCAAAGCACCACCGATATAGATTAAATCGTATTGACTTTTTACCCCTAATTCCTGTAGAGACGCGACATGTCGCGCGGCGCGCCAAGGCAAATCTGAACGGCGGGTGAGCAAATCTGAGGAAACCTCAGATTTTCCCGCCTCGGTAACCTCAGATTTGACGCGCCTTGTCTCTACATCTGACTTCTTAAACACCACCTGTTTTGGTTGCTGTGGATTTTTGACACTCTCACGCCAGCGTTTTTCCCACCAATAGACGCGCTTGAGATCGTTTTCTCCCATCGGCATTTTTTGGAAGAAACTGACAGTTTGGGGATAATAGGGTTTTAAAGCTTCAAAAATTGATTGTTGAGACAGATCGATTTCTGGTGGTGCGGGATATTGTAATGGAAATTTTTTGGCGATCGCTTTAACTAAATTGTTTTTAATTTTGCTAACCGCAGCAAGTTGTTCTCCCCAAAGAAAAATTTTAAGATAAGTAGTGCGTTGTAAAGACCAGATAAATATCGATAATTCGGTTTCTGTAGCGATTTTTAGGCGAATACCATCAGGAGTGAGCATTTTCTGCTTGTTCTCAACTTGCCATTCCTGTTGTAACCAGTTACAAACGTTAGCCGTATTGGGTGTAGGAATTTCTATATAAAGGATTTCTTTCATCTGAGTGCGATCGCCTATTGGATAATTTTGAAGTTATGACAAAGATTTGCTCGAATTAGGTCAAAATACCTTAGAATTCCGATTACTCAATTATTAAAATGGGTTAACAAAACTTAACCCAAGTAATTGTATCTGTAAATTTTATTAGTTCTAAATATCTATCTACAATGAATTATCCCATTCCAGGCACTCCTGAAGAAATCCTTGCTTTGCGAAATAAACCTGTTAATGTGGAATCGATCGCCGCCGCAATAGCTGGTACGATTAAAATTGCCCGTTCTCAAGGTTTATCTTTAGAAGAGTTAACCGCCCAGTTACTGGAAGATGATAATTTGCTCGATCGTGTTCAAAGGCGTTGGTTGAGTAATATTGTTACTCAAGCTTGGAAAAATCTTCCTTAAAAAGAGGGCAGAGGGCAGAGGGCAGAAGGCAGAAGGTAACAGCCAAGAAAAGAGGGCAGAGGGCAGAAGGCAGAAGGTAACAGCCAAGAAAAGAGGGC
>JBOFLQ010000085.1:0-8260 GCA_051657945.1 Xenococcaceae cyanobacterium | reverse complement strand
ATAACAAATGTGCGTTTGGGTCGAACTATATGGTCGATGTAGGATTTGAGAACGGCAGGAATGCTGAAATTGTACATGGGAACGGAAAGAACGTAGCAATTTACAGCTAAAAATTCCTCAATCAGGCGATCGGAAAGCTCAATAGCAGCAGCTAGTTCGGGCGTATAGCGATCGGGCGAAGTAAATTTAGCTTTAACCCAAGTCTCATCGAGATAAGGAACTGGGTTTAAGGCTAAGTCTCGCTTTGTAACGATCCCATCGCCGCGATCGATCTTCCATTCATTAATAAAATCTCGAGCAAGCTTGCGCGAATGAGAATTTTCGCTGCGCGGACTGGTATCGATGTGTAGGATTTGAATCATATAAACACCTTTAAATGTAAAGAGTAAATCGAACTGAACATAGTTGTTAGAAATGTTCGGATGAGTCTGAGTTCGTGGTTTGTAACTGCATCCAAGAAATTGCAGCAATAATAAGAATTCCGCCCATAAGTTGCAGCCAATTGAGAGTTTGACCGAACCAAATCCATGCCAGCACGCTAGCAATTAAGGGTTCTAAAGTGGCAGTAATGGCAGCTTGTTGCGATCGAACTCGTTGAATGCTCCAAAAAAACAGTAAATAAGGCAACAAATTCCCCCCCATACCGACAAATAATAATTTTGGAAAGTTTTCAGGCGACAGCAAAATCCAAGGCATTCCTTGAGTAACTTGGTAAGCTATCCAAACCAGACTGGCAACCGCATAGGTTTTTAACATTACACCAATCGGTTCGTTAGTCGAACTCATGCTCTCGTTGAGCAAAATATAGGCAGCAAACAAGATGGCTGTCGATAAACCAATTACTAACCCAAACCAGTTGATGCGTCCAAATTCTTCAACAAACAAGTTGGAAACGAGAATTACACCCACAACTGACAACATTAAGGCAATTAGCACCGAGCGATCGGGAATTCGTTTGGAAGTTAAAGCAGTCCAAAGAACTACCAAAATCGGCGCTGTAAACAAAAGTACGATCGCTATGGCAACTGGTAATTGTTGAATGGCAATGTAATCTGCACCCACTAACCCTACTAAAATCAACCCTAAAACAAACTGTTGGCGACTCATAGCTTGGGCATGGAAACGTCCAAAGAAACTATCGAGAATGGCAAGTCCAAAGGTGGCGATCGTCGCACTTGCTCCCGCTAACTCTAACGGCTTTACTCCTTTTAAAAAAAGGCTGTTAGCGACATTGGCAGCGATCGCCCAAAAAACAACTGTCAAGACGATCGCAATCAATCCTAACCTGTTTGGCGAATATCTAATAACGTTCAAAGCTTTTCTCCAGGTAGTACTAGGAATTTTGGCAACCATAGTTTTAATACCCAAAACTGTTGCATTTGATATAATTGCAATTGCAACTAAATTGAATGTATCAAAAAATAGTTGCAATTGCAATTATTTTTTTTTTATAGTCTATGAGCGCTAAACCCAAACTAGACAATCTACGTAATTCTGTCTGGCGGATGTTTATCACCGTCAATGTCAGACTACTCGATCGCATCGAGGAAAAGTTCTCTGCGGCGAAACTACCACCAATGGAATGGTACGATCTACTTTTAACGCTCAAAGAAGCGCCAGAAAATCGTCTGCGCTTGAGCGAACTGGCAGAAAAAGTGTTGCTGAGTCGCAGTAACTTAACTCGTTTGGTCGATCGCTTAGAAAAAGCTGGACTTCTTCGTCGAGAACCCTGCCCGAACGATCGCCGAGGCACTTTTGCAGTAATTACCGAAGCAGGATTAGAGATACAACAACAAATGTGGATTGTCTATGCTGAGGGGATTGCCGAATACTTTGCCTGTCATATAGACGACAATGAAGTAAAACTTTTCCAAAAGATCTTGCAGCGAATGTTAGTAGGTTTAGAAAAATCTTGAGTCGCTTTTTTTGTTGCTGCTTTTAATTTCTAACCTTGCGTAATAGATCGGTGAATCAGTACAAAAATATCTAGCGCTATAGTTAGAGTTTTTCGAGCGCAATAGATTTTTCATGAATAAGTACAAAAATATCTAGCGCTATAGTTATCGTTTTACAAACGCAATAGATTTTCCATGAATGAGTACAAAAATATCTAGCGCTATAGTTATCGTTTTACCAGCGCAATAGATTTTCCGTGAATGAGTACAAAAATATCTAGCGCTATAGTTATCGTTTTACAAACGCAATAGATTTTCCATGAATCAGTACAAAAATATCTAGCGCTATAGTTACCGTTTTACGATCGCAGCAAATTCTTAGATAACTAGTACAAAAATATCTAGCGCTATAGTTAGAGTTTTACAAACGCAATAGATTTTCCATGAATAAGTACAAAAATATCTAGCGCTATAGTTATCGTTTTACAAACGCAATAGATTTTCCATGAATGAGTACAAAAATATCTAGCGCTATAGTTATCGTTTTACAAACGCAATAGATTTTCCATGAATGAGTACAAAAATATCTAGCGCTATAGTTAGAGTTTTACGATCTCCCGTAGGGAGTGCTACGCAATCGCAATAGATTTTCCATGAATGAGTACAAAAATATCTAGCGCTATAGTTACCGTTTTACGATCTCCCGTAGGGAGTGCTACGCAATCGCAATAGATTTTCCATGAATGAGTACAAAAATATCTAGCGCTATAGTTACCGTTTTACGATCGCAGCAAATTCTTAGATAACTAGTACAAAAATATCTAGCGCTATAGTTATCGTTTTACAAACGCAATAGATTTTCCATGAATAAGTACAAAAATATCTAGCGCTATAGTTATCGTTTTACAAACGCAATAGATTTTCCGTGAATGAGTACAAGAATATCTAGCGCTATAGTTACCGTTTTACAAACGCAATAGATTTTCCGTGAATGAGTACAAAAATATCTAGCGCTATAGTTACCGTTTTACAAACGCAATAGATTTTCCGTGAATGAGTACAAAAATATCTAGCGCTATAGTTAGAGTTTTACAAACGCAATAGATTTTCCGTGAATGAGTACAAGAATATCTAGCGCTATAGTTAGAGTTTTACAAACGCAATAGATTTTCCATGAATGAGTACAAAAATATCTAGCGCTATAGTTACCGTTTTACAAACGCAATAGATTTTCCGTGAATGAGTACAAGAATATCTAGCGCTATAGTTAGAGTTTTACAAACGCAATAGATTTTCCATGAATAAGTACAAAAATATCTAGCGCTATAGTTATACAGCGAATTCCTTAACAGTGGGCGGAGGTCAATCTTTGTCCGATGCCCGATGCCCGATGCCCGATGCCCATTGCCCGATGCCCTATAAATTAATAATCTCTAATGGTTCGATCGCCTCTGCTGGTTCGAAACCAAAGATGCGAGAGTAAAAATAAAACTCTCCATCTAAAGCGCGTTTGATATTTTCGGCGCGACGAAAACCGTGTTGTTCTTCTGCAAAAGGAACGTAAGCAACGGGCAATCCTTTAGCTTCGATCGCTGCTACCATCATTTCTGCTTGGTTGGGAGGTACGACTTTATCTTCTAATCCTTGGAAGAATACGACGGGACAAGCAAGGCGATCGGTAAAATGTATGGGAGATCGCTGTTCGTAAATAGTTTTTTCTGCTGGATAAACACCAACTAATTTATCTAAATAACGAGCTTCAAATTTATGAGTATCTCTGACCAAAGCTTCTAAATCGCTAACTCCATAATAACTAGCTCCCGCTTTAAAAGTATCGCGAAAAGTTAGTGCTGCTAAAGTTGTATAACCTCCCGCACTACCGCCAGAAATAGCTAATCTCTCAGCATCTGCTCGACCTCGATCGACTAGATATTTGGCAGCATTAACGCAATCGTCAACGTCAACAATACCCCAATTATTCTCTAATCTTTGTCGATAGGTGCGACCGTAACCAGTACTACCGCCATAATTAACATCTAAATAGCCAAAACCGCGACTAGTCCAATATTGTACTTTAAGATTAAAATTAGTAGAAGCTGCTGCTGTTGGTCCGCCGTGACTTTTAACTAGTAAAGGTGGTAATTCTCCTACTGGTGCTTTGTAATCCTTGTTTTGCGGGGGATAGTACCAAGCGTAAGCAGTTAAATTGTTTTCTGTGGGGAAGGCGATCGCGACAGGTTGAGAAAGATAAGCTGGATCTATTTCTAAGTTACTCGATCGCTTTAAAATTTCAATTTCTTTAGTTTTTAAATTCATCGCGATCGCCGCAGTTGGTTCGGTGGGAGAACCTGCGATGCAAACAAGAATATCGTTTTCTACGTGAAGACTAGAAATATCTGTGTAGGGAAGGTCGATTTTATCTAGCTGTTTTTTCTGTACGTCCAAATTAGCTAAATGCCAGCTACCATTTTGGGTATAACTACAGATAATTTGCGATTCTGAAACAAAATCGTAGTTAGATAAACCGAATACCCAATGAGGATAAGCAAATTCAGCTTCCATTTCATAGACGAGTGCAATCGCTCCATTGGAATCGTAGCAATGAAGATTCCACCAACCCGTTCGATCGCTAGAAAAATATAACTTTCCTTGTGGCGACCATTTTGGTTCGCAAACAGACTCGTTATTTCCACCAGCAATACATTTAATTTCGCCCAAAGAACCATCAAGATTTATTTGCGCCAACCATAACTTAGTGTTATCCCATGGCATATCGGGATGATTCCAACTAATAAATGATAGTCTAGAACGATCGGGACTCAAGCGAGGGGAAGAATAAAAATCTTCTCCCGATACTAATACTGTGACTGCACCAGAATCTAGATCGATACCGACTAAATAATTTTCTGGTTCGCTGTCAGTTTTACTATGGTCTTCACAAACACAAAGCAAACGATTTCTGTCGCGATCGCTCGTTAAATCTGCATAGCGTCGATCGCTTGGTTGAGTTAATGCTTGTGGTTCGCTGTCTGGTTTTTGTTGATAAATACGTCGATCGGCAAAATTACAGAAATAGACAGTGCGATCGACAACTAAAAAAGAACCGCCACCGTATTCGTGGACGCGAGAACGAACATTAAAAGGTGCGGGAGTAATATCTTTAACGTCCCCATTAACAGTTTTTCTGACTAAAACATTTCTACCGCCTTCAGAAGGTCGTCCTTCCAACCAATAAATGTCATCGCCATCGATCGCCACTCCACCCAGTCCGATCGTTCCCGCTACGATCGATTCAGAAGTAATCGGCGATCGCCAACAACCATAACTCAATTCTTTTTTCATCTTCTCTGCTCCTCTGCTCCTCTGCCCCTTTGCTCCTCTGCCCCTGTTGCTTAATTTAGCATAACAACCTGGTTGCGCCCTTTTGCCTTAGCTTGATACAAAGCGCGATCGGCATCTTCAATCAGATCGGCGATCGATTGATGGGAATTAGGGATTTTGGTTGCTACTCCCATACTTAAAGTAACGTAGCGACTAGTCCCCGATTTTTGGTGGGGAAGTTTGAGTCGTTCGACATCTTGACGGATTGTATCGGCAACAAATAGAGCGCCGTAATGATTCGTATCAGGTAGGACGATCGCAAATTCTTCGCCGCCATAGCGAGCCACCAAATCCGCAGGTCTTTTCCCCGCTTGAGTCAACACTTTGGCTATTGTTTTAAGACAAGCATCTCCTGCTGGATGACCGTAAGTATCATTGTAATTTTTAAAGTGATCGACATCGCACAAAATCAGCGATAAAGGTTTTTGTTCTCTTGTCAAACGTTGCCACTCGTTATTGAGAGTTTGCTCGAAATGACGGCGGTTTGCTAATCCTGTCAAACCGTCTTGAATGGCCAGTTGTTGTAATTTCTGGTTGACAATTCGCAATTGCGCGTAAAGTTCCGACTGTTGAATAGCGATCGCCAGTTGAGTTGCTAGCTGTTGTAAAAAATCAATTTCCCAACTTTGCCACTGTCTGGAAATGTTATCTTTTTGTGCTATTAACATCCCCCAGATTGTATTGTTGTTCAGCAGTTGTGGGGAGCTGCCATTGACTTCTTTTGGCGAAGAATTAACTGTTTCTTCGAGAGTTTGATTTTGCCAAATCGGCAAGGTTAATAGCTCTCGATCGGATTCTTGCCAATCGGATAGACAAACTTGGTCTTTTCTCGATCGAACGCGATCGTAGTCTACGATCGCTTGTACGCAATAAGGACTTACTAAAACGTCGTCGATCGTACCACAACCAGTTACTAAATCGCCACTTCGCTGGTGTGGCTTCGGGTCGTTAACTTGTCTTTGTCTTGCAGACTGTACGATAAGTTTGCCCGATTTTTCTGCTGCACAACGATAAATTGCGACTCGATCTGTTTGCAAAAATTGACGTATTTCATTAACGGTAGTTTGCAAAATAATTTCCAAATCCAAAGATTGACGAATTCTTTCTAACATTTTGCCCATCAATTTTTCCCTTTCCGCTCGCTGCCTGAGAATTTTTTCCGTATGCTGGCGTTCGATCGCATAACGAATCGAGCGAATGAGCAATTCTGTTTCTAAGTTATTTTTGACTAGATAATCTTGCGCTCCCTTTCGTACCGATTTAACTGCTGTATTTAAATCGTCAAGCATAGTTAGAACGACGATCGGTACGTTGGGTTTTTCTTGTTTGAGCTGGACAATACCCTCCACTCCTTGAGCGTCTGGTAGTGATAAATCTAAGAGAACCACATCAAAATCAACTTCAACAAGCCGTTTTAGGGCATCCTTGACGCGATTGACATTTGTGATTTCGATTTTCGCTGTCTTTTCTTGCTCTAATAATTCTTTAATTAATTCGGCATCTGCCAAATTGTCTTCTACTAAAAGAATGTTTAAATGCTGAATACTCACAAAGATATTTCTTGCTTTTATTTAGGATTATTTATACTTATTCAAACCGTCGATCGTAAACAAAGATGTCTAAAAAATGACACTCGTCAACGAAAATTACTTGTCTTTAAAACATTAACAATTAATTTTTCTCATCATAACAGTATCATTATTTAACTTATTTTTTATATTTGTCAATTTAATCAATTCGATTTAGTCGAGCGTCGATTACCAACCACGACAAGCTTAAATTCGATCGAGATCTATAAATTCAAATTATTAGATTTAGCGATCGCTAGCTACATAATTGAGCAAGCTCAAATTTAAGGCAATATCGTAAAATTGAGCCAAAATTTTAAACTTGTTTTAACGACAGTCAAAAATTCTTCCAAATCGTAGGGTTTGCTAATGTAGCAATTAGCGCCAAGAGTATAACTTTGTTTTACATCTGATGAAGATTTAGATGTTGTAAAAATAATTACAGGTACGATTTTTAAATTACTATTTTGTTTGATTATTGTTAACAATTCGTAGCCATTTAGCTTTGGTAAATTTAAATCTAAAATAATCAAATTTGGTCGAGGAGCTTGAGAGTAAAGATTTTTTTGCAGCAAAAAATCCAAAGCTTCCTCTCCATTATTAACTATGTGCAACCTGTGCGGAATTTGACAATCTTCAATTGCGATCGCCATTAACTCTTGTTGACTGAGGGTATCTTCGACTAACAAAATATTGTTGAGATTTGGCAAAGTAGTCACTAATTGCGTAATTTTTGGCAAATATACAAAGTATATAGTTATCCGCTAACCGAGCTTAACTGACACTTCTCGCATAAACCAAAGAATTCTAGAGTGTGATAGTAAACCTTAGATTTTAAAGAATGCTCTAAATCGCGTTCTAGTTGGTGGACGGGACATTCATCGATCGCAATTGATGCACCACAATTAACGCAAGTAAAGTAATGCCGATCCTGTTGTACGGAACTGTAGAGAGATTCTCCGTTAGGCATAGTTCGAACCTTTACTTCTCCTTGAAGTTTGAGACTTTCCAGAGAACGATAGACTGTCGCCAATCCCATATTTTGCTGACGATTACGTAGTTCTATATAAAGATCTTGTGCAGAGATAGCGCAATTTAAACTTTTGAGTACTTTAACGATGCGTTCTTGAGAACGAGTACGGTGATTTTTCATATTATTTTTTAGTTTATTTAAATTTTACTTTTAGGCAGTAATGCTGACGGATGGATTGTAAGTATAGTGCAAATTCTATCTATTTTATCTATCTGCACCAACTACGTAAGTTTTAACCCTAGTAGCTTAAAAGTTTTCTAAAAACTCGATCGCGGATCACAACATCTTTACAAGCGCGATCGCACATTCTTCATAGTTTCTTCAAATAAACTTTAGAAAGATAAGAAAAGAAAAAAGTTGAGTTTCAACTACTAATTGAATAC
>JBOFLQ010000084.1:0-2973 GCA_051657945.1 Xenococcaceae cyanobacterium | reverse complement strand
ATGGGAGTGGTAGCGCTCTCCAGTTATGGATCGGGTTTAAACTTTTCTGAGTTAGAAACTTGGGCGGATACTTCTCCATTAAATTCATTTGCTGCTGCCGCGATCGGGCTATCTTTGATTGCAGGGCCAACTGGTAAATGCGCTCAGTTTCCTCTCAACCTTTGGTTGGATGAAGCTATGGAAGGCCCCAACCCAGCGGGAATTATGAGAAACTCGATCGTCGTTTCGGCGGGAGCGTATTTACTAATTAAAATGCAGCCCGTGTTTAGCCTTTCGCCAGTATCTTCCAGCGTTTTGATAACGATCGGCACGGTAACGGCGATCGGCACTTCTTTAATGGCTGTGGCGCAAATTGATATTAAAAGAACGCTATCTCATTCTACTAGCGCCTATTTAGGCTTGGTGTTTATCGCTGTTGGCTTGGGACATGTGGATATAGCTTTGTTACTATTATTCACTCACGCGATCGGCAAAGCGCTTTTATTTATGAGTGCTGGTTCGATTATTATGACTACCAGCAATCAGAACATTACCGAATTTGGCGGTTTAGCTTCGAGAATGCCTGCAACTACTACTGCATTTTTAGTAGGTGCTGCTTCCCTTGTCGGTTTGTTGCCAATGGGAGTTTTTTGGACGCTACAACGTTGGTTGAATGGTTCTTGGGAAGTAGATTGGTGGCTTTTAGCAATACTGTTATTCGTTAATGCTATGAGTGCTTTAAACTTGACTCGTGTATTTCGTTTGGTATTTTTAGGTAAGCCACAAATGAAGACGAGAAGAGCGCCAGAAGTACCGTGGCTGATGGCTTTACCGATGGTTAGCCTGACAATTGTCGCTTTTTTAGCGCCAATTGCCCCAATTCAATGGCCGCTCTGGCTTAGTGCTACTACTCCAATGGATGGTAGTCAAGAGTTAATTATTCAACTGGCAGTCCCGCTTTTAATTGCTAGTGGTGCGCTTGGTTGTTTAATTGGCGTGAAGATCGAGATACGTAGAGCTTGGGCAAGATCGACACAACTATATTTGAGATTTTTTCAAGATTTATTTGCCTACGATTTTTACATCGAGACCCTTTACAACGTAACGGTGGTTTGGGCAGTTGTAAATATTTCTAAAATGATGGCATGGATCGATCGCTATGTTATTGATGGTTTTGTCAATCTCGTAAGTTTGGCAACTATTTTTAGCGGCAATGCTCTTAAATACAATGTCTCAGGTCAATCTCAATTTTATATGTTGACGATTTTGTTGGGAGTGAGTTTATTGCTTTGGTCGATTCTCAATGGTCAGTGGTCTGTAGTCACTAACTATTGGTCGTCAGTCATTAATTAATTGGTTATCAAAGCAAAACTCAGCAATGCCCAAAACTTTTTTCGGAGTCAAGAATAGAACATGTTAAGCGCATTCATTTGGATGCCTTTATTAGGTGCAATTATCATTGGTTTGTGGCCGAGTAAAATCGAAGCGGCTTATTGTCGTTCGATCGCTCTGGCGATTGCCTTATCGGTTTTAATTTTAAACATAATCCTTGGTTTTCAATTCGATCCAAGTTTGGAGCAAATTCAATTTCTCGAGTACATACCTTGGATTAGTCAAATCGGGTTTAATTATCACATCGGTATTGATGGATTGTCACTACCGTTAATTTCACTCAACAGCCTTTTAACTTCAGTTGCCATCTTCAGTAGTAGTAAGTCCATTCACAGACCGAGGTTTTATTACTCATTACTGTTATTTTTAAATGCTGGTGCGGCTGGTGCTTTTTTAGCACAAGATTTATTACTATTTTTCTTGTTCTACGAATTAGAAATTATTCCCCTTTATTTTTTGATTGCGATTTGGGGCGGCGCGAAAAGAGGCTACGCTGCCATGAAATTCCTCCTGTATACCGCAATTTCAGGATTTTTGGTATTGGCATCTTTCTTGGGGATAGTTTGGTTGACTGGCGCTGCCAACTTTGATTACGAACCCTTGCGATCGCAAGTAGCAAATCTATCGGAATCGAGACAGTTACTTTTACTTGCTCCCTTGCTACTCGGTTTATTAATCAAAATTCCTATTTTCCCCTTTCATACTTGGTTGCCCGATGCTCACGTCGAAGCTTCTACGCCTGTGTCTGTTTTATTAGCAGGTGTACTGCTCAAATTGGGAACTTACGGTTTACTAAGATTTGGCGTAGGGCTATTTTTAGATGCCTGGGCGATCGTCGCGCCTTGGATGGCGATGTTAGCAGCATTTAGTGCCTTGTATGGTGCTTGCTGCGCGATCGCTCAAAAAGACATGAAAAAAGTGGTCGCTTACTCTTCGATCGCCCACATGGCTTATATTTTGCTAGCTGCTTCGGCAACTACTCGTCTGAGTATTACTGCGGCTGTTTTTCAAATGGTAAGTCACGGTTTGATTTCTGCGTTACTATTTTTGTTGGTTGGTATTGTCTATAAAGAAACGGGAACTAGAGACGTTGACTCTCTTAAAGGTTTGCTCAATCCACAGCGAGGTTTGCCCTTAACTGGAAGTTTGATGATTTTGGGAGTGATGGCTAGTGCTGGCATTCCCGGCATGGTTGGATTTATTTCCGAATTTTTAGTTTTTCGCGGCGCATTTCCCATTTTTCCCATTCCCACCCTACTATGTCTGGTAGGTACCGGTTTGACTGCGGTTTATTTTCTTTTAGTTATCAATCGCGTCTTTTTCGGTCGTCTGCCACAGGAATTATCTCAATTAACCAAAGTACCTTTAGTCGAGCATTTGCCAACATTTGCTCTAGCATTTTTAATCTTTGCTTTTGGCATTCAGCCTAGCTGGGTCGTACATTGGAGTGAAGTGCAAGCAGTTTCTTTGTTGACTGGTGGCTTGTAACTTCGCTATTAATTATAAAAAAAGAAAGGTCAGAAAAAATATTCTGGCTTTTCTTTGTTTAAAATATCAAAAAATATTTAAAAAAATCACTTTTTCTTCATTCATCGATCGACA
>JBOFLQ010000083.1:0-6155 GCA_051657945.1 Xenococcaceae cyanobacterium | reverse complement strand
ATTTTTTATAACAACTACATTTTGATTAAGAATATTTTTAATTAAGAAATTTACGTTAATTTAAAATACTATGACAAAAAATTACAACAATTTAAAAAAAGAACGCGATACATGGTTTATGTAGGGGTTTGGCAGTAGGGGTTTGGCAGTGCCAAACCCCTACCTTAAATCTCCGAACTCCCTATTCCCTAATTTCTACTACCAAACTTGCAAAGTTCCCGCTAAAAACTCTGTTCGACAGATATGTCTTTGAATTTTGCCACTCGAAGTTTTAGGAATGCTGCCAGGTTTGAGCAATAAAGTTTCGTAAACTTGTAAGTCGTGATGTTGCGACACTGCTTGACGGATCGATCGAATTAACTCTTTGGCATCTGGGTTATCTTGTTTGGTGTTAGCATCCTTAACATTATTTACTTTGCTGCTATCCCAGTAGCGGCGATCGATCTCCGCTAAGACAACCAATCTCTCTTCACCGTTAATATTGACAGAAAAACCCGCCGCACAACTCGGTCTGATAAAAGAATTACTTTGCTCGACCGTTCTTTCAATATCTTGGGGATAGTGATTGCGACCGTTAATTATAATTACATCTTTAAGACGACCTGTAACAAACAATTCACCATCTTCAATAAAACCTAAATCGCCAGTTCGTAAAAATGGCCCTTCTTTTGTATCTGCCAAATATGCTTCAAAAGTACGCTTGCTTTCTTCAGGTTTTCCCCAGTATCCTTTCGCAACACTCGACCCCGATACCCAAATTTCTCCAACTTCTGTGCGATCGCATCTAGTTAAATGTTCGGGGTGTACGATGGCAATCTGTCGATCTAACAAACTTTTGCCGCAACCAACCAAGATGCGAGAATTTTCTGCACCTACACGGGCGGGAACGATGCGATTCTTCTCTAATGCTTCTCCTTCAAGATGTTTGGCAACAACTAAAGCAGTTTTTTCTCCGCCAGAAACAATTAAAGTTGCTTCCGCCATACCGTAGCAGGGATAAAAAGCTTCGGGACGAAAACCGCAAGGGGCAAAGGTATTAGCGAATCGAACCAAAGTATCGTAATTAATTGGTTCGGCACCATTAAAAGCAACTTCCCAACTGCTGAGGTCGAGTTTAGTTAAATGTTCGGGTTTAACTTTGCGAACGCATAAATCGTAGGCAAAATTTGGCGCACCGCTGGTGGTTGCTTTGTAGCGAGAAATTGCTTGCAACCATCGCATCGGATTTTGCAGAAACATTAAGGGCGACATCAGCGCGACGGGAAAACCGCCGTAAAGGGGTTGAAGAATTCCGCCAATCAATCCCATATCATGATAGGGAGGCAGCCAAATTACACCCTGGCTATGGTTGTCGTGTTGAAAGCATTGATGAATTAGCTGAAGGTTGTCCAATAAATTGTTATGGGAAATTTTTACTCCCTTCGGTTCGGCAGTAGAACCAGAAGTATACTGCAAAAATGCGAGTGTATCGCTGTCGATGTCGGGTTGGCACCAGCGATCGCCAATGTCCAAAGAGATGCGATCGCCCTCAAGCCACTTTAGTTTTTCTAAACCTGGAGTTTGTGCGATCGTGCGCTCTAAACTAGTTAAAATTGGACTAGTAGTTAAAGCAATGCTGGCGCTAGCATCGTTAATAATACTCTTCAGGCGCGATAGAGAACGATTTGGTCTGGGGGGATAGGCAGGAACAGCAACTACGCCAGCATAGAGACAGCCAAAGAAAGCGGCAATGTAATCTAAACTAGGTTGATATAAAAGTAATACTCGATCGCCTGGAGAACAAAGAGATTGAAGTTGCGTTGCGATCGCCCGAACTTGTCGATCTAACTCTTGATGAGTCAAGCTAATTGCATCAGTTTCTCCATCTACTAAAAAAGTGTAAGCAACTCGTTCTGGTAATTCTTTTGCTCGATAACGCAATAAATCTACTAAAGTTGATGCTTTAAAGCTTGTTTTTAGACCACTCATGCCCTCTTTGGCGATATTTCTTGTAAGTTTATATCACAGTTTTTGCTTTTTAACTTTTTTGAGAAAATAATTTCTCTAAACGTTTGTCCCATTTCTTTTGGTTGACATTAACGTCGCGAACGAAGGGAGACAAAGCAATTAATCTAATCAATAATTCATTTAATAAGTTAAAAGGAAAACGTATTGGTCTGACAATATCCATAAATAAAACAACCCGCATTCCCTCAGTATCGTTCCAAACTTCATGAGGATAGCGATCGTCAAAAATTAGACTCTTTCCTTCTTGCCAAAACTTAATTTCGTTACCAACGCGAATTCGACATTGATTTTCTGGTTGGGGAACGATTAAGCCTAAATGATAGCGAATTACGCCTTTATAAGGTCCAGTATGTTCGGGAATGTGTTTGTGCGGTAATAAAATCGAAAAAAACGCCGTTTTCATGCCAGGAATTTGTTCGATTAACCTGGTTGTTTCAGGACATCGATCGCAATTAGTTTCTGCCTTGACTCCATAGGCATACAGCAAATAAGTTTTCCAAAGATCGTCGTTGGCAATGCTGTATTGATCTTGGGAAATATCTTGAAAGTTAGGTAATTCATCTCGATATTTGAGAATATTGTCTAGTTCTTGACGAATTGTCATCCAATTAGTTTCTAATTTGGAAATCCAATTAAATTGTTGGGGTTCGAAAAATGTTGGATTTCCCACTAAAGAATTTTGTTCGATCGATTTCTCTAATTTTCTAAGCAGTTTTTCACCCAAAGACAAACTAATTTTTCGATTTGTTTGTTTAATTTTTGTATATATATTATTAACTTTTTCGCCGATTGCTATCATACATTCCTCACCGATAAAGGGGTTAGGGGATAAAAGTCACGCATTCAAGAGTCACTCATTCAAAAGTAACTGTATTTACTTTTGAATGAGTGACTTTTAACTGGTCACTGAGCTTGCGTTGCCCTG
Organism: Xenococcaceae cyanobacterium; assembly: GCA_051657945.1. Lineage (GTDB taxonomy): Bacteria > Cyanobacteriota > Cyanobacteriia > Cyanobacteriales > Xenococcaceae > CAZJTL01. The sequence continues at coordinate 3,223 of JBOFLQ010000083.1, read as the reverse complement.
AGCTTGTCGAAGGGTCGAAGTGTTAACTTTTAACTTAACCCTTTGCCCATTGCCCATTTCCTATTGCCCTTTGCCCCTAATTTATCGATCTATAGTTATGAAAGTTAGTTATTAGGTAATTATACGGCTGAGTTTAATCAATTTCACTACATCTCGATCGACTCAGTAGTCCACAAACCCAAGTGTCACTCTTTTTAAAAGGGATTAGGGGTTAGGGAGCAGGGGAAAGTGTGCCGCGTGTGCCGCGTGTGCCGCGTAGCAAATTTTACTTATTACTTATTACTTTTGACTTTGCCCGATGCCCGATGCCCGATGCCCGTTGCCCGATGCCCGTTGCCCGCGATGCACTGAGCTTGTCGAAGTGTTGCCCGTTGCCCCAAACTTATTAAATTGATACACAATCTTTGTTAAGTCTTTACATACAGAGAGTTCAAGATTTAATAATATGCTTTTTTAGTCGTATTTATTTAACAACACAAATTACAGAGCGCCACTCCATCAGTAAATTAAATTTAGACACAATGCCAATCAAATTTAATCTAGCGACATGTTCGCTGGTTATACTTGCGACGATCGGTGTTGCTACCGAGGCTCAAGCTGGAACGATTAGACACGATCGCGCGATCGATGAATATCTTGACCTTAGTTCGGGATTTCCCAACGTAGGCGAAATAATTTTTAAAACGGCAAAGACGGCGGGAAGATGTTCTGGAACTTTAATCGAACCTCGATGGGTGTTAACTGCCGGACATTGTCTCTACAAAAAAGATGAATATGGCGGTTTTGTCAATAGTGTATCTTTTGAGGTGGGTAATGTGGTCTACGACACTGATATTAAGATTACGCCCAAAAGCTGGCAAGAAGGGATTGAAGGTTCGTATGCAGGTTACGATATTGGTTTGCTTAGACTAAGTTCGGCAGTAACTGACATTCAACCAGCACCTCTGTATACTGGCAAAGAAGAAGTTGCTAATAATGGCATTTGGGTTGGTTTTGGTCAAACTGGCGATGGCTTGACTGGTTCGAAGCCGGGAAGTGGAGGCAATAAGTTGGCAGGAACTAACTATATTGATGCGGTGGGTATAAATTTTGCTTCTAATTTATCCGATCGACTTTTAATTTCTGACTTCGATAATCCTTTAGGCGATGATAACTTAGTTGGCGAACCGATTGGCTCAAATTTGGAGTACGCTTTAGCCCCAGGCGATAGTGGCGGTGGTGTCTTTATTGGGGGCGCGCTGGCAGGAATTAATTCTTATACGAGTAATAATTCCAAATATGGAGCTAATTTAGGCATAACTAGAGTTTCATCTCATCTCGATTGGATTGATTTTATTGTTAAAGGTGGCTGGCAAACCGATAGCAATTCCGAACAAGTTGCAGATGTAGCTTTAGCAGACAATAATATTCAAATTAGTGCTGCCGTAGTTAGCGATCGAGCAATCGCACAGGAAACAAACACAGTCGTAGCCGATCGAATCAAAACGCCCGAACATAAAGGAACAGTTTTTTCTTTATTAACTGGTATTTATTTTTTATGGTTCTCTCGTCGTCGTAAGTAATGAAACTAAATTTTAAATAAGCTGTTACTCATTTAAATTGTATATTCGGCTGTTCATAAAAGCCTTCTGCCTTCTGCCTTCTGCCTTCTGCCTTTTCTCAACCAACAAATTAAATGCCTGACAGCTTACCGCTCGAAAACTTAAATAAACTTTGCAAATTAGACAAATATTTTCGATATATGTAAAGATTTCGCGATCGAAAATTTGAGGCAATTTAGTTATTAATATTTATTGCAAACTTTGGCAATTTTGTAAACTAAACATAAGTAAAATTTTCACAATTTTGACTTACCTTCTGTATTGTTCTATACTTTTTCTTGGTTGAGAAGACTCTTAAATTAATTACATATATTTAGATTGGTAGATACAAATTTTCTGGTTCGATCGAGAGAGCGTAAAGACCATAGAATCATGATGAGACAACGATTGAGTAAAAACGATCGAACAAGTTAAAAGTATTTTCTTTTTTTGAAAATTACCTGCACAGAGCCGATCTTTTTTAAAAAAATAAATCAAGTCAAAGTTGAATAGATTCTATCCATTTGACTCCCTTATCTACTATCTGTATCATCAAATCTATTGCACTTGAAATCAAAAATAAATGCAAAAGTTTTTAATTAAAACTAGTAATTTGCTATCTAAATTCAAGTAACACAAATTAACATATCCCTCATGAACATTCGACAAAATCGACAAGAAACGCGACCTAAGTTGGATAGGTCGAATAAAGGTGGCGATCGCTATCTCAAACCTTTCCAAACTTTGAATAAATATCTCTCTCCAACCTGGCTAGCCTGTATTCCGCTAGTCGCCATAATCTTTATCGTTTGGAATACTGCTGCTGTCGCTCAAGACAAGCCTCTCACTCCCCAAGATGTCCAAGGTGCTTTAAACGCAACCTGGGTATTGATCGCAGCGATTCTAGTCATCTTCATGAATGCTGGTTTCGCCATGCTAGAAACTGGCTTTTGCCGCCAGAAAAATGCAGTCAACGTTCTTGCTAAAAACCTAATTGTTTTTGCCCTAGCTAGTATTGCCTATTGGGCGATCGGCTTTTCATTAATGTTTGGCTCTCAAAGCAACAGCTTTTTCGGTTTGGGAGGCTGGTTTTTAGGCAGTGAAGATCCAGGTGCTTATGGGTTAAAACCCTTCCCCGAAGGATTGCCGATCGCAATCTTTTTCTTATTCCAAGTCGCTTTTGCAGGTACTTCTGCTACGATCGTCTCTGGTGCAGTAGCAGAAAGAATAAAATTCGTTGACTTTTTAATCTTTAGCTTGTTACTGACTGGAATTGCCTATCCTATAACTGGACATTGGATTTGGGCTGTCGATTCTGGCTGGCTTAACAAGTATGGATTTCTTGACTTTGCTGGTTCTACAGTCGTTCACTCCGTCGGCGGTTGGGCGGCTTTAGTCGGTGCGTTTCTTCTCGGTGCCAGAGAAGGCAAATATCAAAACGGTAGAGTCAATGCAATCCCAGGTCACAATATGAGCATTGCTACCTTGGGTTGTTTGATTCTTTGGATCGGCTGGTTCGGTTTCAATCCTGGTTCGCAACTAGCAGCAGACAACCAAATCGGCTATATTGCCGTAACGACTAACCTTGCTGGTGCTGCTGGTGGTATTGTCGCTACTATCACTTCTTGGGCAAAAGATGGCAA
>JBOFLQ010000082.1:0-12748 GCA_051657945.1 Xenococcaceae cyanobacterium | reverse complement strand
GTTTCTTTGACAGAACCAAAGTCAATTAAAATCAATTTTCCGTCCTGTTTCCTTCGCATGATATTTGAAGGTTTGATATCGCGATGGATAACTTTTTCTCGATGAACGACATTCAAAATTTCTAAAATTTCGCGTACTAGGTTAAAAGTTTCTCGTTCATTCCACTGACGATCGGGCTGGATTTCTTCGCTGAGTTCGTTTCCGTCGATATATTCTTGTACTAGATAAAATTGTCCTTCTTCTTCAAAATGAGCGTAGAGACGGGGAATATACTCGAATTCGCCGAGACGATCGAGAATTTTTGCTTCGCGATCGAACAGTTTTTTGGCAATCGCAAATACGTTAGGATTAGGATCTATTGGTTGTAGGTGTTTGACTATGCATTTGGGTTTACTTGGTAGGGCGCGATCGACTGCAAGATAGGTTTCTCCAAACCCACCTTTATCGAGCTTTTCGATAATTTGATATCTACTTAAAAGTGTTCGATTAAATAGCATTTCTAACTATTGAACCGTATATCCTGGCGTTGCGTTTTTAAGACTATGACCATGAGATTAATCTTAGTTCATGTTCTTACCATTTTCTTTTCTTTTCATTTAATTTTTTTAGCTCAGAGATAATAAAGATAAATTATTTTTGCTTATGAGTAATTTTCCTGACTTCTCATGTCATGGCTATCAAATCCAAGAGGAATTAGGGCGCAACCGCGAAGGCGGACGAATTACTTGGAGTGCCAAAAATATTTTTACTGGCGAACTAATCGTTTTAAAACAATTTTGTTTTGCTACAGCAGGTTCGACTTGGTCGGGTTTTAATGCTTGGGAAAGAGAAATCGAAATTTTACAAAGATTGGATAATCCAGGCATTCCCAAATATTTGGGTAGTTTTCCCACCAGCAACGGATTTTGTTTGATTCAAGAATATAAAAACGCTCCTTCAGTGGCAATCAAGCGCAGCTATACGCCAGCAGAAATCAAATTAATTGCCGTTCGAGTTTTAGAAATATTAGTCTATTTACAATCTCAATTTCCAATCATAATTCACCGCGACATCAAACCAGAAAATATTTTATTAGATGAGCGATCGAATGTATATTTAATCGATTTTGGTTTGGCAACGCTTAGGGATAGCCCTGTTTCTGCTAGCAGTATTTTTGGAGGTACGCCTGGATTTATACCGCCAGAGCAAATTATTAAACCAACGGAAGCATCAGATTTATATGCTTTAGGCGCAACTTTAATTTGTTTGTTAACGGGTAAAAAATCGACAGAAATAACCGAATTAATCGATGATGACAGTCATTATTTATTAAAATTCGAGCATTTATTACCAAGGTTAAATCTTAGGTTTGTTAATTGGGTCAAAAAAATGGTTCGACCCGATTTAAAAGATAGATACAGCAACGCCCAAGAAGCGTTAGATGAACTTTTGCCTTTAGATTTAATGCGATCGCCAGATGTAAAAATCGATCGAGAAAGGTTTCAATTTACTAGTAACAAACCTGGAGAAATACTTACACAAAAATTATTAATAACTAATACCAAAGAAAATACTTTATTGGCTGGCGATCTTGTAATTATTCCCGATCTTGAAACAAAATCCGAGAATTGGATGACTTTGTCGCAACAACAATTTATTGGCGATCGCTTTGAATTAGAAATTACTGTAGACACTGGTAAATTACCAGCAGGAATAAGCGATCGATGCGAATTATTGTTAAAAACTAATGGTATTCCCGAAACTTATACTTTACCAGTTACCGTTGAAACAGCCGAATTATCTAGCAGATTAAATAAATATTTCTATAGGAAATTAACAGCATTTTTACTAGTTTCTAGTTTGGCTTTTTTGATGACTCGGTTTACTCTTACTAATACCCATTTAGAAATCAGTCTTGAAGCGATCGCCATCGCTATTGTGGGCGCAATTGTTATTATTATTTCCGAACTTAGTACCGCCGCGATCGCCAACAACCTCGCCGAAGCAGTTTTAATTACACTAACTGCATCTGGAATCGCGATCGGTGCTGCTACTGCGATCGTCGGTATCACGGCAGCAACGATTATGACAACAACTGTCGTGCTAGCTCAAATGGTAATTTTAGCTTATTTGAGTTTTGCAAAAGGGAGTAGGGGTTAGGGGTTAGGGATTAGGGGTTAGGGGTTAGGGAGTAGGCAATTATTCTTCCAAACCATAGCCAAATTCGTGCAAACGCATACGAGATTGTCTCCAGTTTGGTTCTACTTTGACAAATAATTCTAAATAAACTTCTCCAGCAATTAATTTTTGAATTTGCTGGCGTGCTTTCATGCCAATTTCTTTTAACATAGTGCCACCTTTACCAATTAATATTCCTTTTTGAGAATTACGTTCGACATTAATCGCTGCCATTACGCGAGTAATTTTGGGAGTTTCTTCTACTTTTTCGATGACGATCGCCACAGAATGAGGCACTTCTTGACGAGTTGCCAACAAAATTTGTTCTCGAATCAATTCCCCCATAATGAAACGTTCTGGTCGATCTGTGACTAATTTGGGATGATAGTAATATGGCCCTGGTTCTAAATTTTGAATTAATTTATTTTGCAATTGTTCTACACCAGTGCCAGTAAGCGCAGAAAATTTCATTATTTGCCAATTTTTATCTTTAGCAAGTCGTTCGTAACTTTCATCAAATTTTTGATAATCTGATGATTGTCGATCGCATTTGTTGAGTCCCAAAATGACAGGAATTTTGGTACGTTCGAGAAGTTCGACAATAAAGCGATCGCCGCCACCTGCTTCTGTAGAACTATCCACAACCAATATATTTAGATCTACAGAATCGATCGCGCCTTGAGCGGTTTTGACTAGAGTTTTTCCTAATTCGTGATGGGGTTTATGAATTCCAGGTGTATCGACAAAAATTAATTGTGCTTCAGGTGTAGTTAGTATACCTTTAAGACGATTTCTAGTCGTTTGTGCCGTAGGAGAAGTAATCGCTACTTTTTGTCCTACTAATTTATTCATTAAAGTTGATTTACCAACATTTGGTCGGCCGATAATGCCGACAAAACCCGATTTAAATCCTGCTGGTGCAATAGGAATACTAAAGATTGGTTCGTTATCCATTTTTGTTTATCGATCGCCCAATAAAGATTAAAAGTAAATAATAATTTCGGATTAAGAGTCAAAAGCAAAAATTCCTAAAACGTATTCTCCTTGATTGACTGAATAATTAGTAGATACATCAAAAATTATTCCATTTGATTCAGCAAAAATATCAATTTGTTCTGGAAGTTGACAACTTTTATTAAAACTAAGAATTTGATATAGTTTGTCTCCCGCACGAACTTGAGAATTTAATGATATTCTTTCTTGAATAATTCCTCCTGTGGGGGCATAGTAGTTTTTGATTTTCTTCTTTTCAATAAAAATAGTATTTGGTGAATTGGTATTAATTAAAAATGAGCGATCGAGCTTTAATATTTCGCGATCGCACAAATAATTTTTAATTCCGACAATACCTTTCTCTACAGATTGGGGATTTATTTGCATTCCCGAACCCAATTCTAACGTCCAAGATTCTACATTGAATTGAATTTCTCGATTCAATTTAGCAAACTCTCTTTCTAAAGCTAGCCATGGCTTCATAAATGCTTCGTCAAAAGCATCGCCGTCATATTCATTCATTAAGATGCCATATTCTAGTAAAAAAGATTGCGCGCTTCCTTCTCTACCTGGAAAACAGTAAAGATAATTTATACCTTGATTACTAGAACTATGTATGTCAATTAAATAGTTAGCATCCAAACATAAAGATTGTAAACAATAGCGATATTTTTGATAATAGGGAACGCTACTAGGTCGATCGATCTTTTTAAATTGTTCTTGAAAGGCTGTTTGTATTTGAGTTAAATAATCGCTTCTGATTTTCTCTGGAGTATTGTCAAGATTATCTTTGGCAAATACTTCTAAATTTTGGCATTCTTTTTCATAATCCCAAAAAATTCGATTCCAATCTTTGCCATCGTAACTATTAAAGCGTCCTGTAGAGAAAAAATGCGTTCTTTGATTAACTCCCAAAGGATTACAAACAGGAACTAACCAAATTTCGCCGTTAACTTGACTTTCATCAAGAGTTTTTAGGTATTCAATTAATTGATGAATGACGACATTTCCAACTATTTCCGCACCATGAAGATTCGCTTGTATGTATGCTTTTTTCCCCGATCGACTGCCAATAAATTTATAAACTTGCAGAGATAAAATATCTCCTGAAGCTAACTTGAGTAATTCGATCGTTTCAATAATTGGATTCATAAAAATAGAGCAATGGGGAGAAATAATAAGTAATGAGTAATGAGTAATGAGTAATGAGTAAAAACTTGCTACTTGCTACTTGCTACTTACTACTTTCCAAAGCAAACCCTAATTTCCAATTCCCAAACGACCTGCTAAACTTGGACTCAGAGGAATTAAAGTAGCTAGCATCAAAAATAGTGCTAATAAACCCCAAGCAGCCCTAGTATCGTCTGGCTCGCTTAATTCGTTCAAACTAGGACGTTCTAAATCTCTTTGCAAAAACAAAATTAGTACTGCCCAATAAAGCGGAATGGGATTGCCTGGATTAAATAAAGCTAAGATGCCCAAAACTGCTAAAGTAGCAAAAGTCGTTCGCCTTGCTGTTTTTCGTCCGTAAATAGCTTGAATGATTCTGCCTCCATCGAGTTGTCCTGCGGGTAATAAATTAAGCGCGGTAATAGTTAAACCCAACCAACCAATTACTACCAAAGGATGAACCTCAACTAAAGCTTGTTGGAGTTGAGATCCGAGTACCACCCTAGCTAAACTGCCTACTAAAATTGAACCTTGGAAAAATTCGCTAGGAATTTTAAAAATACTACCTGGATGAGAAAGTATCAAACCAATAACAAGCATTACTAAAGAAACTATACCGCCTAAAGCGGGGCCAGCAAAAGAAATATCAAACAGTACATTTCGAGTTGGAAGCAAAGATTCAAAACGAGTTATCGCACCAAAAGAACCAATTTGCCAAGTTGGTAAGAAAAAAGGAACGCTCAAACGAATATTATTACGTTTGGCGATCGCCCAATGTCCGAATTCATGAGCGGCAAGAATCGACCACAAACCGAGAGACAAAGGAATTGCTTCTTTGTACCTACCTAAATTGCTAAAAAAATCGAAACCTAGTAGTAATCCTGCTGCTTCCAAGCTGGTGGCAATTGTAGCTACTAATAAAACTAGCGCTAGGTTTTTCTGTCCTAGGGTAGTCGATTCTGGATCGTTACTGCTGGGGAGGACGATCGCAACGGGTTTTTCTTCAGGACTTTCTACCAAAAAGAGTCTATATTTGTCTGCCAAAGTTTCTTTTAATTTTGCAGCTAAACGAGGATAGACTTGACTTGGTTCTCCTCTCAAATTGCCCTTAAAAATAGCTCCTTCTTGATAGGAAATAGTTTCAGTGGCAAAAAAAGTATCGATCCCAAAAATTCCTCTAATCAGGTTGAGATCTTGTTCGGGTATGGGTAAGATTTCTGGAGCGATTTTTTGGGATGAATTCAATTCATGGCTTGTAGATTGTTCTGCTTCTTCTTTTAATCTTTCAGTAGCGCGTTCTCGTAAAACGGTTTCTTGTCCTGAAGAACGCAATTGTCTGCCCAACCAGATGTATACTCCTACTGAAGTAACTAAAAGTAGAAGAATACCTACTAAATTCAGATAGATACCAACAGCAAATAAGCCAAAGAATACCAGCCAAGGAGTCATCAATACTACTGATTGCAACCAGGCTAAAATTCCTAACTTGCCGAAAGATCTGGCACGATTGAAGCCCCAGGCAAGAATGCCAAAAGCCGTTAGGATAATGAAAAGTACTGTTGTAGTTTCAGAGCGATCGAACATTTTTTATTATTTACTAAAGAAGTATATATAGCTTTTGTTTTCTGAGTTTTGAGTTATTTTTTAATCATCCCACATTCAAAGTCGGCACGATTATTTTGTATTCTGACACTTAAGCGCTCGGTTAATATTTTGGCGATTTTTCGATCGCGATCGCACAACAGCGATTAATAACTGCGCTATCCTAAATTTTAGTTTGGGAGAAGACGATGGCGATCGCGACAAAAAGTAACTTTTTCTTTGATGGAGAACGACAAAAAAATTGGAAGTTTGCTAGTTTTTTGCGAAAATTACTAGAATTTTCCCATAAACTCCAACTAATAGATTTAAGCCGCTCGATCGAGCAAATCTTAAAACACATCGATCTAGGTACTTTTACTGTAGCTGTTGGCGGGGAAGTTGGAAGCCAAAAAATTACTTTAATTAACGCTTGGTTGGGAGCAAATGCGATCGCGCCCCAAGTTGATTCGACTGAGATAATTCTTCGCATTACCCATAGTGTCGAACCAACCGTAAAAATTCTTTTTCGAGACGATCGAGAACAAACAATTCTTCTCGAACAAATCTCTGAATATGTCAATAATTTTAACAACAACATCGCTCAAATTGATGTTGGCTATCCTTTTCGTTACGGTTTTGATGACATTGAATTTTTAAGCTTGCCAGAAACAAACGGCAATCGCACCTTTGAAGATTTATGCCATGCCGATTTATTAATTCTCGTTTTGCAAGCAGAATCTTTACTTGCCCCAAACAAAGAAACTTCTCTACTGGAGCATTATCTAACCAAAAATAAAGCAAATTATCTACTGGAACATTATATAACCAAAAATACAGGCAAAATTCTGTTTGTAATTACGAACGATCGCATGGAAAATTCAGATTCAGCCAATATTTCGATCGAACAACTAAAAACGCGTTTGCAACAACAAATTATCGCCAATTTTGCTCATCGATACAAAAGAGATGCTTGGGAATATTTAATTCTTTTAGCAAAAATCGGACAGTTAACCATTTTTTGTCTTTCAACTACCGAAGGATTGCAAGCAAAGCTAAAGGGCGATCGAGAATTATTAGTAACGAGTCGTTTTGGAGGATTTGAAAAAACGCTCGATCGATTGTTAAAACAAGAAAAAGGATTAATTTTTTTAACCGCCCTCATTAACCAAACACTGACAGCAGCGACAGAAATTATTCATGCGATCGTCAGGCGAGAGAAGACATTAGCAGCGCAACAAGAACAATTGCAACAGACTTACGAACAACCCTTAGCCGAACTAAAAGCCAACCGCAAAAGCAGACGAGAAAAAGTTGACAAACTCAGACATTTGCAAGAATTAGATTCTATCCAGCGAGAAATTCTCGATTTACGCGCCAAATGGGAAAGAGAAAAAACAACGATCGAAATCGAACGCGATCGACTCAAGACAATGCTAGAAGAAACTGAAACTATGATTCGAGAATCCAGCTTAGAATCAAAGCAAATAGTTAATTTAATCGGAACTTTTTGCGATCGATGCGGTAAGATGAGCAGACCGAAAGCAAATTTCTGTACTGCTTGTGGCACTCAGTTAAATTGTTGTTAGTGTGGTAAAAGAATTGTATTCACAAAATACAAGTACTCAAGAAAACAGGAGGCGATCGGCAAAAGTAATAATTTTTTTCACTAGTCTACTGCCTACTTCCCCTATTCCAGGTGCGATCGGTTATGAATCAAACACAACTAACACAATTGGAAAGAGGAACATTTAGAGATTACAAAAAAAAGATTATCTCTTTAATAAATAGCCTCAAACAATTACAAGATTTTGCCAAAAAACTCAAACTAGATCGTTGTGTAACCTCGATCGATGAAGTCTTATACAAAATTAGTACCAATTCCTTTTCGGTTGCGGTTGTCGGCGAATTTAAGCGAGGAAAAAGTACTTTCATCAATGCTTTGGTGGGAGAAGAAATTTTGCCAGCCGATATTTTACCTTGTTCGGCTACAGTCAATCGCGTTACCTACGGTACGATTCCACGCGTCAAAATTGTCTTTAGAGACGGAAGGGAAGAAACGATCGAAATCGATAAACTAGGTGAATACGTTACTAAATTAACTCCCGAATCCGAAGAAGTAGCCGCGACAGTTAAAGAAGCGATCGTCTATTATCCAGTTCATTACTGTCACAACAATGTAGACATCATCGATACTCCCGGTTTAAACGACGAAGAAAGAATGACCGAAGTAACTCTGTCGTTGTTACCTTCAGTTGATGTAGCGATTATGGTAGTGATGGCGCAATCGCCTTTTTCTGAATACGAACGGGAATTTCTGGAAAACAATTTACTTTCTTGCGATCTCGGTAAAATTATTTTTGTAGTGACAGGCATCGATCGCTTTAATAATCCCGCCGATATCGATAAAGGTCTTAGATATATTGAAGATCGCATTCAGAAAATGGTAATGCAAAGAGCCAAAGAAGAATATGGTGCCAACTCTCCAGAATACGAAGTCTATCAAAAAAAGATCGGCAAACCAAGAATATTTGGCTTATCTGCCTATCAAGCCCTGCAAGCAAAACAAAACGGTGACGCACAACTACTCAAAGCCAGTCGCTTTTGTGAATTTGAAGCCGAATTAGAAAAATTTTTGGTGGTGGATAGAGGCACTAATTTTTTGCAAGTTCCCATCAATCGTTTGCTAGCCTCAGCTACAGAAATTCTTAAAACGATCGAACTACAAAAAAATGCCCTTGCCATGAAGCAAGAAGATTTTCAAAGTGCTTACAACGAATCGATCGCCAAATTAGGAGTACTGCGAGAAAGAAACGCCGAAGAAATGTTGAAAATTGACGTTGCCGCCGCCAAATTAAAAAAACAGGTACAACCGTTAGTAGCTCAACTCGAATACAAAATTAGAACGGCTGCTCAAAGCGCGATCGAGTCAATCGAAATAAAACCTAACGAACTAAAAAATAAAAAAGCGCTCTCTCAAAAATTAGCGCATCATGTTTCCGATGCCGTGCAGAAAGCAGCACAACAACAATCGCTTAAAATTCAAAGTGAAATTGAAAACGGATTGGTAAAAGAAGTTTATCGACTTAAAGAATTTGCCAAGTCTGTAATTAGCGTTTTTAGGGGAATCGAAACACAATTTAACACTCTCGATGCAACCAGTCGTTTTGCTAAAGTTGCTTCGGGAGACGATCTAATCGAAGCTTTGGCAATTTTCAAAGGATTTAATCAAATTTGGTCCGGCGATAGTAGTAAGCTGATGCAAGATGCCGCAGTCGTTACGGTAGGAAGTGTCAGTACGGCGTTAGCGGCTGGTTTGGTTGCTACTGTTATCGGTTTGCCCGTCACTTTTCCTTTCGTCGTCGCCGTTGGTATTCTGTCAATATTTACTGGTTTTACAGGCTCTCATTTGTCCCAATTATTTTTTGCAGGCGATCGCGTTGCCTCTTTAAAAACTAGCTTTACTCAAGCAGTGCTTCAAGAAATAGAGCGACAAACGCAGGAAAAATCGCTTCAAGCCACGATCGAGCGACAAATTGAGGAAATTTTCAACGCCCTCAAACAACGTCTTAACAGCGAATTAGAATGCCTTTTAGACGACACTACTTTTACCCTGACTCAGCTTGGTGCAAAACGAGGACGGCATGAAGTTTTGACCGAACATGAAAGTCAAGAATTAGAAGAAATGCGTCAAAAAACTGAATTAATTAGGTGTAGTGTGAAGGGGTTAGGGATTAGGGGCTAGAGATTAGGGATTAGGGGTTAGGGAGCAGGAAAGCAATAAACCATGAACCATGAACTATGAACAATCCCACTACAACTATCAATTTAGATTTTGGTAATTATTTAGCATCGAGAGCGCAAGAATTGTCGTCTCATTTGGTGGATGGCGTTCCCGATTACGGTTTTTCGCTCGATCGCAAGCTACGCCAACAAATTTCTTCGATAGGTTTAATGCGGGCAATTATGCAGTCGATCGTGGCGATCGAAGCACCGATGCAAAGACAAATTCAACAAATGAAAGGAGTTGCTGTTAATTCAAGACAATATCCAGAATTGCACGCGATCGCCGAAAATTGCGCTCGTCGTCTCGGTATCGCCATTCCGCAAATTTTCATCAACTATGAAAAAAAATTTGATTCTTATACTATTTCAGTTGACGATCTCTGTTCGATTATCGTTCTGACTAGCGAACTGGTTGAAGAATTCGACCCGAAAGAATTAGAATTCATTATCGGTATGGAATGCGGTCACGTCCATAATTTACATGGAGTTTATCATACCTTTGTCGAGCTGGTTTTAAAAAACCATCATTTTTACGAAGAAGTAGTACACCTAATTCCCGCCATCAAACAAATAAAGCATTTACTAAAAGGTGCATTTATGTTGTTTTTAAATCGTTGGAGTCGTTGCGCTCAAATAACTAGCGATCGCGCTGGTTTGATTTGCTGTGGCGACTTGCAAGCGGCGCAAATGGCTTTAGTCAAACTAGCTGTCGGCGGCGGCGACAAACTCGGCACAATTAATTTACACGAATACCTCAAACAAATTTCTCAAGTTCAATCTACACCAGTTCGTCTTTTAGAATTTACTTACAACGAACCCTTAATTCACAAAAGAATTGAGGCATTACGTTTATTTTCTAACTGCAACGTACTCGCTTCTTGGCGAGAAGAAATGCATTTACCAAATGCGATCGACAAGCAAGAAGTAGATAGATTATGCGAACAATTGATAGGCGTAATCTCTAAAAAATATCAAGTAGGGAATAGGGGATAGGGGATAGCTCACAAGGGTAGGTTTTTTACAAAGAAAAGAGTAAAAGTTCAGAAAATAAGGTAAAAGTATCGAGAGAACTCAACAGTATGTTTCAAGAGATGAAATTAAATCAACATCTCAAGGATTGGAAACAAATTGTCAGCTACCGATTTCCACAACTATCGTAGCTGCGGTATTCCCATAGCATGGAAAGTGGTAAAAGCAACCGAGAAAGGAAGTTGGAAACCATATTGGCAAGAACTTTTGAAGAAATCATCTTCGACTAATTTGACTCGGCAAGTATCTTGTTTTCTTAATAGTTTGTTAACTGTAGTAGCGCGATTACTTAATGGTCAATCCATTACTCTTGGTCGGCTACATCCTATTTCCTTCAATGATTACAAGAATTTTGCTTGGTCTGATTCTTCTTGATTGTAAAAAACCTATCCTTGTGAGAGAGGGGCTAGGGGCTAGAGAATAGGGGAGAGGGATTAAGGAAGTGCCTATCTTTATATTTTTGGCAAGTTATAGATGCGATCGCGAAAATCTCGAATCTCTTTTGAAATTTTTACCGAGTCCGATCGAGAATATTGCAAATAGATGTAGAATATGACGGTTGTATTTGGTGGCGCGGACTGCGATCGGCATATGATCGAAAGATATACTTTACCCGAAATGGGAGAACTTTGGACGGATACTTATAAATTACAAACTTGGTTGCAGGTAGAAATCGCAGTCTGTGAGGCGCAAGCGCAATTGGGTTACATTCCCACTGAAGCAGTCGAAGAAATAAAAGCCAAAGCCAAATTCGATCCCGATCGCGTTTTAGAAATTGAAGCTGAAGTTCGTCACGATGTCATTGCTTTTCTTACCAACGTCAATGAATATGTAGGCGATGCTGGTAGATATATTCATTTGGGTTTGACTAGTTCTGACGTTCTCGATACGGGTTTAGCGCTACAAATGTTAGCTAGTCTCAATCTTATTTTAGAATGTGTTGAAGAATTAATTCAGGCAATTCGCTACCAAGCACAACAACATCGTTATACAGTAATGGTAGGTCGTTCTCATGGCATTCATGCCGAGCCGATTACCTTTGGGTTTAAATTGGCGGGTTGGTTGGCAGAAGTTTTGAGAAATCGCGATCGCCTGGTGCGTTTGCGGAATGATATTGCGGTAGGAAAAGTTTCTGGTGCAGTGGGAACTTATGCTAATGTCGATCCAAAAATAGAAGAGATTGCCTGCCAAAAATTAGGATTGCAACCAGATACCGCTTCAACTCAAGTAATTTCTCGCGATCGACATGCTGAATATGTCCAGCAAATAGCTTTACTCGCTGCTTCGATCGAACGTTTTGCTGTAGAAATTCGCAACATGCAAAGAACTGATGTTCTCGAAGTCGAAGAATTTTTCTCGAAGAAACAAAAAGGTTCTTCCGCAATGCCTCACAAGCGCAATCCGATTCGTTCCGAACGTTTGACTGGTATGGCTAGAATTATAAGAGGTCATGCCGTTGCTGCTTTAGAAAATGTCGCTCTTTGGCACGAGAGAGATATTTCTCATAGTTCTGTCGAACGAGTTATTCTTCCCGACACCTGTATTCTGATTCATTTCATGTTGAAAGAAACAACCAACTTAATTAAAAATTTGTTGGTTTATCCAGAAAATATGAAGCGCAATATGAACGTTTACGGCGGCGTTATTTTCAGCCAAAAAGTCTTACTCGCCTTAGTTGAAAAAGGTATGAGTCGAGAAGAAGCTTATCAAGTCGTACAATCTTGCGCGCATACGGCATGGAATCAAGAAGACGGAAATTTCCGCAATTTAGTCAGCAAAGATCCTCAAATAACTCAACATCTTTCTGCCCAAGAAATTGAAACCTGTTTCGATCCGCAGGAGCATTTAAAAAACTTAGACGATATTTATCAAAGATTGGCTATTTAAAAATAATAATTTTATTTTTTGGCTTTTGATAGCTTTTAACCTCTAAATGCATGTCTTCTTTTTTTGGTCATAGTGTCGCGGCAATCGGTATTTATTTTTGTAGCGATCGCCAGCGTCAATTAAAGAAAACTCAAATATTTTGGTTTTT
>JBOFLQ010000081.1:0-27462 GCA_051657945.1 Xenococcaceae cyanobacterium | reverse complement strand
CGAGACATTTTTTTTGAAATTGCATGTCTCCGACTGCCAAAACTTCATCGACAATCAGAATTTCTGGTTCTAAATGGGCAGCTACAGCAAAAGCTAGACGCACATACATCCCCGATGAGTAATACTTAACGGGAGTATCCAAAAATTTTTCCACCTCGGCAAAGGCAACGATTTCGTCAAACTTTTTTTTTATTTCAATTTTGCTCATACCGAGAATCGCACCGTTGAGATAGATATTTTCTCTACCTGTCAATTCGTGGTGAAAACCCGTTCCCACTTCTAATAAACTTGCCACTCGTCCAGAAATACGAATACGTCCTCGACTCGGTTCGGTAATGCGGCTTAAAATCTTTAACAGAGTTGATTTACCTGCGCCATTGCGACCGATAATACCGACGACATCACCTTGTCTTATTTCAAAAGAAACGTTGTTTAAAGCCAGAAATTCTTCGCGATTTGGGCTATGAATTTTTTTACCGAGAGAAGATTTAAGTTTACGACCGAGAGATTTAGTACCGTTAGCGATCGCGTCTCGAAAAGAGATATTAGCGCCCTGTTTTTGATGCGCGATCTCATACTTTTTTACTAAATTTTCAACGCTTACTACGATATCGGACATAAATAGGGACTAGGGGCTAGGGGTTAGGGAATAGGGAATAGGGAATATAATATGGTGTTTGGCTGTTGACGGTACGACGGTACGCCTATTTCCTGCATTACACAGAAGCTAATGGTCGATCGATCTGTTTTGGTAATTTCACATCTGAACTTTCGACGATATTGCTGTAAACCTTAAGCGCTTGTGCGACAACATGATCCATGTTGTAATACTTGTAGGTAGCTAAGCGTCCGACAAAATGAACGTCTGGAGTGGCATCGGCTAAAGCTTTATATTTTTTGTAAAGTTCGGCATTTTCCGATCGCGGTATGGGATAGTAGGGATCGCCTTCGGCGCGGGGATATTCGTAGACAACACTAGTCTTAGAATGTTCTTGCCCCGTTAAATATTTAAATTCGGTGACGCGAGTATATAAATGTTCGTTGGGATAGTTAACTACTGGCGCGGGTTGATATACGGGTTTATTAATAGTTTCGTGTTTGAATTTTAGCGATCGATAGGGTAGTTTCCCATAACAGTAATCGAAAAATAGATCGATCGGCCCTGTATAAATCATTTCGCCATAGGGAATAATATCGACAATCTCGCGATAATCTGTATTGAGCATGATTTTAATGTTCGGATGCGCTAACATTTTCTCGAACATTTTGGTAAAACCATGCAGGGGCATAGCTTGATAGGAGTCTGTAAAATAGCGATCGTCGCGGTTGGTGCGAGTGGGTACGCGTGCAGTCACCGACTTATCTAATTCTGAGGGATCCATATCCCATTGCTTGCGCGTATAGTTACGGAAGAATTTTTGATAAAGTTCTCGACCGACTTTGCTAACGACAACATCCTCAGAAGTGCGGATGCATTCTATCTTTTCTGCTACCGAGGCAAAAAATTCTTCTAACTCAAACGAAGTAAGATTCAATCCGTAAAGACGGTTGACGGTGTCGAGATTAATTGGAATCGGCACTAATTGACCGTCTACACTTGCCTGTACTCTATGTTCGTAAGGTCGCCATTCGGTAAAATGCGAGAGATATTCAAAGACATCGCGTGAATTAGTGTGAAAGATATGGGGGCCATACTTATGAACTAAAATACCGTCTTCGTTGTAATGGTCGTAAGCATTGCCGCCAATGTGGGAACGGGTATCTATAATTAAAACTTTTTTACCAGACTGACTCGCAAGTCGTTCGGCAAGAACACTTCCAGCAAAACCCGCTCCAACAATTAGGTAATCGAACATTTAATAATTCCTTGATTTTTAGAGTTTTACGATGAAAAGCCATAATCGTATCGCTCGATCGAGCCTCTCACCATTCAATTGCTCTAGCTAGTAACTAAGCTCATGCTTAAGTTTTTTTGATTTGTAGAGTTCAGCTAGCAGCAGTACAACAACAGAATATAAAGATCTGTTGCGTATTTGCATATATCTAGAGTATGAAAACTGTTAAAAACTTTTATCTGTCTCAGGTATAAAATATTGAGTTTTCAAACAAGCGTATTTGTTAAAATAACGCGATCGCCCTTTATTAAATGCAAATTTATGCAGCCAATCGACCTCCTCGTTCTCAGCAATGGCCCTGGAGAAGTAACTACTTGGGTGCGTCCAGTTGTGAGGGCATTGCGTCAAAAATTTGGAAATGACCCTTCAAAGGTGCGAATTTCGGTCGTTCTCTCTCCATGTCCCAACGCAACGGGAACTGAAGCAAAAATTGCTTTGAGTTATCCTGAAGTCGATCGCGTCCAAGCTGCCGAACATTTTTTCAATTTTTTGCTTTGGGGTAAAACTGCCGAAAATTGGGACTGGCGAAAACGAGGTGCAGTGATTTTTCTCGGCGGCGATCAGTTTTTTGTTTTAGCGATCGGTAAACGACTGGGCTATCGTACCGTAGTTTACGCAGAATGGGACGCTCGTTGGTATCGCTGGATCGATCGCTTTGGGGCAATGCGATCGTCAGTTGTTGATAAAATTCCCAGTCAATATCACCATAAATTTACAATTGTTGGCGATTTGATGGCAGATGTTTGTGTAGAGGATAGATCTGCCGAACAAGTCGAACAAGAATTAATTGGCATCTTGCCAGGTTCGAAACCAGCTAAACTCGCTCAAGGAGTTCCCTTATGTTTGGCGATCGCCGAACACGTTAAAACACAAAGACCGCAAACACGATTTATTTTGCCAGTCGCTCCTACTCTAGATTTAAACACTTTAGCAAAATTTGCCGATCGCGATCGCAATCCCATTGTCGATCGAGTTAGCGGTACTACTGCCAAATTAATTATTACGAAGTCAGAAGTCACCGCCCCGTCGCAGATCGGCGGGGTCTCTCTGACCAATTCCGCCAAACACGAACGCGCTTTTTTGGAAACAGCTAAAGGATTGCAAATTGAATTAATAACTCAGTTTCCCGCCCACGATTTTTTGAGACAATGCCAACTGTGTTTGACGACAGTGGGGGCTAATACTGCCGAACTCGGTTCTCTAGCAATTCCCGCCATTGTCTTACTGCCAACCCAACAGTTAGATGCCATGCGTTCTTGGGACGGCATTCCCGGTTTTTTAGCCAATTTACCTGGAATTGGTACTGCCTTTGCTAGATTAATTAATTGGTTTGTGATCGAACAAGGACGTTTGTTTGCTTGGCCGAATAAATGGGCTGGTGAAGAAATTATGCCCGAATTAATTGGCGAACTTCAAGCAGCAGATGTAGCCCAAATAGTTTTAAATTATTTACAGCATCCAGAAAAACTAGAAATGATGAGTCAGCGATTACGTTCCGTTTGCGGTCGATCGGATGCTGCTAAGAATTTGACCGAACTTGTTTGGCAAGCTTTAGACATTTGTTAATAATTTGAAAATAACTCGATCGAAACAAAATTTATTTAAACTACGGATTCCTTTATATAATCTTCAAAGTGAAATGCTATAAACATAATTAAAGATTTTTAAATAAAGCGAGCGAGCCAAGAATTTATTTAATAACAATAAATAGTTGAGATTAGTCTCACTCGCTTGAATAATTCTAAAATATAGCAGACAAGCTAGTTCAGTTTTTAGAAATAGCTTCTAAGCTTGCTCTTTATAATCACAACTTAGACTCAATACTTACATTAATATAGTCAATATAGTCAATAAAATGAGATTTTGAGATATGAAAGCAATTGACAAGTTTAGTTCGATCGCCTTAATTTTTGTCTTGCAACTATTAGGGTCGAATTGTCATGCTGGCAGCATGACAATCAATACCGATGTTAGTAACATAGATTTACGGCAGTTGGAATGGCGCGATCGAGGTCATTTTGTTTACACTGAAAGTTTTTTAACTGAAGTATCTCTGCTGAATACTACAGAAAGCCAAAAGTCTCAATTATCACCAAATTTATCTGACACAAATAAAAATCTCAAAAAAGATAGTAGGTCTAATTCTTGGGGAAACTTAGTCAAAAGTTGGCAAGGCATTAAATTAAATGGAAATGACAAAAATTCTTTTGGTCAGACATACGTACCAATACTAGCTAGGGTAGAATACGGCGATATTTATAAAGATGTTTATGATTACAATATTACGCTCGACAATAATAATATTTCTAATCGAGATAGCGATCGAGCGCCGATCGCATCTGCTGAAACTTTAGATTCATCAAAAACAAATAATAAGATTGGCTTTTTAAAAACACAAAAACAGCAACAATTTGAATTACCAACAAAGAGTTTATCAAGCAATAAGTTAATTTCCGATCTTGCCAGTTTAAATTTAATCCCAGATCGAGACTGGGAAAATTCCTCAGTGGCAGTTCGACCTTCTTCTAGTAATCTAAAATCTACTTTGGGTTATTCAAAGCAAAATTACTATAATATTTTCAAAGAAAATACTATTTTCAATCGTATTCAAAGATATCAATTTAATTATTCGATTAACGATCGTTATAACGAACAGCAATCGCCATTGCAACGAGACATCGCCAACAAACTTGCTATAAAACATCAACAATTTGCAATACAACAACAACAGCAAAGAATAGAAATAGAGCAAAAAATGCGTCAAGCATTTGAAGAGCGTCAAACACAGCAACAATATTAGGGATGAAAAATGAATGAATTACCAAAACCAATTTTATTACTCAGTACCAAACTAAGGATGAACGCTACCGTCTGGCATAACAGTTTCTTTTAAGTTAACATTACTAAGAATGCTGTTGCGAAGATTAACTCCTCTAAGATCCGCAGCTTTGAGAGAAACATCGATCGCGTTGGCATTCTGTAAAATAGCTTCAACTAAAATGGCTCGCTCCAATAAAGCATATTTTAGGTTGACATTGCGAAGATTAGCACCGTTCAATTTAGCTTTAGTTAAATTAGCAGAATTTAAATCGACGCGACTCTTTTGAACAATCAAGGTCAAATTGAGATCGGACATAGTTGCTAAATGGGAACTAACTTCCCGCAAAACTGCGCCAGTAAGATTTGCACCGCGTAAATTAGCCTTACGAAGATTACCTCTTTTCAAATTGGCTTGTGATAAATTGGCATTACGTAAATTGCATTCGCTAAGTTCGGCGCGATCGAGATTAGCTTGGGTTAAATCGGCATTAGTTAAATCTGCATCAGTCAAATCTGCACGACTGAGATCGGCACCACTAAGGTCAATATCGCACAAGTTAGCACCACTAAGATCGGCGCGACTGAGATTGGCGTTAGTCAAGTCTACTCCAGAAAGAGTGCTACCGCTGAGATTGGCACGACTGAGATCCGCACCTGTAAAATCTACACAACTAAGGTCTGCTCCATTAAGATTAGCATCCCTGAGATCGCTATTTCTCAAAAATCCTTGACGCAGATTGACATTACTGAGATCGGCTCTAACCAAAATTGATTTATCTAAATTAGCCCAACTCAAATCAGCTTGGCTTAAGTCGGCATTAGCTAAGTTTGCTCCCATTAGCTTAATACTAATTAAGCGAGCGTGCATTAATTCGGCACGACTGAGGTTTGCACCGCTCAAATCCGTACCGCTTAAATTAGCCCAGCTTAGATCGCAACGACTTAAATTAATATTAGATAAGCTAGCCTGTAGAATTTCTACCCTAACAAAATCTAACTTGCTAAAATCTTTTTCTCCCGATTGGTATTTGCAGAGTAGTTCATCAGCATTCATTAATTTAAATCTTTAATTTCGATTCAAAAGGAACAAACTATATAGTTCCCCAAATTAATCTCTAAACTAACAAAGCTTTTTTTCCAACTCTCTCATTCTCGATTGCGCTTAAAGATTAGCAAACAAACTTTTCCAGTCGTTGCTACCAACTCGCTCTTCTTCTTTTACTTCAAAAGTTTGGTTAACTGCTTCTGTCAGTTCGATCGCGACTACACACAATTGGGCGATCGCGTCGCGACTTACTTGTCCTCTAATATTATCCCCGCGATCGAAAACCAAAACTTTGTCGCCTGGTTTCTCGGTTAAAGCACAAGGACGAACGATCGTATATGTCAGTCCGCTTTCACGGACGGCATCTTCGCCGCGCAATTTCCAAGTCAAAATCCCTCCCAATTGGTCGTTCATTCTAACAGCAGGTGGTTCTTCCTCTAAATTAATTCCAGGACGATTTGGACGAGTTACACCAGCCGAACTTACCATGACAAACTGCGGTTTTAGTTTACCGCCATACGCTTTAATAGATTCAACTTCCAAATTAAAAAAACCTGGTTGAAACTGAGGATTTAATGCACCATCGTATTCAAACTTACTCAGCATCAGTTGCATCGAATAAACTTGGCTGCGATCGAACTTATCTGCATCGCGGACAGTTTTAGCCCGAAAGACGGGTAATAAATCTTGAAAAGGAATGCGAACTGTCATCGAACAATTATCGATCGTGTCGAAAGAATAACAATAGCCAATTCCATCCCATTTACCCTCGCAACGAGTAATAAATTTGTAGCGCTTGCCATCTCCTTTGACTTTCAGTTCGATGCCTTCGTATTCCGATAAATTTAATGGCGGTTCGAAATTACGAGTTCGCACCGAAGCAAAACCACCATTATTATCAGTAGAAACTACACCAGAAAAAATCGCTCGATCGTTTGCTATGCGAATTTGACTTTCACTAACACCACCCATAACGACATCATCGACAGCACCCCAAGCTTCCTTAACATCGATCGAGGGGTTGGTAAAATCAAATAAAACTTTTTCTTCTGTTGGTTTAATATTTTTCGAGACGACTTCTAATAAATTTTTAATGCCTTGATAATCTACTATTTCGGGATTGTCTACCACTTCTGGCATATAAAACTTAATCCCTTGATAATATTTTTCTCTGGTGGGGGTATCTCCTTCTACTGGTTGCACTTTTACGCCCGTGCAGCAAATTACCGCAGTTACATTATCCATTAATTGCGGTTTCAAACTTTCTGGAATGGTAATGTCTGCTTCAAAAAATTCTACTTCTTCACCCAGCATTTCCTTTGCTTTCTGGGTATTTCTTACCAAAGCACGTACTCGATAGTTTTTTTCTAACAGTAAGCGTACGACTTTCTTACCTACACCACCAGTCGCCCCAGCTACTAATATTGTTTCCATCTTTTTTTCTCTATCTTGACTGGCACTCTTTGTTTGGGAACTACCTGCAAACAATCGCTGCAAGCAATTGAGGAAAGGAAATACCTCAAAATAGGTGACAGTCTGCCAAAATCTTCCAGCATCCCATTTAGAGCGTTTTTTTTCAGTCACGACTATACGTTACGAATTGTTAACGGCAACTATAGATATTAGTTTAACGCAGCAAAAAAAAAATATTGGGAACTGATGAAGAAGATTGGCATAATTCATGATTGACTAGATCGAATTTACCGAATAGAGTATAATAACTGAGTTAGTCACGGGATGTAGCGCAGCTTGGTAGCGCGCCTGCTTTGGGAGCAGGATGTCGCAGGTTCAAATCCTGTCATCCCGATTTTTGCTAATCCTTTCCCTGAAGCTGACTTGCTAGCAAGCAAGCAGAAATCTTTTTTTTGGGGAACAAATGGGTTTTATGTTCATTTTTAAAGTCTAATTTGTTGACGCTCCCGTCTTAACAGGAAAATATCTTGGCGATCGAAAAACTCTAACTATAGCGCTAGATATATTTGTACTAATTAACAGGGAAATATCTTGGCGATCGAAAAACTCTAACTATAGCGCTAGATATATTTGTACTAATTAACAGGAAAATCCTTTGGCGATCGAAAAACTCTAACTATAGCGCTAGATATATTTGTACTAATTAACAGGGAAATATCTTGGCGATCGAAAAATTGTAACTATAGCGCTAGATATATTTGTACTAATTAACAGGGAAATATCTTGGCGATCGAAAAATTGTAACTATAGCGCTAGATATATTTGTACTAATTAGCAGGAAAATTCTTTAGCGATCGAAACTTTTAAGTTCATTTACGCATTCTAAATTCCCCAATTTTGTTGTAGAAAGATTAGGGAACAGGCTACAGAAAATTAAAAGCTGAACGCTAAAATATAATCGCTACAAAGCTTCAAACTGTTGCCAACAAAGATATAAAGCGCGCGGTACGTGAAAACAACCTTTCCATTTACCACCTTTAAGATTTAATAATACTTCTCCACGTCGATCGAGATAGCCAAACCACTCACCATATTCGCGATCGGCAAAATGCGACCAAGCATAATCGTGCATTTTCTGATACCATTCCCAACAAGCTTCGCGTTTTGTTAGGCGATAACCCATTGCCAGCGCTACCAGCGATTCTAAATGCACCCACCACAATTTTTGATTCCACTCTAATTGCTGTGGAGGATAACCTTCTGCATCCATAAAATAATACAAGCCGCCGTATTCATCGTCCCAAGCAAAATTGAGAATATTGAGAATGACATCAACAGCGCGATCGAGCGTTTTTGTATCTTGACGACGACTGGCGATATCCATGATAAACCACATCGCTTCGATACCATGACCTGGATTGATTAATCTTCCCTCAAAACAATCGACGTGAGAAGCATCGGGAGCAACATGTTCGTACATCAAACCCCGATCGAGAAAATCGTTCATTACTTCGTTAACGGTTGCATTGAGAATTTCATCAATGCGATCGCTTGGCAACAGCCATTCCATTTCCAGGGAAAGATTTGCCAAAATCATCGGTACTGCTAGCGACTTTAGCGATCGCGTACCTGGATGAGCTTTATTGTATTTGCCTTTGGGATTTTCTTGGCGACGCAAAACGTTATTATAAGCTTGTAAAGCCATTTCTTTTGCCCATTCTTGTTCGGATGCTAGGGCATATTTAGAAAATGCCATGGCAGCAAAGCAGTCAGAAAATATATTGTAGGGTTGTATTAATGGTTTACCTTCGCGGGTTAGAGAAAAATACCAGTTACCTTCATCATCTCGTCCGTATTTGGCCAGAAAATCAGCGCCGTTTTTAGCAATTTTGAGCCAATCTTCACGTTTTTCCACCTGATTGTAGAGTGTAGAGAAAATCCACAGTTGGCGATTTTGTAGCCAGATAAATTTATCGGTGTCGTAAACTTTTCCAGAGCGATCGAGACAGGTAAAATAACCGCCTTGCTGCCAGTCGAGAGAATTTTTTTCCCAAAAGGGAATGACATTGTCGAGCAGAGCGTTTTTATAGAGTTCTGATAATTTTTTGAAGTCTTGATTCATCTTAAACCTCTCTGGAGACCCGCGCTATACCGTAGGTTAGCGTCGGGACGGCGCTCAATACGCGCATGGGAATTCCGCGTCCGCGCCTTAGGAAAGAGAGGACAGGGTCTATAAAGCATACCGACTTCTCCAGCTATTAAAAGTTAAAAATTTAAGCTCTTTTGGTAAGGCATTTTGAGTTAAACGTTTACCTGTTTCTAAACAATGTAAACTAATTACTTTTCTTTCTGGTTCGCTTGGAGTAGGTTTAAGCATATAACCACTAATGTAAGTTAAACCAAAACTTGAATGTTCAACTAATGAACCACGTTTAAAACCTGCACTCATTGTTCCACCATAATGAGGTCTAACGCCACCTTTCTGTGGCTGTAATCTGTGTAATTGTCTGCGGTGAAATCTTAATGGTATTACTATTAAGATTTCTGTATTGTCAGGTTTGATAGAACCACCTGTATAAGAATTAGCCAATACCCAAGAATCTACACAATGAGCTTCAAAAGTTTCAGCTAACTTATTTTTAGATTTTTTTAAACCTAAATTATCTCTTAGTTGTTTGGTTTCTATTCCTTCTTTTCTTATTAATTCTCCTACTTTCTCTAATTCTGAATAAAACCATTGTTTACCCACCTGAAGAGGTGAGAAAGATAAATTCCATTTTTTACTTCGGCTGCTGTTTCTTCGAGAAAAGCGAGTTGAAAGTGTGCTGCCATTTTTCCAAGTACGAGCTTTAATATCTTCTACTACAAAAGTATCAACAGGAAAGATAAGAGACAACCATTTAGAAATCCTTAATTTCCATTGCCATCTAGCTTTTGTACGCTAAAGCTAATCTAATTTGATTTCTTAATCTGTTATAACGATTTTGACGACAAGGAGTTTTTCTAAACCGTCTAGATCTACGCATGTTTCGTCTAACTTCCACAGCTTCTTTTACCCAATCAACTGCATGAGTTTGGACATTAAGATAAGTATGAGCAAATGATTTAACTGTAAAGCCTTCTCGTTTTGAACCTGGATCGATTCCTACTGCAATTGCTTGAGTATTTTTATTACTCGGTTCTACATTTAATCGGACACAAAATACACCACGTTTCCAAAAGCCAGTAGCCTTACCAGATTTAATCCAACGTCTAGCTCGACTTGGGATTGTAGGCATTAAAGGTAATTGACGTAAATCTACAACTGGTACAAATTGAGGCATGATAAATCCTATTGCTGCGCCAGTTGTTTTTCCGAGGTAATCGGGCGAAAAACAACTGGCGCTAGGTAGGTAGATACATCCCTTCAATATTGGACACCACAGAGATTACAAACTAGGGAAGTATTCGTAACGTGTTCTGAACTACCACGTTCAGGTGACTCAATATAATTGGCTAGTCAATTGTTTAGTCTTGTGAGAATTAGTTGGTAATTAATTCTTTCCAAGCCCACTCACTTGCTGCGTAGCAGTTAGAGTCGGGTAATTGACAAGTGTTTCGGTATTTTTTGGCAACAATATGGTATCGATTATCGTCAATTTATGGGAGACGTGCCAATTATCGGCAATCGGCATTTAGTTTTGAGTTGGTGATACAATCTCCACGACCATCTATTAAATTTTGTTCACAAAAGAGTTTTATTGAATGGAAGACGCGATTAAAAAATCGGACTTTGTCCTCACTCCCTATATGAGGAGTAACGACTTTCGAGCGACTTATCAAATACTAAATACAGTTGTTCCTTATCTACTTTTATGGTTCTTAGCAGTTAAAGCCGCTCTTATTTCTTTTTGGTTTCTTCCGCCCATCGTGGTTTTGATGACGCTCTTTTCAGTGCGTTGCTTTTCTTTAATGCATGATTGTGGACACTATTCTCTCTTTAGTTCGAAAAAGGTCAATAGGTGCGTGGGGTTTATTCTTGGTGTCATTAATGCCATACCCCAATATCCATGGTCGAGGGGACATGCCTATCACCATAAAACCAATGGTGATTGGCAAAGGTATAGAGGGCCTTCCGCATTGCTTTCTACTGAAGAGTTTGGAAAACTCAGTTTATCTAGTCAAACGATGTATGAATTACTAAGGCATCCATTAATGGTCTTTCCTGGAGGTTTTTTCTACCTCGCTATTAAGCCAAGAATTGCCCTAATTGCGGGAACTTATGATTTTATCGGTCATATATTTACTTGCTTGAAGAAAGATTCGAGTATGAGTTTATCGGGAATCATTTCTTCTCATAAGTCTAGAAATTGGTACACGACGGCAGAGTTTTGGGATTTGCTCTTCAACAATATATGCGTAATCGGCAGTTGGATATTGCTTGGTTCTTTTCTTGGGTTTGGTTTTTTCTTGAGTATTTACTCGATCGTTCTAACTTTTTCTGCGGCAATCTTTATCTGTGTCTTTTTCGTGCAGCACAATTTTGACGGCTCTTACGCTCATAAAACAGAAGGTTGGGATTACCTTCAGGGAGCTATTGAGGGCAGCAGTTATTTAAAGTTACCAAGGGTTCTTAAATGGTTTTCCGCAGACATCGGCTATCATAATATCCATCATCTGTCTGAAAGAATTCCCAATTACTATCTCGAAGCTTGTCACAATAAAAATATTCACCTTCTCTCTAAATCAAAAGTGCTTCAAATCGGTGATATTCCTGAGTGTTTCAAATTTATTCTGTGGGATTCTGCCTCGAATAAACTTCAGTCTATTCAAGCATTTCGTCAAGATGCCCAAAGTAAAGAATTGACACAATTGCAACCCCAATCAGCTTGCTTGGATCGAGAGAGGGTGCAACAAGACTGATTTACTAATTCTTTTTATAGATTCTCTCTGGTAACAAAGCTGGCAAAAACGCGATCGATTAAACCAGAGACAAACGAGAGAACGATCGAGCCAAATACGGCGGGAAAAAAGCCATTAACGTCAAAACCAGGGGTGAGATAGCCCACTAAACCCAAGGCGATCGCGTTAACGACGAGCAAAAACAAACCCAATGTCAAAATAGTTAGCGGCAGTGTAAATAGAATTAAAATTGGCTTGATTACGGCGTTGACTAATCCTAAAACAATTGCGGCGATCGCCGCAGCAGTAAAGCCGGTAATTATAAGCCCTGGGACAATTTTGGCTGTAATAATTAATGAAATTGCCGTTAGCAGCCAAGTTATCAAAAATTGAAACATTAGACTATGTGGGTTTTATTAAAAATTTGATTTTTTTTTAGATGTTTCTATCTTAAATCAAGAGAGAGTAGGCATAAAAAAATAGGGAATAACAATTCCCTATTCCCAAGGCACGATCGGCTGAGGTTTCCTCAGATTATTAGTGCCGTTATTTCCTATTTAATTAGATTCTATTTTTCCAGCGATCGGGTATCTACGCCGATGCTTTCTTCAGAACGACTCAACATGCTTTGCTGGCGATTTTTGAGAGCCTTGGTACGGGCTACCATCAAAGAACGAGCTTTTTCTTGAGTAGAATCTTTTCTATTAAATGTCATGATTTTCGCCTCCGAAATAATCGTAGTGTTTTGAGGCGCGTTCCTTCGGGATTTTTCCCTACTTCCGTCTTTCTGTTAAAAAAAGAAAGATGAACGATTTATTTTCTGTATAAATTATTGCATTTTTTCAAAAAAATGGCAAGTAGAGACGCGAAAGCGAAGCTCTCCCGTAGGGAGCCAGATCGCGTCTCTACTTAATGTTATACTGAAACTCCGAGTGTTCAATTTTGTGTCGCTCGTCACAAGTAGTTAAAGTAAGCAATGGGCGATAAAGGCGAAGGCATTAAAATCATTAGCGATAACCGTCAAGCTCGTTTTCTCTATGAAATACTTGACACCTATGAAGCTGGCATTGAATTGTTGGGTTCGGAAGTCAAGTCAATTAGAGCTGGCAAAATTAATTTACAAGATGGTTATGCTTTAATCCGTAACGGGGAAGCTTGGTTGATTAACGTTCATATCTCAGCCTACCAAGCTAGCGGAAATTATTTTAATCACGAACCGCGTCGTACTCGCAAATTATTGCTTAAGCGTAAAGAAATTAATAAGTTAATCGGTCAAGTAGAGCAGAAAGGTTTGACTTTAATTCCTTTGAAGATGTATTTTAAGGGTGGTTGGATTAAGGTCAGCATCGGACTTGGAAAAGGTAAAAAGCTTCATGATAAACGAGAAACCATGAAGCGCCGCGACGACCAAAGAGAGATGGCAAGAGCGATGAAGAGATATTAGTTTTGTTCTTAGGGCATGGGGCAAAATTAATAAGTAGCACGGCGCTTTGTATTCGGAGGTTTCCTCCGAATCCGCGCCTCAAGTAGCAAGTAGTAAGTAGTAAGTTTTTATTTACTACTCCCTATCCCCTAGCCCCTAGCCCCTAGCCCCTCATAATGCTTGCTGGCAATTAGTCCGAGCATCAGCCACCAGAGACTGTTAATAGCTGGACGATACCAAACTATATCGACAAAACCTTGTATCATCATTCCCGTCATAGCGGCGATCGCAGCCATTAACCAAAAGCTTTGAATATTTTTACTCACACGCCAATTAGCTATGCGATCGACACCGCGTTTAATGGTAACGACGATCGACCAAACAAAAAAAGAGAAACCGAGAAAACCTAACTCGACTATATGTTCGAGCCAAATTGAGTAAGCGCCCAAAGAATTATAGCGGCTTTCCATATAGCGGGGATAAATTTGTTTGAAAGCTTCATTTCCAGGGCCAATTCCAAGCAAAGGTCGGTCTTGAATCATTTGCATGACAGCTTTCCAAACGTTCATGCGATAATTATTGCTACTATCGGAACGTCCTGCAAACATACTAAAAATTCTTAGTCTTAGGGGTTCATAGGCAATGACTGCGACACACAAAAAAGCTGCCATGCTACCGAAGACAACTGGCAAAAGCCATTTACGCGCCCATCGAGGTAAATATTCAGCCCACCAAAATCGCAGTAATAATAGAAAAACGGCAACTGAAGCCAGCATTGCCATCCAGCCGCCGCGACTGTCGGTAAAATACATACAGGCAGAGTTGACAATTAACATTGTTATTGCCAAAAATTTCTGTACCCATCCCTGCCAAACAAAAAAGGCAGCAATACTAAAGGCGATCGCGGCTAAAAGATAGCTAGCTAAAAGGTTGGGGTTGCCCAAATAGCTATAGACTCTCATATCGTTTGCCATAGCTGAATTGGGATCGTTCCAAGTAGCTAGCTGAGGTGCGCCAAAAATTTCTTGTCTGATTCCGTTACAACTAACAACTAGAGCAATTAAAAGATAAATCGTCACCAGCCAATTAGTCAGGCGAGGCGATCGAAAAACTCTCGAACCGAGTGCAAAAAACATTAAATATAATGAGAGTTCGCCCCAGCCTTTTAAAGCCGCTATTTTAACAGGCGAAAAAGCAACCGATACTGTTGCTATACACCAATAGAAAAATATGAGAATGTGAATTGGAGTCATGCCCGTACGATCGTTATCTGCGATCGTTAGCAATAACCAATAGCTAGCAGCAGCCAGTAGTAAAATGCCAATTAATAAGGTGTTGCTTGAAAAGAAGGGAGCAAATAACAAGACTATACTAATCAACACTGCGCCGATCGATTCCGACCATTGCAACAACCAGCTTCCGTCGCGCCACCCAGATAGACAACCGATCGATCGGTAAAAAAAACTACCGCTGCGCCAGCGATCGAGCTGTAAATTGGTAAGCGTAAATTTAGACCACGCTGAATTCATTCAGTTTTAATTTAATTTCACCGTCGCCAATCTTACCAAATTTTTTTCGCTCGGCGGATGATGGCGAAGGTGCTTAGTCTCCACTAATTAAGGTTCTCTTGGTATCTTTTAGGCGATCGAGTCTTTTAGCAGATAATAAATTTTGTTCGATCGCTGGATCGGATTCGAGATTATTTGAATTAATTTCGATCGAGATTTTTGGCCCAGAACTAGCCAGACGTATAATCATGCCATTGACAGCAGTTATTTTGCTAATGCGTTCTCCATCTATATAAGTTCCATTAGCACCCAAATTAATTATTTGCCATTGCGAACCTTCTCGCCTGATTTCAACGTGATGGCGAGAGACTACAGCGCTGTAGAGAACCACTTCATTATTATTTGACCTTCCAATCCGAATCGCTAGCTCGCTTTTAAATGTCCAACTCTGTACTGGAATCGATTGGATAGGATGTAATAAAGTTAAAGTAATTACCGAACTTTCATCTTTCAAAGATTCTGCCTCTTTATCTATCACTTACAATACATCCCAAAATATCGAAAGAATTCTTTTAGCTAGTATAATTCCAACCATAAAAATCAACAAAAAAATTATTAAAATAACTATTAAGGTTATTCGATCTAGTTTATAAAAATCTTTTACTGTCGTTTTAGCGCCAAAGTTTGTTTTCTAAATCTCTTACCTGACGTTCCAATCGATCGATACGACCTCTCAATTCATCAACTTCTGATTGTCGCGGAACACCCAAATCTTGTAGCATGTTTCGCATTTGTTTTTCTAATTGACCTTGAACATTGCCTTGTTCTGTATTTAATTTGGTCATTATTTCTTCGACTAACCCTTTAGCTTGCTCTGGATTTATTTTGCCTTCTCTGACAAATTCTTCGCTTGCTTCTTTGAGTCTTTCTGCAACTAAAGAGGTTGTTCCAATGCCGACCATAAGTAGTTGTTTAATCCAATCATTATTATCCATGTTGTTTTCCTTAAGATTTAAATAATAAACCGAGTAATTGATATCAAGTTTTAAAGGTGACTTAAGCTATCTACTATTTTATCTTGGCTTATTTGATATATTGTTACCTAAAGCTATAAAAATTAAGATTTATTCAAAAAAAAAGGCGAGCAAAATGGCGATCGAATGGCTCAAATTTATTGTACCCCCAGAACTCAGGGAAAAATTTATTGAAACTGACGCTCGCATCTGGACGGCTAAACTGGCTACCTACCGAGGTTTTCTGGGAAAAGAAGTTTGGCTAAATCCCGATCGAGCTGAAGAAATAATCATGGTCATTCGCTGGGAAAGTCGAGAACAATGGAAGTCGATTCCAGTGCAGGTTTTAGAAGCAACAGAGCGAGAGTTTTCCGAACAAATGGGTAGCGACACATATAAGATGACAGAAAGCTTGGAATATCAATTGAGAAAGTTTCCTGGCTTCTAAATTGAGTTAAAAACCAAGAGTTTTTCTAATTCCCCAAATTAAACCAGTAAAAATAGTCAACATCAACAAGACTAAAAGTATTCCGCCTGGTAAAAAAGTTAAAATGCCCAATCCGGTGAGAATGTAAATTGAGAGAAAGCTTGCCAAAAAAAATAAAAAACATTTAAACAACATTAAAGTGCGATCGAAATACAACCTTGTCGCGTTTACTCTAACATTTCTGTCATGTTTGGCAATCGCTTTGTCTGAATATAGATCGATGATGCGACGGTAAAAATTTATTATTTTTTACAAAGCGATCGACTCAAAGCAAACAAGCTCGATCTAAATCTTTCCATAGAATTGAAACATAGCCAATATTTTTAATACATTTGAACTTTTTTATTTAAGCTCGATCGATTCAAATCTTTGTTGAATAAGACTTTGGCTCTCTTATTGTTCTGCTTGGAGTTGTGCTGAAACACTATCGATCGCTAACACACACCCATTCTGGAATTTATTTTTTGTCTATTGTTCTGATTTTTATAAAATTAAGACATAAATTAAAATAAAACAATTTATTTAGACCTCAATTGTTTTTTAAGGCAATAAAGTTAATTTTTATCCAAATAAATTTTATTGGCTTTCAATTAATGCTACTTTCGATTTCAGAGGCTCTTTATTTTCTTTGTCAGTTAGTCAATAATGCGATCGTAAGGATAAGAGAACTTGACGATCGACAGTCAGAGACGAGCTGGTCAAATAGCCCTCTCTGACTTTACAGAATATAAAAAGCTTTTAAATTCCAAACAAAGGAGATCGGCGAACGTGGCACAAATTAAATTAGCGGTTTATGGAAAAGGTGGAATTGGTAAATCAACCACGAGTTGCAACATCTCTACAGCTTTAGCAAAACGTGGCAAAAAAGTATTGCAAATTGGTTGCGATCCAAAACACGACAGTACTTTTACCCTGACAGGTTTTTTGATTCCCACCATTATTGACACGCTACAAGAAAAAGATTTTCACTACGAAGATATTTGGCCAGAAGATGTAATTTATACTGGTTATGCAGGAGTACATTGCGTTGAAGCTGGTGGCCCTCCTGCTGGGGCTGGTTGCGGTGGTTATGTAGTTGGCGAAACCGTTAAACTGCTAAAAGAACTCAATGCTTTTGACGAATACGATGTCATTCTTTTTGACGTTCTCGGCGACGTTGTTTGCGGTGGTTTTGCCGCACCTTTAAACTATGCCGATTATTGTTTGATTGTTACTGATAATGGATTTGATGCCCTCTTTGCTGCTAACCGCATTGCTGCTTCGGTTCGAGAAAAAGCGCGTACACATCCTTTACGTCTAGCTGGTTTGATTGGTAACCGTACCTCCAAACGAGATTTGATTGAGAAATACATTTCTCATGTACCCATGCCAGTTTTGGAAGTTCTACCTTTAATTGAAGATATTCGAGTTTCTCGTGTCAAAGGAAAAACTTTGTTTGAAATGGCAGAAAAAGATCCTTCTCTAGAATACGTCTGCCAATATTATCTCAACATTGCCGACCAAATTTTAGCCAAACCAGAAGGAGTAGTACCTCAAGACGCACCCGATCGCGAATTGTTCTCCTTGTTGTCTGACTTCTATCTCAATCCACCAACACCCAAAACAGAAACAGAAGAAGATCAGTTGGATTTAATGATGGTCTAACTCGCTTCGCTCGAAGGCAGGAGGCAGGAGGCAGAGGGCAGAAGGTTAGGTTATCGGTGGGATACAAAGTGGTAGGGTGTGAAGCGCGAAGCGTAACGCACCACTTCTTAAAAATAGTCCACAGATAAACACAGATCGAGACGAATGGTTATTTTAAGTGGATCGATGTCTACGACACGACTTCGTCTACAAGGGATAAAAGACGAACAAAAAAACAAAGTTTTGATGTGGAGAATCTTTTTCAATTTTGGGATCATTTCTGGGAAAAATAAATTTAAATAAAAGTTTATTTTGACCCAGAAAAAATCATGGTAGATATCCTCGCACAACCAGAACAATTCAAAGCTGAATTAAAAGAAAAGTGGCTGAACTATTACCAAGAAAATCGTAGATGGTTGCAACATTGCATGAATGAAAATAGCGGTTGGTGCGATTGCGTCGAGTATAACGAAGAAGAACTAAACAGCTTTGAACTTGATGAAGATTATAGTCCTCGTCGTCCTGAATGTTATTTCATCTTGGGTGTTGTTAGTGCTTTAGAACCATCAGCTAGAAGTTTATTATCTTTCATGACGCCTTTAAATGATGACTCAGAAGATCTTGTTAAAGCTTTAGGATTAGATTTTGACCCCGAACTCGAATTAAAAAAACGTTCAAAAGAATCAGAAGAGGAAATAAAAACATGACCGTTTCACAAGAACCAAGCGCGTTAACTTTTGATTGCGAAACTGGAAATTATCATACATTTTGTCCGATTAGTTGTGTTGCTTGGTTGTATCAAAAAATTGAGGATAGCTTTTTCTTAGTAATTGGTACGAAAACTTGCGGTTACTTTTTACAAAATGCCATGGGGGTAATGATTTTTGCCGAACCTCGCTACGCCATGGCTGAATTAGAAGAAGGAGATATTTCCGCACAGTTAAATGATTACGAAGAATTGAAAAGATTGTGTGTGCAAATTAAGCGCGATCGCAACCCCAGTGTAATTGTTTGGATCGGTACTTGCACCACCGAAATCATTAAAATGGACTTGGAAGGTTTAGCACCCAAGTTAGAAGCAGAAATTGGCATTCCCATCGTCACTGCACGCGCCAACGGTTTAGATTACGCCTTTACTCAAGGTGAAGACACCGTACTTGCTTCCATGGCGCACAAATGTCCCGATAAAGCACCCGTAGCTGAAGCAGAAAAAGCCGAACGCAATTCCATTACCAAACTGCTCAATTTCGGTCGCAAAAAAGAAGATGTTAATGCTGAAGAATCAGAATATGCAGATCATCCACCACTAGTATTATTTGGTTCTCTTCCCGATCCAGTCGTTACCAATTTAACTCTAGAACTCAAAAAACAAGGAGTTAAAGTTTCTGGTTGGCTTCCTTCCAAACGTTTTACAGAATTACCAGTAATTGAAGAAGGTTATTATACTTGTGGTGTTAATCCCTTCCTCAGTCGTACTGCTACCACTTTAATGCGTCGTCGCAAAACAAAACTGATCGGCGCACCATTTCCGATCGGCCCCGATGGTACTCGCGCTTGGATTGAAAAAATCTGTTCTGTATTCGGCATCGAACCAAAAGGTTTAGAAGAAAGAGAAGCTAAAATTTGGGAAAGCCTAGAAGATTACATTCAACTGATTCGCGGTAAATCTGTTTTCTTCATGGGTGATAATCTCCTCGAAATTTCTCTAGCGCGTTTCTTAATTCGTTGCGGTATGACTTGTCCTGAAATTGGTATTCCTTATATGGACAAACGCTATCAAAAAGCCGAGTTGGATTTATTAGAAAAAACTTGCAATGAAATGGGTGTTCCCCTTCCTCGGATTATTGAGAAACCAGATAATTATAATCAGCTTCAACGCATTCAAGAAATCAAGCCAGATTTAGTTATTACTGGTATGGCGCACGCTAATCCATTAGAGGCACGCGGAATCAATACTAAATGGTCGGTAGAATTTACCTTCGCTCAAATCCACGGCTTTACTAATGCGCGTGACATTTTAGAGTTGGCTACTCGTCCATTGCGTCGTAATAGTAATTTGAAAGATTTGGGTTGGGATAAGTTAGTTAAAGAAGAAGCGAAGATTTAATTTCAGATTTGAGTTAATTATTAACTAAATATTTGCCAAGATTAGAACAGGGATATATATAAGTAATATCCCTGCTTTTTATTGGTATTTAAGTTTGTAAATCCAGGAGTTTAGCAAGTGACAAGTCTCGCAAATTCTAATGTCGATTTATCTAATGAAGAGACGCTGGAAACAGAAAATAATGATGAAGAATCTGAAAAACGTCATTTTAAATACGATCCTGAAAAAATCAATATATTTACGAGAGAACCGACGATTGAGCAATTATTAAGAAGAATTGACGAAAAAGCACTTGACTTAGCGCCTGATTTTCAACGTCAAGCAAATATATGGAAAGATGATGTTAAAAGCCGACTGATTGAATCTATTCTTATTCGTATTCCATTACCAGCTTTCTACATAGATGCAACTAATGATAATGATGACAAATGGTTAGTTGTAGATGGATTACAAAGATTATCTGCTTTAAAACAATTTATTCTCGATCGAACACTTAAGCTAACTGGATTAGAGTATCTTACAGAGCTTGAAAACAAAACTTATGCTGAACTCGAACGAAGATATCAACGTCGTATAGAAGAGACACAAGTTACAGTTTATGTAATCGAAAAAGGGACACCTACTGAAGTTAAATATAATATTTTCAAAAGAATTAATACAGGTGGAACACCTCTTAAACCTCAAGAATTACGCCATGCTCTCAACCCTGTTAAAGCAACCAAATTTTTAGCTAAACTTGCTGAATCTTCAGAATTTAGACAAGTTGTTAATTTGAGTGAATTAAAGATCAAACGTATGGAAGATCGAGAATTTGTACTTGGTTTTTTAGCATTTACTCTTACCTCTTACCAAGAATATGAAGATGGAAATAGAGATACTTTTTTCAGTCAAACTTTATCTAAAATAGATAAGTTATCTGAGGAAGAGTTAAACAATATTGAAAAAAAAATGAAACAAATAATGATAAATTCTTTTGATATTTTTGGAGATCGCGCTTTTCGTAAACTATCTCAAAAAAATCCCAGAAAATATCCATTGAATAAAGCACTCTTTGAAGCTTGGTCAGTAAATTTTAGTCAGCTAAATGAAGAGGATATTCAGAAATTGAAAGAATGTAAGCAAGATTTGATAGATAAATTTATTAGTTATGTAGACAACGATAAGAATTTTCTAGATTCTATT
Organism: Xenococcaceae cyanobacterium; assembly: GCA_051657945.1. Classification (GTDB taxonomy): domain Bacteria; phylum Cyanobacteriota; class Cyanobacteriia; order Cyanobacteriales; family Xenococcaceae; genus CAZJTL01. The sequence continues at coordinate 6,065 of JBOFLQ010000081.1, read as the reverse complement.
TCTCAAGCTGCTAATAAAGTTAATTATCGATTTAGGATTATTGAAAAAATTATTCAAGAAGTATTATCATGATTAGATCGTTGCATTTAATAAACTTTAAACTTTTTGAAAATCAGTTTCTTGAATTGAAATCGCTTACTCTACTTTCTGGTTTAAATAGTACAGGTAAATCTTCGGTACTTCAATCATTACTACTATTACGTCAATCTTACCAACAAGATTTTACATCAACGGGAAATAAAGATTCGGAATTGACAGGTTTATCACTTAATGGAGATTGGATCGATATTGGTACTGCTCAAGACGCTTTTTGTGAAAGAGCTAGAGAAGACTATATTGGTTTTGAGCTTATCTGGGGAAATAATCAAAAGATGTTATGGCATTTTCAATACGATTTAAAGAAGAAAGATACGGATTTTTTAGAGTCTAAAATAGACAACTGCTCTTCAAAAATTTATTATGAATCAAGTATTTTTAGCCAAAAATTTCATTATCTGCAAGCAGAACGTGTAGGTCCGCGTCCCTTTAATAAAATGTCAGAAAATAGAGTAAGAGTACTCGGACAAATTGGTACTAGAGGAGAATATACTGCACATTTTCTAGCAATTAATGAGAGTAAAAATATTCCCATCGATAAACTAAATCATCCAAAAGCAAAATCGCTTGAGTTGAGACATCAAGTTGAAGCATGGATTAGAGAAGTTAGTCCTGGTACACGCATAAAAATTACATTAAATTCAAATATGGGTTTGACGAATTCACAATATTTTTACGGAGATAGTAAACCTTATCGCGCAACCAATGTTGGTTTTGGAATTAGCTACACTTTACCAATTATTGTGGCAATACTAGCATCCGAACCTGGTACTTTAATACTTCTAGAAAATCCAGAAGCTCATTTACATCCCAAGGGACAAGCTAAGATGGGTGAATTGTTAGCACTAGCAGCTAGTTGTGGGGTACAAATTGTAGTAGAGACACATAGCGATCATGTTTTAAACGGGATTCGTCTTGCTGTTCATGATGGAAAAATTAATCCAGAAGATGTTCAATTACATTATTTTCAAAGAATAGAAAAAGAAGGGCAACTTGTCAGCGAAGTAGTATCACCACATATTAATCGAAACGGAAGAATAGACCAATGGCCAGATGGATTTTTTGATGAATGGGATAAAAGTTTGGAGGCTTTATTAGAACCAATAACAGAATAAAATATGGATCTGGAAATAGTTTTTAATGAACTCTCCATAGAACAATCGGCTACCGATTTATCTACGGCAAAACAATGGATGTCGGAATTTATTAAGACTATATTGGCTATCAAACCTCCGCCTGGTGCTAAAAGAAAACTTCGCACGAAAAACGATTTTAACTACTCACTACTCGCACCCGATTATACAGTAGCTCGATGGCGTAACGATTCCAATGTAGACTTGGAAACTAGGAGATTTCTCAGAACTCTTCAAGATAAAAACGATCCTCCATTGCTAGATATTGCCGATCCTGGTATTGAAGTCAGCTATCAAAAAAAACAAGCCATAGGTCTTTATTACGCTTTTGTTTTTAATTCTTTGGCAATAAGTTTGAAATCTTCATCTGAATGGGATTGCAGTTTAATTGAGTTAGAAGTAACCGCGATCGATGATGATGAAAACTTGGAAACTACGACTGAAAGTGTAATTCACGCTAGCTGTAGCAAGCACATACAAAAACACGAAGAATGGATTCGCGATCGCATTAAAATTGAAGTTTATGACGGTTTAGATCTTTGGAATCGAAAAGAAGAATTATTTCCCAGTTTAGAATTTTGCGAAAATGTTAGTAAGCAACTACAAAATCTTAGCAATGGTGAGTCAATTCTTAAACAGATTGTAAAACGTTTATTTGAGCTTGAAGAATACTGCAAGAGTTGGACTTGTGGTTCTTTTAATTTAGATATTATTCCCTGTAAAGTAACTCCAGAAAGTGATTCAAGGCTAAAAAGTTTAAGAGAAAAATTTACTTTTATTTGTCCTGATGGTACTGAGCGTATTTTTAGTTGGCATGTTCGCATGACACCAGGAGCTTGGCGACTTCATATTTATTTTTCCACAGAAACACAATTAGAACCAAGAAAAATAATTATTGGATATATTGGACTGAAAATTCAATAATATTAATCGACTGACAAAAAACTCGATCGCGTTTTTTATCTCGTATTAATTTATCGATCGCGATCGCCGAACAAACCCAAAATTGGCCCTAAAATCATTCCCGCTACAAACCCGCCAATGTGCGCCCAGTAAGCGATACCTCCACTCTGCATTGCTCCTAAAGAACCGATACCGTTAAAGGCTTGCATAAAAAACCAAAAGCCTAAAAAATAAATGGCAGGAATGCGGAAAGTTGTCAGAAAGAAAAAGATAGGAACTAAAGTTAAAATTTTTGCTCGGGGAAATTTAAGAATATAAGCACCCATGACTCCCGCGATCGCACCACTTGCCCCTAAACTAGGAATGGGTGAGTTTACACTAAAAAACCATTGAGCTAAAGCAGCAATAATTCCGCAAGTAAGATAAAAGATTAAATATTTAATATGACCTAAAGCTTCTTCGATATTATTTCCAAAAATCCACAAAGATAGCATATTAAAACCAACATGCAGAAAACTTCCATGTAAAAATTGGGATGTTATTAGAGTTAGGAATTCTGGAATTGGTTGATTGAGAAGATAACCTCTTAAATTAGTAGTTAATTCTTCAGGAACTAATGCATAAACTTGAAAAAAACTAGTTAATTCAGATCTACTTAAACTTAGTTGGTAAATAAAAATTATGATGTTAACAGCAATCAAAGTATAAGTAACAACAGGGGTAATCCTAACAGGATTTTCATCTTTTAGAGGAATCATAATTTAGTTCATTGTTTATGGTTCATTGTTGATTGCGCCGATCGACTTCATCCCTGCTCCTTATTAGTTGCTACTTGCTACTTGCTACTTATTACTTGCTACTTGCTACTTGCTACTTATTACTTATCCCTTAACCGCACCCGCAGTTAACCCTTGAACAATTCTACGTTGGAATAATAATACTAAAATCACCAAAGGGAATGTTGCTAAAACTGTGGCTGCTGCGATCGGACCGTAGGGAATTTCAAAAATAGTCGTACCTCCTAATTGTGCTGTGGCAACGGGAATAGTTTTCATCGTTTCTTCAGTAATAAAACTGAGAGCAAAAATGTATTCGTTCCAAGCAAAAATAAATGTCAAAATTCCTGTTGTAACCAAAGCGGGTACTGTCATGGGTAAGACAATATTAATTAGCATTGGAATTATTTTATAACCGTCTACTTTTGCAGCATCTTCCAAATCTTTTGGTAGTTGTTCGAAGAAACTACGCATCACTAAAATTGTTAGGGGTAAGTTAATTGCTGTATAGGGAATAATTAATGACAAATAATTATTTCCCAAACCAAAGTTTTTAATTATTTCTAATAGTCCTAAAAATAAAAGAACGTAAGGAAACAAAGTAATAATTAAAATACCTGCCAAAATAATATTTTTTCCTGGTAGTTTTAATCTAGCTAAAACATAAGCTGCGGGAGAACCCAAAACTAAACACAAAAACGTAGAAATAAGTGAAACTAAAGCGCTATTAAATATATAAAAAGTAAAAGGTCTTCGTCCAAATAATTCTAAATAATGTTTGAAAGTTATACGAGTAGGAAAATAAATATTAGGAATTGCTGAGATATCTTTGTTTGTTTTTAAAGAAGTTAAAACCTGCCAGAGAATTGGCGCTAGAAAAAATATAACGATCGCAAAAATTCCAACCGATAAGATAATATTTCGAATCTTAAAACCTGTTTCTGTTTGTTTTCGATCGGCTATCATTGTTCGCTTTTAAATTTTTAATTTTTATTGTAGAGACGCGAGATATCGCGTCTCTACGATCGGAATCCGTGCCTTGCAAATGCTCATTCGCCCCTAACCAATTGATTTTTTATCTTGCTTTTAGTTGAGCTTGCTTTAATAAAAAAGAGGCGATCGCAACAGCTAATATTAATAATAAAAATGTTACTACTACTAACGCCGCACCGTAACCAAAATCAAGATAACGCATTACCGTAGTATAAATATAGATAGAGACAGTTTCGGTCGATCCAGCCGGTCCTCCACCAGTCATAACCTGAACTAAGTCAAAAACACCAAAAGCTTGAGCAAATCTAAATAACAGCGCGATCGCAACTTGAGGCGCAATTAAAGGTAAAGTAATCTGCCAAAAACTCTGCCAAGGTTTAGCACCATCGAGCGAATGTGCTTCGTAGAGATCGGCAGAAATGGTTTGCAAACCAGCCAGCAGAATAATAGCAATAAAAGGAGTAGTTTTCCAGACATCGGCAACAACTAACGCTACCATTGCCCAAGTCGGATCGCCCAACCAATTGATGCCTTGCTGAATTAATCCCAAACGCAGCAAAATATCGTTAACTACGCCATATTGATCGTTAAAGATCCACGCCCAAGCCAAACCCATTACAGCAGTAGGTAACGCCCACGGAATAATCGCGATCGTGCGGACAATGCCCCTACCTCGAAAAGATTGATTGAGTACTAAAGCAACAACCATTCCCAGCAACAATTCTAAGGTAACGCTAAAAATGGTAAAAATGCTGGTGTTGCCGATACTTTGCCAAAAACGCCCGTCTCCGAACATGCGTCCGTAGTTAGCAAAACCAGAAAATACTGGTTGCAATTGCGTACCCAAATTTTGAGCGAATAAACTCAACCAAAATGCCCGCGCGATCGGGTAGACAAACACCAAAGACATTACCAACAAAGCAGGAATTATCAGCAACCAGGCAGTTGTTTGTTGTTTGTTATCAATCATCGATCGAAATATTAATCGTTTTGATAATGATATCTGCACTGAGCAATATAAAGAACATCTCCTTCAACTTTATAGACAAGACGATGTTCTATATCTATTCTTCTCGACCAATATTTTTGGAAACCAAATTTTAAAGGTTCTGGCTTTCCAACTCCAGTAAAAGGTTCTCTCTTTATTGACTTTATCAATTCATGAATTTTTTTGACTATTTTTCGATCGGTTTTCTGCCAGTAAAGATATTCTTCCCAAGCATCTTCGCTAAAACAAACTTTCACGAGTCCAAATCTAACTCTTTTTCAATAACCTTTCCCGCCTCAAGATCGGCGATCGAACGAGTTAGTCTAGCAGCATTGGCAGGACTGCGTAAAAGATAAGCTGTTTCTTGTAATGCTTCGTAGTCTTCTAAAGAAATCATGACTACTGAATTGGCGTTTTGTCTGGTGATGATAATTGGTTCGCGATCGAGACAAACTTTTTCCATTGTTTTTGCCAAATTTGAACGCGCCGCCGTGTAAGAGATTGCTTCCATAGTTTATATGTACAAATATTTGTTCATGTACGTATATTATATCTAAAGTCTATCGAGCGAAGTCAGCGATTGAAATCGCTGCCTAATAGTTAAAGTCGTCTAAAGACGACTGGATAGGTATTTTAGTCGTCTTTAGACGACTTTCTGTATGAGACGGGGAATTAATTCCCCGTCGGTTGTTGAGAATGATACAAGATCTTAGATTTAAGCCACTAAACCGAGATGCTTTACAAGTATGTTTGAATACAAGATTTAGTTAGAGATCCCCCTAAATCCCCCTTTTTAAGGGGGACTTTAAGACTTATTCCCTCCTTTGGTAAAAGGAACTTTAAAGCTTATTCTCTCCTTTGGTAAGAGGGACTTTAAAACTTATTCCCTCCTTTGGTAAGAGGGACTTTAAAACTTATTCCCTCCTTTGGTAAAAGGAACTTTAAGACTTATTCTCTCCTTTGGTAAGAGGGACTTTAAAACTTATTCCCTTTTTTGGTAAGAGGGACTTTAAAACTTATTCCCCCCTTTGGTAAGGGTAGGGCTGTTTCATTCTGAAACGAGCGTTCGCGATCTCCCGTAGGGAGTGCTTCGCATTCGAAAAATAAGCGGTCATTAATCAAGGTTAATGACAAAAAGAGAGTAAATACTTCAAATCATGACTTAAAGATCTGATT